>CBINDO010000095.1:0-25336 GCA_966249405.1 uncultured bacterium | reverse complement strand
TGCCGCGCTCGGCCACGCCGTCCAAGCCACCCCTGACTTGGCGAACGCGCGACAGCCAATCACTGGCCCATTGACGCCGCAACTGCTCGTCCATGCGGTCCGCGGGCGTGGTTGAGACACCGTGAAATGCGTCGCGCAGTTCGCTGACGACCGCATGGTAAGCCGCGATGCTCGCGCCCTGACGCTGCAGATCGGAGACCTGCGACAGAACCCAGAAGTAGGCCCCGCCTACGGCCACGATGACGGCAGCGATGCTGCTTGCCACCAAGTTCACCTTTGCGGTCAATCCGCGATTGCTGCCGGCCAAGAGACGAAGTGCCATATTGTACCCTGAATCTTCCTGAGTTCCTATGTGCTCACGCATGGAGCACGGGCGTCCGCGTCAACAAGTCGGACAAGTCCAACAGCGTGACCAGACACCCGTCGAGTCGCGCCATGCCTACCGTATTCAACCGCCCCTCGCCCGCCTGGGTGCCTTCGAGCATGATGTCGCTGGGCTGAAGCGCGACGACGCCATGCAGATCTTCGACGTTCAGTCCGATCAAACCACCGTCGGTCTCGACGACGAGCGTGACGCGGTTGACGCCGCTTCTGCTCTCGTCTCCAATGATCTTGGACAAGTCGAGAACACTCAAGATTTGCCCCCGCAAATCCACGATGCCATCGACGTAGGGATACGCGTTCGGTATGGGCAAGGACGGTTTGGTGTCGACGACCTCGCGGATCTGCTCGAGCGGCGTCGCAAACTTCTGCTCACCGAGCGAGACCACGAGATACTGACGCTCGCCCGTTTCCGCGATCGCATCGCGACTGCTTTCGACCTGCTTGGCCGCAGCCGCGACATTGGCGGCATTAGCCACGTTGGACGCTGCGCTGGCCCTAAGCACTGCGCGCCTCCTTGAGCATCGAATCGCTCACGCGATCCATGATCCGCTGCATGTTGACGACGAGCGCCGGGCAGCCGTCTCCCAGGATGACTCCACCCGAGAAGTGCCGATGTTCGGCCAGTTTGCCGTCGAGTTCGCGAACGACGACGGTCTGCATACTGCCAAGACCTTCTACCTCGAAAGCGAACAGCTGCCGCCCGCGGCGCGTGACGATTGCTGGGCGTGGAGCCTCCTCATCGCTCGTGCTCGCGTCGTTGAAAGCTGTGACCGCACCCGGGGCCGCCACTGGCAACAATCCACCGAGACCATGCAGCGGGACTGCCTGTTGATGGTGCTCGAATACGCCTTGGCAGTACGAGCGCGGCACAATCTGTCGTTCCCGCATATCCAGCACTTCAGAGACGTCGCTGGCAGGCACCACGTAGTTGCCGCCGTTTACCTTGACCACGAGCGCTTCGATCAGGGACAACCCAGCTGGCAGCGAGATCGAAAATTGTGTGCCTTTGCCCTCGGTACTATCGATCTCGAGCGTGCCGCCCATCTCGTCGATCGCCTGCTTCAGGACGTCCATGCCGACGCCGCGACCCGACGTACTCGTGACCGCTGCGGCAGTCGAGAAGTTGGGCTTGAGGATCAACCGGAAGATCTCTTCGCGAGGCAGCTCGACGCCGGGCGGAATTAGCCCCTTCTCGATCGCCTTTTCGCGAATGCGCGCCAGGTTGAGTCCTTGGCCATCGTCGGTGATCACGAGCGTCACTCCGTTCGGCTCCTGACGCGCCTCGATCGTCACGGTCGCCATCGGCGGCTTACCGCGCGCAACACGCGCAGCCGTGGTTTCGACGCCGTGGTCGACGGCGTTGCGCATCACGTGCATGAGCGGATCCCCGACGTGGTCCAAGATCACCTTGTCGAGTTCGACGTGATCGCCGATACGCACGACGTTGAGCGGCTTCTGCTGAGCGCGAGCGACGTCACGAGCGGCGCGTTCGAGGCGCTGAAACAGCGGCCCTACTTGCTGCAGGCGCACGACGAGAGCGAGATCTTGCAATTCCCGCGCGACCTTTGCGAGCTGGTGTACGGTCTCTGCGGCGGTCGGCGAGTCGAGTGTTTGAGACTCCACGTGGTGGCACAGCATCAAGTTGCAGACGGATAGCTCACTGATGGCGCCCACAAGGGCGTCGAGCTTCTCGGATGCAATGCGGATTGTCTCGCCACCCTTCTTCTTCTGCGTCTGTGAGTGCCCGGGCTCGGTGTCGCCCGAGCCACCTCGTACGCTGTGGTTCGGGCCAACGGACTTTGGCTCTAACTGCTGCTCAGCGATGCGAATCGTGACGTCGCTCGGTGCCGGTTGCGAGGCGGGCATGCGCGCCGGAGAAGGCCCCTCGAGTGTGGCAAGCTCGAGTTGACGCAAGTACTCCGTGACGTCGCAGACGTGATACGGATTCTGTCGGAGCTGTTCCAGCCAGCCGCGCGCGAACTCCTGACCGGCGAGCAGACACGCCAGCCGCTCCGGGTTCAGTGCTAGTCGCCCCTCCTTGAGAGGGGCCATCATGTCTTCAATCTTGTGAAACAGTGCCCCGAGCTCGACCAAGCCGAAGGTCGTCGAGGAGCCCTTCAGGTTGTGGGCGGCTCGTGCCAGAGCGTCCCAGTACTCCTTGCGCGGCTCGGTCTCCAACTTGAGACACAGGTCTTCCCAAGTCTGCAAAGTCTCGAGCGCCTCGTCGAGAAAGACGTCGAGTAGCTCTACTTCAACTGTTCCGGGCTCGGGCACGATCCACCTTCTCCTCGCTCAAAATAGGAGCATTTCACCTTCGGCGGCGATGGGATCGCCGACTGGTGCTTCGAGCAGCTCGAACCCTTCGGCGGTGCGCACGCTGATGAGAGCGTGCACCGGGCCGGCGGAGGTCTTGACGTCGACTCTCTGGGACTGAGAGCCAGCCGGTTCCTGCAAACGCAGCGAAAGACCAGCAACCACGAGCGGCGTGGAGAGCTCCAGCGCCACACCCCAGCCGATGAGTTTGTTCTTCAGCCTCCCCAAGAACTGGTTGGTGAGCTCCCCCGTCCAGTCCATCGGATCGGAGCCACTTTGCGTGGCGCGGATTACCCCCGTCGGCACCAGCAGCGCCAAGTTCCCCCGCAACTTCGAAGCGGTGAACCCGATCACCCCCACGATGGGATCGTCGGCGACTTGGGCGGCCGAGCTGGGTTCAGTGTCCAAGGAATACGCCTGGAAGAGCTCGGTCATCGCCTCACGGCCAAAAGTGCCCATGAGCTCGTTCAATCGTTCGTTCATGTTGTTCATACCGCTCCGCTCACCCTTCCTTTAGAAAAGCATTACTTCGCCGGCTTGGACCGCGGATGGCTCGTCGTTGAGTACGATCACCTCTCCGCTCGCCTTCTCGCGGTTGGAGGTCGCTTTCTCCAGCGTGAAGCTCACGTCCGGCGGCACACGAGCCGCGGCGACTCCGGCTCCTTCCACCAGATTACGGATACACGAACGCGTGTTGTCCAAGTCCTTGTCGATGATCAGCAAGCTCTGAGCGCACACGTCCTGAAACTGTAGGTGAGACAGCGCCGAATTGGATTCGGAGATCACGCGATCGATGCGCTTGTCACCGTCCGAAAGAGAGTTGCCAATCGTCGACTTCAAAGCCGAGGTCGCGTCCTGAATCTCGCGCAGCCCAGCCTCCAACTCCACGCGAAAGCTCTGCGAGCATTGGAGGAGTTCGGTGCCGACTCGCGCGATGTTCGGCAGCGCGTCGGTCAGCTCTTCGGCGAGCTCGGCGACCCCCTTGTTCGCCTCTTCGACCGCGTCGCTCAAGCGCTTCATCTCGACGCTGATGACTCCGAAAGCGGCACCCTGACCGTTCATGCGCGCCGCTTCCACGCTGGCGTTGAGGCTGAGCAATCGCGACTGAAACGCGATGCTGCTGACACGTTCACCGAGTTCGGCAATACGCCTCGTGAGAGTTACCGCGTGGTCGGCGTGGTTGCCCTGCTGAGCAATGAGGGCTTCGACCCTCCCCAGGAAGTGTTCGGAGCGCGACGCCTGCCGCGACACCAAACCCGTGACACTCTCGTCCGAGCGGTCGTTGGCGATCTCCGACAATGTCTCACGCGTTGCTTCCACGTGCGCGCGTGCTTCCTTGACGATCCGTTGCAGGGCGTCACCGACGGACAGCACCTCAGACTCGGTCAGCTTGTTCACGCCGCGAATCCGCTCGAGCACCATGCGCTCGACTTGCACGAACACCTCGTCCACCACGTCGGGTAACGTGAGTCCCGAGTCGTGCGACTGCGCTCGAGGAGCATCGGGCAACGCAGCACGGGGCTGATCGTCAGCCCCGCGCCCCAGCCACGCTCGAAGGCGTTGGATCAAGTGGAAGACTGAGGTCATGAGGGTTCAGGCGGCGGACAGCTTGCGAATCGCCGCCACCAGTAGGTCGGCTTTGAAGGGCTTGACGATCCATCCCTTGGCGCCAGCGGCCTTGGCGCGCTGGATCAAGTCCGGCTGACCTTCGGTGGTCAACATTACCGTAGGTAAGCTGCGACCATCCTTCGCCAACTTCTCGAGCAACTCGATGCCGTTCATACGAGGCATGTTCACGTCGCACACCATGGCGGCGACGTCCGTGTTTTGAGCTAACTTCTCCGTCGCTTCGATACCGTCGCCGGCCTCGACGACGTCGAATCCGCCCTGGGTCAGGGCTAGGCGAACTTGCTGCCTCACGGTGCCGGAGTCATCAACAATCAGGATCTTCTTACTCATTGCGCGTTGCCCTCGTTAGACCATTTTGAGCCGCCGCTCCGGACCCCCCGGCGCAGTCGGCAACAACGCTCCAAACGACACCGCCCGGGCAAAGTTTAGCGCAATAGAACTAGTGCGACTTTATCAACACTCCTGTTCGCGCCGAGTTACCCACATCCCAACGGACTACCATGTCGCGGGCTACAGGTGAGCGCTTCTCAAGGGATAACGGCCGCGCCCGTTCTCGGGTTTGCATGAGTACGAGAGCGTCATCTTTCCGACGCCCCGCGCCGACCGGTGTCGCTGAATCAGTTGCAGGGGCAATTCGTGCGCGCTTTGGCGTCGCGAGACTAGACGATGTCTCCCTCGTCGCTCCCATGGTCATGCCGAATTCGGGCGCTGAAAAGCGTGAGTCTTGTCCTCGGATCGCAAATGCCGTTCCGTTCCAACCTGTTCTGGCGACCGATCGCCTGGCCACGTCGATGCCGGCGCGGACAACGCACGAGTCCCTCACCGCATGGACGGCAGAAAGGGTCAGCTGGTGACGAATCCTTCCCCGCTTGCCAGTCAGGTGCTGGCACCCGAGGACGCGGCCTTCGCGCGGCAAATGCTGGCCGCGATTGCCGAGGCCAACCGCTGCAATACGAGCGAAAGCCCGACACCTGCCCTCTTCGAGCAACTGCTCGATGCGCTGCTCTCGCTCACCGAAAGTGAATTCGGATTCGTCGCCGAAGTCTTACGCGACGAAGCGGGCCAGCCGTATCTCAAGACGCACGCCATCTCCAACATCGCGTGGAGCGACCGGTGGCGGGCTTGGTACGAACAGAACGCTTCGGCGGGCCTCGAGTTTCGAAACTTGGACACGCTGTTCGGTGAGGTGCTCCGCAGCGGCGAGGCGATGATCACCAACCGTGCCTCGAGGCATCCGAAGGCGGGCGGGACGCCACCTGGTCATCCGGAGCTGCGCAGCTTCATGGGGGTGCCGATCCATGTTGGTGCGAAGCTCGTCGGCGTCGTCGGAGTGGCCAACCGCAGAAGCGGTTATAGCAGCGACTTGCCGACCGCCCTCGAGCCGCTCTCGAGCACGATCGGGCAACTGTTGCGCGCTCACCAACGCGCCGTACGGAATGCGCGCGGCGACGCCGACTTGCGGGCACGCGAAGAACGGAACACCTTCGCTTTGGCCAGCAGCGGCGACGGCGTGTTCGATTGGGACCTGCTGACCGGATCCTCGTATCTTTCACCAGGGTGGAAGGCGATGCTTGGGTACGACGACACCGAGCTCACGAGCAGCTTCCAAGTCTGGCGCGAGCGCATCCATCCGCGCGATCTCGCCGACGCGACCAGAGCGCTCGAGTTACACTTGGCCGGCGCAGCGCCGAGCTTCTCGAGTGAACACCGGCTCCGTCATCGCGACGGTAGCTGGCGTTGGATGCGCGTGCGCGGGCGAGTGGTGGCGTCGACGCCCGAAGGTCGCCCGGCTCGGCTAGTCGGCACGCAGACCGACATCACCGATTCACGACTCGCCGAAGAGGCGTTGGTGGTCGCAAAAGTCGAAGCAATGGCCGCGGCACGGGCGAAGTCCGAGTTCCTCGCGGTGGTGAGTCACGAGCTGCGCACTCCCCTGAACGCAGTCAACGGCATGGCGACGCTGCTGGGCGATACGCCGCTCGATAATCTACAACGCGACTACGTGTCGACGTTGAAGATGAGCAGCGATGCGCTCCTCACGACCCTCAACGACATCCTGAGCCTCGCCGCTCTCGACGCCGGCAAGGTCAAGCTCGATGAGCGCGTTTACGATCCACGCGCACTGGTCACGGAGGTGCTCTACAACACGCGAGATTCAGCGCTCGCCAAGGGTCTTTGTCTTCAGTACAATGGGCCGGTAGAGCCGTCTTGGTTGCTCGGTGACGTTCGCGCGACGCGCCAGATCTTGGCTCATCTGGTGAGCAACGCGCTCAAGTTCACCGAACACGGTTGGGTGAACGTCACGGCCACCACCGACCCGGGCGTGGTCGTCTTCCGGGTCGAAGACAGCGGCATCGGCATTCCCGAGGATCAACTCGCGAGAGTCTTCGAGCCTTTCGCGCCGTTGCACCCGTCGTTCACTCGAGGCCCCGGTGAAAGTGGGCTCGGTCTAGCGATCTGCAAACGCCTGGTCGAATTGATGGGGGGCGACATACGCGTGGAGTCGTCGGAGGGTCAGGGAAGTGTGTTCGAAGTGACGATCCCCGCGTCCGCGGCCGAGGGCCCCACACGTCCGACTGCAGCGCTGCGCAATGTCGACGAAGGCATCGACGCCGAACTCCGAGAACGCCAGCCGTGCGTTTTGGTCGCGGAGGACAACCCAGTGAACCAGAAGGTCGCGCGCGCATTCTTGGAGAAGCTGGGCGTGCGCGTAGACTGCGTCGGGAACGGGCTCGAGGCGGTCACCGCGGTCACGCGATTCCCGTACGACATGGTTCTGATGGATTGTCAGATGCCGGTGATGGACGGCTACACGGCGACGCAGCATCTGCGGGCACTCAACGGCTCGGTCCGGGAGATCCCCGTCGTGGCGCTCACCGCCGACGCGCTCGACAGCGCGCGAGAACGCTGTTTCGCCGTCGGTATGAACCGCTTTTTGACCAAACCACTGCAGCTACCGGCGCTACGGCACGCACTCTACGAGACGCTGCTGCTCGGTCGCCGTGGCGAGAGCCGTACGCCTTCTCTGCCGACGAGTGCTCGGTCGAACGTCCTCGACAGACTCTGACGATAGCCGGCTCGTTTGCCGCCGCGTCGAGACGCGGGAGCGCTCCGCTGGGAAGTTCACCAGCGCCTTCAAACGGCATGTACGACCCTGAGCCGCAGGCGCTGAAACCTGCGGGTCATCGGGTATGGGCCTGTGCGAAGAAGAGGACTCGAACCTCCACGGGAGTTACCCCACCAGCACCTCAAGCTGGCGCGTCTGCCATTCCGCCACCTTCGCGTCTATCGAGTTCCGAACCAGATTGGGTTCGGGGGCTGGCACATTAGGTTTTTCGCCGAGCAAGTCAAGAACTAACGCCGACCAAACCTAGAAAGAACTCACTTCATGACCGATTGGCCGACAATACCTTGCCGAGGCAGTCGTACAGCTCGCCGAGTTCGAACGGCTTACGCACCCAAGCAGCGACCGACAACTCGGTGGCCCCGCTTTCTATGGCACTACCCGACACGCTGCCGCTCATGAGCACGAGCGGCAAGTGCTGCTGATAACGACGCAGCTCTCGAGAGGCCAAGCCGTAGTCGCCGCCCAACGGCGAAAGGTCCACCAGCGCGATGTCCAGGTCCCGGTGCAACGTCGTGAGCATCCCAACCTCGGCAAGGCTTGCCGCGCCGTATACCAACGCGCCGCGTGACTCGAGCCCAAACTTGACCATGTCCATCACGGCCTCGTCGTCTTCGAGCACGAGCACTTTACGGCCGTCCAGGAGCGCTGACCGCGAAACCGTCTGCGACGGCATCTCGCGCAAAGGCCAGGTGACCTCGAAACAAGCCCCGCCCTCGCTACTGACCAGCCGCAACGAACCGCCGTGTTGCTCGGCTAGGTCACGGGAGTGATTCAAGCCGATGCCGGCTCCGCCTGGCCGCATCGAGTTACCGCGCTCGAACAATCGCTTGCGCTGCAGCTCAGGCACCCCCGGACCTTGGTCGGTTACCGAAAACCGCACCGTTCGCCCGCTGTGCTGAGTTTCCAGCTGAACCGTCGTGGCGCGCGGCGAAAACGCGATGGCGTTCAACAGCAGGTTCATGAGCACCTGCAACAACTCGTCCGCCCCTTCGACCACACCCTCCCCGCCGTTCCCCACCGCTATCAATCGTACACCTTTGGAGTTGGCCTCGACCTGCGCTGCGAGCACTGCCTCGGCGCTCACCGAGTCAGCGGTGCGAACTCGATCGGCGCCGAGCGGGCCCGACCACTCGGAGCAGTCCGAGTCCGGCGGTGCCTCGTCACTGTCGTCGAAACTCGGCGTCGAGATGTTATCCTGAGAGCACTCGTGCTGCGCGGCGCCTTTCGGGCCGGAGCCAATGGCCGTACGCGCCACTTGGTGTCCGCGACGTGCGTGTTTGTAGGCAACGTCGAGCGCCTCACGCACGGGCCCCGTTAACACCTCGGCGCGAGCGGCGTTCAGCCATCCGAGCACGACCGTCAAAGCGTTGGATACCTCGTGCAGCGCACCGGCCATGTTGGCCTGGCGCATCCTCGGGTCGGACGCGCCAGCGCTAGAGTCGGCAGTCTGAAGGCTGGGCTCAGGGAATTTCACCACTTGCGATGGTAGCGCTTTTATCTGACGGGTAAACCATATTTTTCGGGCGTCACCCGATTCGGCACGAACGCGCCACGATCGCGTGGTGCTCTCTCAGGGCCCGGCATCCGCGGTCTCGCCGCGGAGCAACCGCTGCGGCAGAAGCAACCTGAGTTCCCCGTCGTCGGAGCTGCGAGTGGAAGCCACTTCCAACGCATAAGCAGCGCAGGGAAGCGTTTCCACTTCCGCGGTGGAGAGCTCGCTGCAACGAGGCAAGTCCGCCTCCGCGAGCGGCAGCCCGTCCTTTCCAAGCAAAGCGAAAGCCCTGACGGAGAACCGCGGTAACGGAATCAATCCGACGCTAGTCTGAACGGCCAATGTCCCTGACCAAACGAACGGGGTCTCGATGTTCATGTCCGGCAGCTCCACGTCGACCGCATCGACGTGTTCTCCCAAGGTTACTACCCAGGGCAGCCCGCTCGGCTCGGCGGGGCGTACGACCACGTTGTACAAAGCACCGCCTCCCCCCTCCTCGCAGCCTCTACAGCTGAGGCCACCTATCGTGAATTCGTCGTTGTCGACGAGTGTATTGCCTCCCGGCAAAAACACGTCCGGCATCACGGGTAGAATCGGCTGCGGCCAAGCATCGACGCCAATCGCGACCACCTGCGTGCCGGTAGGGGGTAACCGGCGGCCAAACCGAACAGTCCCGCGCACCGTCGAGGCCGGCGGCACGACGATCACTTGTCCACCTTGCGTCTCGCCGACCCCGTCCGTCGGCAACCACACCATCACCTCCGTCTCCTGCGGCGCGCGTTCGGTCCCCGCGTCGGGAGTAACCCGCGCCAGGTATCTGCCCGGCGGCAGCGCCACCTCGACGAGCCCTCCGGTACCGATCGCCACACGACGTTCGAAGGTGGCCTCGACCCCCGGCGGGATCGACTCGAGGGACAACGCGCGAAACTGCACGCGTCCGGACACCGCCCCTCCTCGAGGTGAACGCCAAACCCACACTTGATACTTGACCGGCGCCGGGAGCTCCGAGAGCTCCGGCACCAAGGCCTCCCCGCGTTCGAAGACTTCCAGGCCTGCGAGCACCATCGTGATGGTAGGCGCGGCGGTGCCGGGCGGTGGGGTAAAGCGCAGCAACTCGCGATTGGAACCGGTGATGTCCTTACCAGCAATCGTGGACAAACGCAGGCGGACGCTGGCCGAAGTTTCGCCCTCCGCCGGGTCGCCGAGGATCGCGCGAGAAGAGAGGCGCTCGCGGGTGATGGGATGGATGACGTCTACCTCCCAGCCACGAAACAGAGGCCGCGAGGGGGCAACGACCCGCAGCGAACGCACTTCGGCTTGCTGCAGGTTGCTCACGTACTTGGACACCGACTCCTCCGAACCGATCTTCAGGCGGCGGATGCTCTGCGGCGCGACCTCACACTCCGGACGGCCGGAGTTGTCGACCAGGCGAGCATCCTCCAAGTAAACATCGTACGTACCTTCTGGAATGCCCGAGAGCGAGAAGCGGTGCGTGTCGACGTGTTTCTTGTCGACAATCGTGGTGCCGACTTCGCTGACGGTCGAGTAACGCGGCGTGTCCAAGCCGAGATGCGACTCCACCGGCACGAAAGAAACGTCGACCGGGCTGGGTCGACAATCCGCAGCACCAAACGCCAACGTGATGTCGCCGCGGACGGTGCGTGGGTATACGATGTTGAGCTCGTTGTCGGAGCCGCGTCTCGTGTTTATCCTGAGCGGGTAGTAAGAGCGCGACCCCTGGAAGCGCGTCTGGGTGCTGGGCGGGGTGAGTTCCAGCAGAAGCGCCTGCAGCTCGGTGGTGCCGGCCGTACACACGCCAGAACGGCAACTGCCTTCCGCGCAGTCGCTGTTCCGAACGCAGGTATTGACCGTCGAAGGCGTGGGCTCGACGGGTGGGTCGACGTCGAAGCAGCCGAGCGTCGAGCTCGTCAGCAACACCGCCCCAGCCATATTGAACAGCAGTCGTCTCACCCTACCTCTTCAATCCTCAAGGGTTGCTGCGAGGACACTGCGCACCGTCACCAGTCTGAGGGTCGAACAGCTCGATCCACCAATACAGGTACGCAGCCATGCTCTCGTCGGCGACGTTCAGGGTCTCGATGAGGTTGTCACTGTGAGTGAGCAACATGCTGAGTTGATAACACCCCGGGTCCAGCTCGGGCCGCAGGGTGAACTCGACGGCTCGTGTGTCGTCGTCGAACGACGAGGGGCCGAGCCCGTCGTTGCCCTGGTAGACACCGTCGAGACGAAATACGGCCGTGAGGGGTGAGCCCAGATCTTCGGAGCGGAACGGCACGCTGATCTGCAGGCTCCGATTGATTGGCAAGCGCACCACCTCGTTCACGTCGGGTTGAACGGAGGGCACGATCACGAACGGGGGGATGCGCTCGCGCTCGTCGTAGGTCGGCGCGTCGTCGAGGCAGGCAACCAGAGTCAAGGAGGCGAAGCCAGTTGCCGCAACCGCCCAACCGCGTGCACGAACCGAACCTTCGAAAGCGGACCCTTTGCGCGTCGCAGAACCCTGACAGTGAACACCCACAGACCGCCCACTCTGATAACCAACGTGGCGGTATGCAAGGCTTATTGGGCCCGCGCCCCGAGTTCTTCCGCGCTCGAGCGAGAAGTGCCGCTGCGCCATCGCGCGTCGGCGTATTCCAGGCTCGTGGCAAACCGAACCAAGTCGGCGATGGCTTCGCTCTCCACGCAGAGCTCGCGTAGCCCCTTGCCCTCCAAGGCAACGCCCTCCGCGCCCGCCACTTCGCGAATGGCTACCCCCAAGTCTCCACACGCAAACAGCCCAGCCCGGCACAAGGCGCGGCGCGCCCCTTCCTCCACGAGCTCCGGCTCGAGCACCTGGGGCTGTTCACAGAGTTCGCCCAAACGGCGTTGGACGTGCGGTGGCAACAGCTCCCAGAAGCGCTCCGCCAGGTGAGCGATCTGAGAGACGTCTCCCGATAGCCGGCGCGGCGGACCGAAGCCAACGGCGACCGCCCCGAGCACGGTACGTAGCTCATCGTCTGCCAACCCGACGATCAACGCATATTCGGGACGCGTCGCGAACAACATCCGCCCCAGGTGATAGCGGAAGTGCGGCGCGTCGGGCGCAACTTCGCCTCGAACGACGAGCGCCGCCGGCTGGGCGAGCACGAGTTCGAACTCGGTCGGGCCTGGTTGTTTGGATTCGTAGACGCCAACCCGCGCGCAGCCGAACAACCTGCCCAGTTCGAGAACGAGCTCACCCAACGGGTTACCAGCGCTCAGATCCACTCGTCGCTCCGACAAGGGATCGGGGGGATCTTTGCGGAACAGGTCCGGTAACAGCTGCCAAAGCAACCCCAAGGCTTCGCACCCTGCTTGGATTGGCCCGGCAAGCAGCTTGATCATGGAGTCGACGTGTTCGGACTGCCGGTGGAGCGGCGGCGGGACGGGACTGCGCGCGGGTTCGCGAAGTACCCGTTGGACGTGGAGCAACGCGCGCGCGTATACTGGGTCGTTGTCCTTGAGCGCGGCTTCACGAGTTTGCGCGAGGATCTGCTCGTCACCGGGTGCCCAGTGTGCCAGCAGTCGACACGCCGCTAGTGTCTCACGAGTCCGGGTGCCGTCCTTGCGCAGCAGGTCGAGCAACTCCCTGCCCGCTCCCACGGAGCCGGCGGTCAAAGCTGTCATGAGACCGCGCTCGATCTCCGAGCTCGGCGCCAACGAGCGTTGCGCGCTGGGAGGCGGCTGACTCAGAGGGTCGGCGCGGCCGACGCGGGGATCGGGGCCGATGACGACGCTTCGCGACACCACGACGCTCGGGCTCTGCGCCTGAGGTTTACGCTTGGGCGGAGCCTTGGCCTGCAAGGGCACCGAGTTTGCCCGTTGCTGCGGCTTGGGGGGCGGCGCGGCACGACCGGCCACCGAAGGCGCGCGCGACACCAGCGGAACCGGGACCGGCGGCTGGGACTCCAGTCGTTCGAGTTCGTCCTTGGCCGCAGCAAACGGGTCTGCTCCCCCCGAAGCGCCGGCGTCGGGCTTGGCGGGTTGACGCCCGGGAGCATCGAGCGAGAGCGCGACCTGAGTCGCGGCCACTTGGACTTCGTCGACGCGCCCCTGCAGACTCGTCGGCTCGACTCCAGCGGCGCGTTCCGCCCCAAGCGTCTCACCGCTGCCCGAGGTGCCCCTATCCTCGACCAGGGTTCGGCCCGACGTCGCGGTCACGCCCGCCGAAGCGGCGGCTTGAACCTCGTCATGCCGACTCTGCTCCCCCGAGGGGACTGCGAGTGCCGTGGTCTCCACCGCGGTTGCGCCGCCGTTCGTCCCCACCCCGCCGTCCTCGAACGGTTCGCGGTCCCCCGCGCCAGCCAGCAGCAGCGCCTCCGCCAGTGGCATACCGGGCACCGTCGTCTCGGTCGAGACGGGTGGCGCATCGACGAGCGGCGTCGGCTTCCCGGCACCGGTATGCGTCTCACCCTCGCCTTGGGACACCAGGGTTCGACTGCCCGCGACGACCGGCGGCCGGCCCCCCGTGTCGGCCACGTTGGGGACCGCGACGTTGGACTCGGTTATCGGCGCGATGCCGACGCGCCCCGACGTGGCCGCAACCTGTTTCAAGGCGACGCGCGCCACGGGCACGGCGGCGTCGGGTTTACGCGGCGACGCGGGTGCCACGTCGACGTTGCGGCCAGCGCGCGGGTGTGCGGATTGGATGCTGGCGACGAGCTCGCGCGCCGACGCGCCGTAGTCGCTGTCCTCGTCGACCAACGAGGCGAGCGCGAGCGCGCGCTCCGGATGACCACACTTGAGCGCCAAAACGGCAGCGTCGAGCGCGACCTGGTCCCTCGATCTCAGCGTTCGGAAGTCGCCGGCCAAGGCGCGCTCGAAATAGGCAACTGCAGCCAGCCGTTCCGCTTCTACATCACTGCTCGCCAGCCGCTCACCGATCGCCAGGTCGACGAGTGGCAACGGGCCATATTGGGTCTCGACCTCACGAAGCTCCTTGAGACCTGCGTTGCCTCCCGAGCGTTTGCTGAGCGCCTCTGCCAGGAGAAACGCACGCACCTCGGCCTGCTCCGGCGAGGTCCAGGTTTGCACGCCTCGCACCGAAACGGGTTCGTCGCCGCTGGCCGGCGGCATGGAGCGTAGCTCGGTGATCGTGTAGAGCGCGTCCTGCCGCGATCCCACGCCGCCTCGTTTGCGGTATTGCAACATCCGAGCAAACAGCTGCAGCGGCACGTGGCTGGGCGCCATGCGTGCCCCGCGCTCAGCGAGCGCCAGCGCTCTATCCAAATCCCCGAGACCATCGAGGGCGACCTCGGCGGCCTCCTGAAGGAACTTGGCGCGCACCGCGGAAGGTTCCTTGGAGACGACGCTGAGCTCCTCCAGGGCGGCGATCAACTCTTCGGCGTCGCCCTGCTTTCGCGCCAACTCGACCCGCATTTCGGCGAGCGCCTGGGTGTTCGGGTACAGCCCCTTGACCGCCAGGATCTCGCGCACCGAATGGTCGAGCCCCGCGCGCATGTAGCTGCGGCATGCGAGCTCAGCGAACAAGGACGCACGGTGATGCTGGCGACTGCCGCGGGACGCTTTCTGGTAAACGGCCGCCGCGTTGGCATCCTGCCCCATGGCATCCAACAGCGCGCCCAACGCGCACAACAACTCTTCGTCGTCACCGTACAACCGCAGCGCCGTCTCCAGAGCGGTCTTGGCTCGCTCCGGTTGGCCCAGGCGCTGGCTGTAAACCTGACTCAACTTCAAGGCGACCGCCGGCTCGCCGTGGGATGCCACTAGTTGTTCCTCGAGGCGAGTCGCGAGCGCCGCATAGTCTTCGGTGCGTTCAGCATCTTCGAGGAGGAAGCGCTCGGCCGTCTCGTGCCCCGGAGACAAGAACAGCACCTTTTCGTAGTAATGCTTGGACTGCATCCGGCTGCCCATCGCCGCATGCAGCTCCGCGATCCGCGACAACACGGCGACGCGCTGCACCAGGGCGTCGCCGCCCAAAGTGGAGTCGTGGAGTTCGAGCTGACCCAAGAACCCGAGCTCCTGCTCTTCGTCTCCCGCGAGCCGCGCGACGTCCGCTCCCCAGCGGTGATCGGCAGCAGTCATCTGGCGCCATTGCACCAAACGACCGAGTACGTCGAGCGCCGCGACGTAGCTGTCTCGCTTCGCCAACAACTCGGCCCACAAGCGCGCCGCCTCGGCACGTTGCGCGACCGAGATGTCCTCTTGATTGGTGAGGTACTCCAGCGTCGACTCGACTTGCCGTTGGGCATCTGGGTCGGACGCCAACTGCCGAAGCCGCTCGAACACCGGGGCAAACCATTCGGTGCGTGACGCCAAACGTCTCACGCTGGCGTCGAGCCGCGCTGCTTGGTCGGCGGCGCCATCTGCCGCGTCGACGTCTCGCAGGATCGCCATCGCGCGCTCGAGCGGTGGGACGGCGTCTTCCAAGCGTTTGAGCAAGGTCGCGTCGCTGCCCACGGCACGTCTGGCAGCTGCGAGCAGCTCGACGTCGTGTGGTTCGGCCACGGCCAGGGCCACGAGGATCGGAGCGAGCGCTTGACGCTCGCCGTTTTCCGCCAAGGTACGGCACAACTTCAAAACCTCGACGTGGATGGGCTTGCCCGCATCGAAGACGCGCAACGCCGACTGCAAGATGGCGCGCCCTTGCGCCAGCGTGAGGGCGGGACCAAAACTGGCCCACACTCCCAGTTCCGTGCTGGTCGGGTCGAGTTCGATGGCCAGAGCCAGGTACGCTGCCGCAAGCTCGGGACTGCCGAACGGAGCTTGGGCGGCTGCGGCTGCGGCCATCGCCGTGCTGGCACCAATCGGACCCTCCAACGTGCGCAACAGCGAGCGCACCGCGGTGTCGAACCGAGTGGCGAGTTCGTCCCGCAGCTCGGGCGCCTGCTCGAAGATTTCGACGCACAGCTTGGCCACCTGGCGAATCGCGTCGGCGTCCGCCCGCACCGCCATGGCGCGCAACAACACGTCGAGGCGCTGTCGCAGCTCGGCGACGCGGTCGGCAGCGACCGACGACGCGTGCTCTAGCCAATACTGACGCTGCGCAGTGTCTGGCGCACAGTCGGAGGCTTGACGCATGAGCTCCGCCACCCGCTCTGGGCGTCCCAGCGCCTGGGCCAACCGCGCCATCAGCGCGAAGGCGATGCCGTGACCGGGGATGGCCAGGAACGCAGCCTCGGCGTGCGCCAAGGCTCGACCGCGGTCACCGCGCCGTTCGAACTCGACCGCGGCACGGTAGTGTAACGCACGTTCACCGTAGACCCCCAAAAGCGCCGCTTGCACCGTCGCGTACGCGCGCTCGAGTTCTTCGGTTCGTTGCTGCGGTATCGCCTTCTCGAGCACGGCCAACACGTCGGTTTGAAGTGGCGCCGCCGCGAGCGCGGCAAACCCGAGTTCGACGGCAATGGCGGGTTGAGCGTCCTCCAAGGCTTGCAGGCAACCCGATCGAAGCCACACGAGCTTCACCGGTGCGGCCAACGAGCGTACCTGCGCCTGGAGATGGGTTGCGGCGTCGGGATAACCGAGTACTTCGAGCCAATTTCGAAACCACTCTCGGGCCTCGTCCGCATCGACGTTGAAGTCGGTTGGCGTGAGCACGGACAGGGCTTGCACCTTGTCGGAAGCCAAGTCGCGATAGGCCAGCGCGAGAGTCAGCTCGAGCTCGATCCGACTGGCTGCGTCGACGGCGGCGTCGTTTCGATTGGCCGCGACGCGGATCGAGAGCTCCTGCAGGTAGGCGTCGCTCGACGTCCGTGGCGGCCATGCGGCGAGGCGCTCCATAAGGTCTTCGGGTGGCGCGCCGAGCGCTTGTGCCTGAGCCAGGCAATCGACCGCAAGGTCCACTTCCTTGGCTCGCACGCGCTGTGCGGCGGCCTCGTACAGCAGCGCGATCTGCTCCTTGCTGCCCGCAGCGAACACGAGCTGGCGTTCGACGACGGCCACCGCGAGCGCAGGGTCGTGCGTCCGCTCGGCAATGGCCTTCAACGCTTGAACCAACCGCTCGTCAGCCAGTCCGAACACCCCAATCAAGCGACGCGCAAACCCGTTCACCGCAGTCGCGTCGAGCTCTGCGAGACGCGTTGCCGCCTCGCAAACCGGTACTAGCAACTCCTGCCGAGGGCGCGGCTGTCCCAGGAGCCAGTCGAGCGCGGACTCGATGGCCGCGGAATCTTTGCCGCGGCTCAGCTCGATCAACAACGCGCTGGCAGCCTGCGTATCGAGAGGCGAGAGGCTGGCCCAGCGCCTCAACCACTTCAGCCGCTGGCCCGAGTTGCCTTGGAGTTCGGCGATGCGCGCCAAGCTGCGGCACCAGTTCACCCGGGGCAGCACCATGCGAGAAGCACGCTCGAAAACCAGGGCCGCGATGCGCGTCTCCGCATCGCCCAAGGCCTCGGCGCAGACCACGAACGCGCGCGCAGATTGTTGATCCGCACGGCAGGCCCGCTCCGCGGTCTCGATTGCGCGCTCCTGATTACCACGGCGCAACCACAGCGCGGACACGTACGCCCACAACACCGCCGCGACCGCCGGTTTGGCCGCTTCGGCCAGTAACATGAGCGCTTGCACGCGCTCGGCGTCCGACCCGAGTTCGCCGGCAGCGGCGATGTACTGAGCAGCTTCCTCGAGCGTGGCTGAGCCGACGCCTTCGCCCATGAGCTGCAACACTCGGTCGTCTTGGCCCGAGCGCGCAAACGAACGCAGGATGCCGACTCGGCACGTGCTCGGCTCCAGCCGACCCAATTCCAGCTCGGCTCGCCACATCTGTTGGATCTCGGCCTCGCGCCCACACGACCACAGCAGGCGCTCCCGTTGACGCAACCAGCGCAGGTTGCCGGGGTCACGTTCACCCATCTCCACTAGAGCGCGTTCGTACTCGCCGGCAAGCTGCGGACGCTGCGCCAAGGCATCGACGAGACGTCGGAGTTCGGGGAGCGGGATGCTCTTCCACTCCGAGTCCGCCGGGACCGGCAGTGGCTCCACCTGTGCTTCCAGTCGGTGCAGGAGCTCCGACAGATCGCTGGATAACGGCGCGCGCTCGGCAAGCACTCGCAGCGCCCATACCCCAGGGCTCGGGTCTTTCAGGTCCTGTTCACTCAGGAACGCGAGTTGTTCGAGCCGCCGATGCGTGGCCGGGTGGTCCATGCGCAGGCGTCCGAGCGCGACGCACGCGTCCACCAGAGACGACAGATCGCCAGCCGCCGTCGCGTGCTCGGAGAGCGCGGCGAACACGCCGTCCGCGCCGGGCGCGCGGAGCAAACACTCCCCGAGCAGCCACGGCAGTTGTTCGCGTTGACCGAGTGGCCCCGACAACACATGGGCGCAGCGCAGCATCAGCTCGGCGCACGGCTCCGGTGCGGCACGACGCGCGACACGCAGCGCGCGGGCGATCAACCAATCCGTGAGCCCGAGGCAATGAAGCAACCCGTCGAGCGCCGGTATCGGCACGAAGCCTGCGCCGTCGTTGATGAGGTCGAGCGCGTCGACGAGGGGCTCGTGGACGAGCTCCCGGTCAGCTTCGAGGTCCAGCGCCGCACCCAACGCCACCGCGGGTAGCTGCGCTTCGAGCGCCTCGCGGATGCGACGCTGATGAATCGTCAACGTGCGTTCGTCGCGGGGCCCAAACGCAGCCGCGGTTCGCCGCCACACCTCGTCCGCGGCCTGCGGTCGGCCCACACCGATGAGGTGACGCGCCATACGCTCGGCCGCAGGAACGTGTCCAGGGTTGATGTTCAATGCCTGCAGCAGATCCTCGAGCGCGGCGCGATCATCACCCGCGGCTTCCCGCGAGTTCGCCGCTTGCATCAGGGCCTCGGTGGCTTGGGCTTGCGATACGGCCTGCGGCGCAAACCCACGCATGGCCGCGAACAACTCGAAGGGAAGTGGGTCGGTGGGGTCTGCCTTGGCTGCCTGATTGAGGGCCTCGGCGCTGCCCTCGGCCTCGCTCGACCGCGCCCGAAGCACGGCGATCCGCGTCCAAAGCCTGGCTCTATCGGCACCCGACAACTGCCGTTCGAGCAGGGGCTCCAGCGTTCCGGCGGCGAGCGCCAAACGGCCCAGGCTGGCAAACCAACTCGACAGCTCCTCGCGCAACTTGGGATCTTCACCGAGCAGCAGGCTGCGCCGCGCCAACCGCGTCGCTTGGTCGAGACGCGTTCCCATGCTCACCCAACGACGCGCGAGTTTGGTGGCCGCAGCGCGCTCCTGCTCGATGTCCCCTCGCTCGCGTGCCGCTCGCAACTGAGCCTGCAGGGCGGCGACTTCCGCGCGTTTTCCCGTCATGCGGTCGGCCTGGCTCTCCTTGCGAGTGGCGGCCGCGTTCGAGCGCGCGTGAGGTCGCTTCGATGCTCTCTGGCTTGCTTCCTCCGAGGTTCGCGGAGCTTCGTCGTTGTCGTTCACGCCCATTTGGCAATCCCCGTCGAGGCGAGGCAGTTTCGAGTGGAGGTTTGAATAAGTTGGTGGGGCTCGGCGCTCTTCGCTTGTCGGCGGGCCAGCTTTCTGGGAATCATCACGACCGTTCTGGAGTACTGGATTATGCCGCGAAGCATTCGACGTGTTGGTCTTTTCTGCGTTACCGTGTTGGGGTCGTTGACACCACTTGTAGGCCCCGAGCGTGTCGCATGGGCGCAAGCCGCACCCGCTGCCGCGAGTGGACAGTCTAGTCCGACTCCAGCCCCTACGGCCAAGTCGGTGGCAGCCCCAACCCCATCCGCTTCGGGTACGGTGGCGGTGCCCGCTGTCGCGCCGGTAACTTCTCCAGCCAACCCGACCACGCCACCACCCGTGGCGACCGCCTCCACCACCCCTGCTTCGCCGGCTCCTTCACCGGAGGCGCAAGCAGCCGCGAGCGCTGCGTTGGCTGCTGGCCAAGCGGCTTATGCAAGCGGTGACTACGTCTCGGCGGAGAGTCAATTTCGCGCTTCGCTGGCGCAGGTGCCGACCGCCGCTGCGCAATATGGTCTGGCCATGACGTTGGATCTGGAGGCGAAACCAGCGGAAGCGAGCGAGGCCTTCACGAAGTTGTTCGCGATGTCCGATTTCGCAACCTTGCCGCCCGAGCAGGCAAGCGCCGCCCAGCAACGTCACGCGGTTCTCCAGACCATCCCAGCCTCGGTCGTGGTGACGGTCAACACTCCCGGCGCAGCGCTCGAAGTCGACGGCGTGGTGCAAGAGGGCCAACCTCCTTTCTCCTTGCGTCTACCGGCGGGTAAACACACGTTGCGCGTCAACGCCCCGGAGTACGAGCCGCAAGAGACGAACTTGGACGTGAAACCCGCCGAGCAGCGCGAGGTGAACCTGGAACTCGTAGCGCTCCCGAAACCAGCCCCAGCAGCGCCGAAGGAGGTAGTCCTCGATGCCGCGCCTCCCGCACCACCGCCCAGCAAAATGCCAGCCTACGTGACGATTGGCGTGGCGGGCGCCGCAGCCATCACGGGTGCGGTGTTCGGGATCCAAGCTTTGAGCGCCAAGAGTACGTTCGACAAGTCGCCGACCGTGGCCAATGCCGACGACGTCGAGCGCAACGCCCTGATCGCCGACATGGCGTTTGGCATCGCCTTCACGCTGGGGATCACGGGCGTGGTGTTGTTGACCACGGATGAACCGTCGGATCCTGCCGCGGAGCGCCCGCAAACGGCGCTCGAACTCATGCCGTACGTCTCACCGAGCAGCGGTGGGGCGGCAGCGCGCCTGACTTTCTGAATTGCCTTCGAAGCAGCAGCAAAGGCCCCAAGTGGGGCCTTTTTGCGTTTGTTCTCGTTACACTACGGAAACAGGGGACCCGCACCCGGTAGTGAGACACCCTGCGTATTGCACCCACTGAAATTGGGGCTGTCGACCCGCGGACCGATTCTGTTTGGCCAACCGGCTCAAGCGTTCAGTGGTAGTCGGTGAATTCACAAACCTGGATAGACATTCAGGAAAACGGCTGTTCAGCTGTTGATACCTACAGGGCGGAGCCTGTGGGTAAGTTCTTGCCAACCTGCGTGGCACTTGGGTCCACAACCTCTTGGGGTCTCCAAAAGCTAGACCCCTAGTCCTTGGGGTGGTAATCGTCGCTCTCTCGATGTTTCTCGGCGGCGGCGCAGGCCCCCGGAAGCCCAAGAATCATCGCCAAGGCCCTGCCCGGTCCTGTCGAACGCGGTTCGATTGGTAACCCGGAGCCGGGCAACGCCTGAGCAGCACCGCCCGTCTGAACAGCGAACGCGTGAGCAGTACGGCCGACGCACCCGCCCGCATCGGACAAGCCCCCCACTACCCAGTGACCCCAGTGAACGACCAAACGGACGCGATCAAAGAAGCGAGAGAAGGAGGAGGAATGGCACAAGGAACCCCGACGACCACCGCCAACGGCAACCCCAAGGCACCGGAGCAGACCGCCCCCAAAGCCAAATCCGTGGCAGAACAACCGAACGTGAAGATGCAGAGTTTTCCCCCGGTCTCTACCCCGGGCGTTCGTGAAGGTTCACAGACGGGAATGGCGATCGAACGCCGCTACACCGTGGCCGGCAAGTCTCCGTACAGTGGCATCGTTTGGGAGAAGCGCACCAGCGTGATCACGAACCCCGACGGCTCGGTCGTGTTCAAGATGGATGGCGCAGAGGTGCCTTCGGATTGGTCGCAGCTCGCGACCGACATCATCGTATCGAAGTACTTCCGCAAAGCGGGGCTCTACGGCGACCCGAACAAGGGTGAGACCAGCGCCAAACAGGTCGTGAGCCGGGTCGCCCGCACGATTCGCCAAGCTGGCGACCGCTTCGGCGGCTACTTCGCCACGCCCGACGACGCCCAGCGCTTCGAGGACGAGCTCACCTACCTCTTGATTCACCAGTACGGCGCCTTCAATTCGCCCGTGTGGTTCAACTGCGGCCTCTATCACGAGTACGGCATCGAAGGAACCGGCGGCAACTGGGCCTGGGACTTCGAGGCCGAGGCAATTGGTGAGACAGCAAACGCGTATTCACGTCCGCAGTGCTCGGCCTGCTTCATCCAGTCGGTGGACGATGATCTGATGGGGATCTACGAGCTCATCAAGAGTGAAGCTCGGCTCTTCAAGTACGGCTCCGGCACGGGAAGCAACTTCTCCTCCATCCGTGGCCGTCAGGAGAAGCTGTCGGGCGGTGGCACGTCGAGCGGTCTCATGAGTTTCCTCGAGGTCTTCGACCGCGCTGCGGGCGCGACCAAAAGCGGTGGCACCACGCGCCGCGCCGCCAAGATGGTGTGCCTCGACATGGATCACCCCGAGATCGAGAGCTTCATCGAGTGGAAGAGCCGCGAAGAGCGCAAGGCCCAAGCGCTGATCGCGTCGGGTTACGAGAGCGACTTCAACGGCGAAGCTTACCGCACCGTCAGCGGTCAGAACTCCAACAACTCGATCCGCGTGACGGACGAGTTCATGAAGGCCGCGCTCTCTGGCGGCAAGTGGCAGACGCGGGCCCGCACGACTGGCAACGTCGTCGATACCTATGATGCAGCCCACTTGTGGAACAAGGTCGCTCAGGCGGCGTGGAGCTGTGCCGACCCCGGCGTCCAGTACGACACCACCATCAATAGCTGGCACACCTGCCCGAACACGGCGCGCATCAATGCTTCGAACCCGTGCTCCGAGTACATGTTCCTCGATGACTCGGCGTGTAACCTATCGTCGCTGAATCTCACCAAGTTCCTGAACGACGACGGCACCTTCGACGTCGAAGGTTATCGCCACGCGGCAGACTTGTTCTTCATCGCCCAAGAGATCTTGGTCGATCTGTCCAGCTATCCCACGGAGCGGATCGCCAAGAACTCCCACGACTACCGTCCGCTCGGATTGGGCTACGCGAACCTCGGCACCCTGCTCATGGTGCTCGGAATTCCTTACGACTCCGAACAAGGTCGGGCCGTGGCTGGCGCCATGACCGCCATCCTGTGCGGCCGCGCCTATCGCACGAGCGCCTTGCTGGCACAGACGAAAGGCCCGTTTGCTGGATACGCGCCCAACCGCGAACCGATGTTGCGCGTGATGCGCCGTCACCAGGAGGCAGCCTACGACATCAACCGAGACGAGTGTCCGGAGCCGATGTGGCGCGCGGCGATCGAGGACTGGAACGACGCCGTCCAGCTGGGTGAACAATACGGCTACCGCAACGCCCAGTCCACGGTGCTTGCTCCAACCGGCACCATCGGCCTCTTGATGGATTGCGACACCACGGGCATCGAACCCGACTTCGCGCTGGTCAAGTTCAAGAAACTGGCTGGCGGAGGGTACTTCAAGATCGTCAATCAATCCGTGCCCGCAGCGTTACGCCGTTTGGGCTACTCGCCAGCGCAGATCCAAGAGATCGTCGCGTTCGTATCGGGCACGAACACCCTGCTCGGCTCTCCGCACGTCAACCGCACCAGCCTCAAAGCCGCAGGTCTCAACGACGAGGACCTACGCAAGATCGAACAGGCGCTGCCGGGCGTTTTCGAGCTGTCCCTGGCGTTCGCTCCGTGGGTGCTCGGTACGGACACGTACGCCCGCCTGGGGATCACCGCCGACAAGATGAGCCAGCCTGGCTTCAGCCTGCTCGGCCACCTCGGGTTTACCAAGGCTCAGATCAGCGAAGCCAACGACGTCATCGTCGGGCGCATGACGATCGAAGGTGCTCCGTACCTGTCGCAATCGCACTACGCCGTGTTCGACTGCGCGAACCGCTGCGGCAAGACGGGTAAGCGCTTCCTCGCACCGATGTCTCACGTCCGGATGATGGCTGCCGCGCAGCCATTCTTGTCGGGGGCGATCAGCAAGACGGTAAACCTGCCAAACGACGCGACCGTGGACGAAGTTCGGGAGATCTACGAAGAGGGCTGGAAGCTCGGGCTCAAGGCCGTTGCGCTCTATCGCGATGGGTGCAAGGCGTCGCAACCGCTCTCGACCCAGAGCAAGGAAGACAAGGCCGAAGCCAAAGAGAGCAAGGCCGAGCCGAAGAAGGAAGAGATCGCCGCCAAGACTACCCTCGTGCCCGCCGCGGCCGCCAAGACCGAGAAGCGGAGCCTCCGCCCGGATGGTCAACGCGTACGTTTGCCCAAGAAACGCCGCGGCTTCACCCAAGAAGCTCGCGTCGGAGGTCACAAGGTCTTCTTGCGCACCGGTGAATACGACGATGGCACGCTCGGCGAAATCTTCGTCGACATGCACAAGGAGGGCGCGGCGTTCCGCTCACTCATGAACTGCTTCTCCATGGCGGTGTCCGTCGGTCTGCAATACGGCGTTCCGCTCGAGACCTACGTCGAGCAGTTCACGTTCACTCGGTTCGAGCCACACGGCCCCGTCGAAGGGCATCCGAACATCAAGTTCGCGACGTCCATCGTCGACTATCTGTTCCGCGTGCTCGGCGTCGAATACCTCAAGCGCTACGACTTCGCGCAGGTCAAACCCGAGCCCGAGGACGAGCCCGTGATCGACGATCCAACCGCGAACAGCCTGGCGCGCAAAGCCGGTACGCTGCCACCGCCGCCTGCCGATGACGGGCACCTGCTCGCCGCCGCGAGTGAGGGAAGCTTGAGCGCGCTCGGTGCACACCTCGAAGACATGATGGGCGACGCGCCCGTGTGCGACGGCTGCGGACACATTACGGTACGCAACGGTGCTTGTTACAAGTGCCTCAATTGCGGCAACTCCATGGGTTGCAGCTGACGCGTCCACGACGAAGAAGCGACAACGAGCCGAACCCGGCAGGCCTCGTCTCACGCGAGCGCCGCGCCGGGTTCGGCCGTTGAGTGACGCGACCGACGGCCCGCCTCGGCGCCGCGCAACGCTGCGCAAACACCGCTGAACGTCGGGCCGAATTGGGTCGACCGGCCCCCGAAAAGCTGCCATCGCGCCCGACGGCGAGTAAGAGTCACGACAGCACTGATGAACCCACCCAACGCTTGGTTGGATGAGGACATTGGGAGGAACGCCAAATGAAGTCGCCTGCATTAGCCCGTTCATTTAACACCGCTGCTTTGTTTAGTTTGCTCGCGGCCCTCACCGTCGGCTGCCAAAAAGAGGAGGCGCCGCCTCCCCTACCCACGGCAAAGCCCGTCGAGGCGCCAACTGTCGCAACCATCGTTCCCGAAGAAGAAGAGGAAGAGGAGACGACCGAAGCAACCACGACCGACGCCCCCAAGAAGGGCGGCAAAGGCGGCGGTGGAGGAACATTGGGTAAGTGCTGTTCCGCGCTGCGTCAGAACGCGGCGAACGCACCACCCGAGACCAAGGTGCAGATGGAGCAAGCGGCCGCTGCATGCGACGCTGCCAACAAAGCAGGCGCGTCGTCGGCTCTTTCGATCATCGGCCGTTTTGGGGTCAAGCTGCCCCCGGTCTGCCAGTGACTTAGAGCGGGTCTCAAAACTGAGACCCGCGACCAATGTAACAGGTGAGCGATCGA
>CBINDO010000094.1:0-25961 GCA_966249405.1 uncultured bacterium | reverse complement strand
CAGCCGGGTGGTGCGCAGGACGTCGGGCAACGGCCCGTCCCGCCGGCCCCGAACGGCGACCGCGTGTTGGGCTTGGGTCTGATCGCGGCGAGCTTCGTCGTCGCGCTCGGCCTGTCGTGGAAAGCCAAGGAGGCCGTGATGCCGAAGCTGGCTTCGCCCCCGGCGCCCCCCACCAGCGATGGCATCGACGGGTTTCCGAGCGCCGTGAAACCGCTCGGCTTGTTGGAGCGCGCGCAGACGCTCACGGAGCGCGATCAGTTGGTTGGTGTCTCACTGTCGGGAGTGAAGGTCGACGGCAGCGTCGACGTCAGCCTCGGCGGACGAGGTCGCTTCGTGTTCCGCAGTCTGGAAGGGCAAGGGGCCGAGCCGCCTCGCGAATACGGCGAACTGGCAGCGCGAAAATACTGTGGCTTCCAGGTCATCGCGCTCGACCAGTCTGGGCTCGGTGCATTGCCGGATGTGTCCGACGCCGACTGCAAGCGAGCGATCGAACCGCTACCGCCGCCCGCCTGCACGCCCGAAGTGGTGTGGGCGACAGCAAAACAGCAGGGGGCTGACCCGACCCAAACCGCGACGATCGAGTATTATCGCTCGAACGTTGGGCCTGCCTGGTTCTTCCAGAGTGGGAGCGTCACTTTGTGGCTGGGCGCCGACTGCGCGAAAACCCTGACGCCCGAAGAAGGCCGCGGGGCATCTGGCAAACGCGTTCCGGGCTGAGTTTCCGCGCCGAGTTTTAATGGGGTTTCCGGACTGAGGCTCCGGGCAGACTGAGCGATTACTCTTGGTTGGGCTCGTTTGCCGCCTCGGCCGGGCTGAGGATCGACGCCTGCCGGCGCAATCCGACCCACAACCGCGACAAGCTCTCCGGCATTTCGGTGCTCACCCCGAACACTGAGCCGCCGACTTGTTTTCGGATCGCCGCGACCGTGCTCTCGCGTTGACTGCTGGGAACCTTGTCGAGTTTGGTGGCGACGGTGACGATCGACAGCGGCGGCCTGTGGGAACGAGGTTTCTGACGCAGCAGCTCGAACAACTGTTCATCGTCCGGCTCGACGCCGCGTCGTGCATCGACCAGGGCCACCACTACTTTGAGCGTGGGCCGGCCCAACAAGTAATCCTCGATCAGATCGGCCCAACCGAGCCGCTCTTGTTTGGAGCGTTTCGCATACCCGTAGCCTGGGAGATCCACCAACGTGACGACCGCGTCGTCTTTGGTGCGCACTTCGAAGAAGGATATCTGCCGCGTGCAGCCCGGCGTCGAGCTGGTGCGCACGAGGTTCTTCCGTTGGCACAGCGCGTTGAGCAAGCTGCTCTTGCCCACGTTCGAGCGTCCGGCGAAAGCGATCTCCGCCCCGGTAGGGCCGGGCACCTGCTCGGAAGCGGTGGCTCCGGCGCGAAAAGTGGCTTCCACGATACGACGCGGATCGGTGCTCCAGGACGATTGCATGGGTCACCTTACTGCGTCGCTGGTGCGCGGCTCAATGGAATTGGCGACCGCACAGCGACGCATCGAGCCGCGCTACCGTCACACTGGCCACGCCACCCTGTTCGACGGCGCGCGGGGTGTGCTAGAGCGCATCGCTTGCATGACATCGGGCGAGGATGAGCACCAACGGTCTCAACGCGCCACTTTGGCGCGTGTCTTTCCGGGCGGCGTTTTTTCGGCGCCCACCAGGCTGGCTGGAGGGATCTCCGCTGGTGCCACGCGGTGGAACGTAGTGACGTCGCGCGGGGACAACCAACGCGTCGTGGTACGTGCTCCGTTGTGGGACGGCGGTGTTTCACTCGAGCGAGCCCGTATCGAGGCGCGGGTGCTCGCGTTCGCAGCCGACTCCGGGATCGCGGCGCCGCGCTTGTACGGGCTGGACGAGCAGCATGGGCGTCTGGTGCTGGAGTTCGTGGAGGGGGCCCCGCGCTTCACGCTACCAGTCGGGGACGGGTGGTTACAGCGGTTCGCCGCGGGGCTTCGTGCCGTGCACCGGGTTACTCCGGTAACCGCGGACCTCTCCTTCTTGCCGGCGCGTCAGGACAGCGTCGAGCGAATGCTCGCCGAGCCGCCGGCGGTCCCCGACGTCGCACTCCGGGAACCACAGGTGCGAGCAGCGCTGCTCGCGCGGCGCCCCACCGCCCACAACCCTCCGAGCTTACTGCACGGCGACTATTGGCCCGGGAACGTCGTTTGGCGAGGGGACGAACTCGCTGCCATCATCGACTGGGAGGAAGCCGAGGTCGGCGATGTGCTCGCCGATCTCTCGATCGCTCGGCTCGACTTGCTCTGGGCCTTCGGACGCGGAGCGATGGACCGGTTCACGGAGCTATACGTCTCACGGAGCCACGTCAGCGTAGAGCACCTGCCTTGGTGGGATCTGGTCGCCGCGTTGCGCCCGATGTCCAACTTGGAGCGGTGGGCGAGCGCCTACGTCGACCCGCCGATCGGTCGCGGCGACATCACGGCGCACGCCATGGCGGAGGCTCACCGTTGGTTCGTCGACCAGGCGCTCGCCAGGTGGGACACCTGAGTCGACCCACGGCGAGCGGTCACCTGCGGCGCAGACGTCGTCGCAAGGGTTCGACCAGCGTCTCCAGCTCCTGGCAACCGAGCAGCCACGTACCGCCGAGGTAGGTGACGAAAAACACGAGACTGCCGACCACACCGAGCAGCGCCGAAGAAAGGTCCAGCGCTTCTTTGAACGCGGCGAGCGCCCACGTCACGGCGCAAGCGAGCGCCGCTGCGCACACCAGCTTCACCACGCCGCGCATTTCGTCACGCGTCAGCAGCGGGTCCGTAAACTTACGGCGCAGCATATACGCGAGCAGCGAAAGTTGCACCAAACTGGCGATGCTCACGGCCCAACTGATGCCGACGTGCCCGAAGTGCGCCTTGAGCAGCACGGCCGAGCCCACGAACGCAACGAAGTCGACGGCCGAAACCCAGACCGGCGATTTCGTGTCGCCGAGCGCGTAAAAGACGATCACCAGTTGCCGCACGGCCGCGACCATCCAAATCCCTGCGCCTTGCGCGACCAGTGCTCGCGCGGTCTCGAAGGTACTGTGTGAGGTGAAGTGCCCGCGCTCGAAGATCAGCGCCACGAGTGGTTCGGCCAAGACGACGAGCAACGCGGACGCCGGAATGCCGACGAACAGCGCGAGCCGCAAGCCCAAGGCAAACGTCTCACGGAGCTCGGAGAACGCCTTCTTGGCAGCCAACGTGGCGAGGCTCGGCAGCGTCGCCGATTGAATCGCCATCACGAAGATGCCTTGCGGAAAATCGCACAGGCGGAGTGCAAAGCCGAAGTAACTCTGCGCGCCGATGCCTTCGTGACTGAGCAGATGGCGGCCAACCACGACATCGACGTAGTAGATCCCAAACCCGAACAGCACCGGCGTCATGCGCCGAAGCACCTCTCGAACGGCAGGGTCACCAAACCCGAAGCGCGGTAATGCGTGGTAACCTATTGCGCGTAGACTTGGCCACTGCGCAAGGGCTTGGAGTAGACCGCCTACCAGCACCCCCGTCACGAGCGCCGCGGTGGAGTCGATCCCGCGTGATTCGAACCACTCGGGCAGCAGCAACGCACAAACTACGAACGCGACGTTGAGCAGGGCAGGCGCGTAAGAGGTGACGACGAAGCGGCGATGGCTATTGAGCGCCGCTACCCCGAGGGCGGTCGTGCCCATGAACAAGATGTACGGGAAGACCCAGCGCGTCAGAGTGACGGTGCGCTCGAATTGACCGGGGTACTTGTGATAACCGCCGGCAAATAGCTCGACCAAAACAGGCGCAAGGACGACGCCCGCGACGACCACGGCGAGCAACAACAACGCCGACAGGCCGCGCAGCGAACGGAAGAAGTCCCGTCCGCGCGCTTCGCCCTCTTCTTCACGCACCTTGGCGAGCACGGGGAGGACGCCGTTTTGTACCGCGCCTTCGGCGAGCAACTGGCGCAGCGTGTTCGGGATCAAGAACGCGACGAAGAACGCGTCGGTGACGGCCGCGGTGAACGTCGCCGCCAACACCTGTTCCCGCACCAAGCCCAGGACGCGGCTCGCCAACGTGCCCGCTGCCACGACCGCCGCCCGCCCGGCGATCGCGCGCTTTTCAGTTTGTTGCGTCGAATCGCTCATGTGAGGTTCGCATGAGAAGCCAACGCCTCTTCGACTAGACGCAGCGCCAAGCCCGCGTCGCCTCGCTCCAACGCCGCGAGCCCTTGGGTAGTTTCGGCCAGTCGCACGCGTTGCGCGGCGTCGAGTCGCGTCTTACCGCCGCCGCACGCCGTGCACACTAGGCCCCCGCGTGCGGCGCTCAACGTACCCGGTTTGCCGGGGGGACACACCTTGCCGCACTTGACGCAAGCTTCGAAGTCGAGGCCCCAACCGAGGAGCGCTAGGAAATGCAAACCGAACGTCGCGAGAGAGAGCTCCGTCGCCGTGTCTTGCCCAAGTTCTAACGCATCGAGCAAGCCCAACGTCGAATCCCACAGCTGCGCTTCTGGGTGGCGTTCGGGCAGCGCATCGCGCAGCCAGCTCAAGACCTTGCCGGCCGCTTGGAGCTTCTCCAAATCTTGGGAGAGGTGAAGACGCGGGACCAAGACCGTGGCGCTGCGCAACTCGAAGAGGTCGCCGCGCTTGGGCTCATCCAAATCGACGTCGAGCGTGTGAATCGGCTCCAGTGAACCGCCGAAGCGCTTGCGGCTGTTGCGGGCGCCCCGCGCCAGCGCGGAGACCTTGCCGTAGGCCGTGGTGAACAACGTCACGACTACGTCCGCCTCCCGGTAGTCGGTGCGTTTCAGTAGCAACGCTTGCCCGTCGCTCACGGCACGTCAACCTCGCGACAGCGACGAGTCGTTCAGCGAGAGCTCTTGGGGTTTGTCGTGGCCGCGCGGCTTGAGCACGATCGACAACGCGAGCGCGAACAAGAACAGCAACAAAACGAAGGCGATGGCAAAGCCGAAGCGCCCGCTGGGCGCCGGTTTACCTGGCGCAGACAGAGGCAGCGGCGTCACCCAGGCGATGCGACGGCTCGCGGTATAACGGGCGAGCACTTCATCTGCAGACAAGCCGACTGCTTGGGCGTACGACTTGAGGAAGCCACGAACGAAGACCTCGCCCGGCAGCTCGTCGAATTGATCGGCCTCGATCCGCTCCACGCTCGCAACGGGCACTCGAGTGGCGCGGGAGACCTCCTCGATGCTCATGCGCTTCGATTCGCGCTGCTTGCGCAGGTATTGGCCGACGGATTCCATGGGGGCTTTGACTGTAGACGAAACAAACAAATCCGCGCAGCTATTTCAACTGATTCATCAGCGCTTGACACGATTGACCTGTTGGGGTCGTCGAGTCGAGGGCCACACATTGTGTCAGGTCGGTGGTTGCCTGTTCCGGCAGAGAAAGTTGCAGTGACGCTTGGGCACGACCCAGGTACGCCTCCTGAAGAGCTTTGCAGCGCGGGTCCGAAACACTCACGGCACGTGTGTATGCATTGGCTGCGCCTGCGAAGTCCTTCTTCTTGGCGCGCGCAAGGCCCAGACGGAAGTGGCCCACGCAGAAGTTGGGTTGGATGGCGACGCTGCGAGACAAGGCGTCCAAGGCCGCGTCGAGTTGGCCTAGCTCGAGGTAGGCCCAACCAAGGTTACCCCAGGCATTTTCCGGTGTTTGGTAGAGGATGTCCTCGGTCAACGGCTTGAGCACGCCGACGGCGCGGGTGTAGTCCTTGCGGTGAATGAGGACTACCCCGAGCGTGTTGATCGCTTCGCGAAAATCCTTACGCACTGCCAAGGCTTCACGGGCGTGCGCCTCGGCATCCTCGAGCTGACACTGGCGCGGGTCGCGTCGACAGAAGTCCAGGTACAAGAGCGCCGCCAAGTGATGGGCCTCGGCGTTTTCGTCGTCCAGCGAGATGGCACGCAGCGCATGTTCGAGGGCCTGACGAGGTTGGTCCCGCTGCAGCCACAGATCCGAAGCCAAATCGTACTCGGCCTGGCTCTGCGCCTCCGGGCTCTGGGCTCCCATCGGCGCGGCGGTCGTGGGCGCGCAGGCACCTGCTGCCATCACGCCAGAGAGCCATACGCCGAGCGCCAGGCGGCGCAAGCCAGCGCGCAAAGTCGGGAGCTGACGTTCAACGAGGTGGAGCGAGGATACGGGCACGGATCGCCTGGGCAGTTGCGCCCATGCGTTACCGGGTGGCGGGTGTTTAGTCAACGCTCGTCAGCGGATTGCGTGGGAGATCCGGCAATTTGGCGTCTGCGTCGCGTAGGTAGAACGGCAGTGGATCCGGGCTCGCGTGTTTGCTCCGAGCGAGCAGCGCTGCCTCGTGTGCGCTGGGAAACGCTACCGAGGGCAGGCTTGCCAGTTGCTCCGTTGGTAGCAGACGTGGTGGCAGCAGCGCATGGGCGGCCGCACCGGCTACGACCACGTCGAACCCACCGAGGCTGCTCGCGATGAAGTCGCCGAGCGCGTCGTTGGCGATCAGCCGGGGTTCGACGAGTGTCTGCAGCTGCGCGTCGAACGCCGCGAAGAACGATTCACCACGCCGCGCATCCAGCAGCGCGCCGATGGCACGAGGAGCGCCCCCCGGCGTTGCGTCGAGTCGGCGCTGGAGCGCCGAAGCCAAGGTCACCAACGAGCAGACCCCCAACACGGGTATGCCGAGGCCAAGGCCAATCCCGGTCGCGAGCGCCAGGCCAACTCGTAAGCCCGTGAACGAACCGGGCCCGGTACCGGCCACGATGGCACAAATATCGTGTTTCTCCAGCCCGGTCTCGGACAGCATCTGCTCCGTCAGAGGCAGCAGACTTTCGGCGTGCCGATTGGCTTCGGCAGTCGTGGCCGCGGCGAGCCGCTCGCCTCGGCGACACAGGGCTACGGAACCCCGATCGCTCGAGCTTTCGATTCCCAGGACTATTTCAGACAAGTCGGAGCGGCGGGATTTGAACCCACGACCCCTTGACCCCCAGTCAAGTGCGCTACCAAGCTGCGCTACGCTCCGATCCCCGAGCGAGCAAGGCGCGCTAGGGAAGGGGCACGTTAGTCGGTTCTCCGACGAAAGCAAGAGGGTATGCACTGCGAGGACTTTTAGTCGAGTCCGTCCGGGCCCGGGGGCCAGTGTGTTAACTTGACGCGTGAGTGGTTCGCGAGGTGGTGGCGTCCATGTCCGAGCCCGCGGCTGGCGCCGGCGTCGCGGCTAGTTTGGTCTCGGGCGCGGCCTCGGCGCCGGGAACGATCACCCGTTCGCCGTCTTCCTGGAGGCGGCGTTTCAACAGATACAGTCCCACCGAGAGGCCGAGCCAAGCGGGGACCAAGGCGGCCATGATCCGGTAGTTTTGCTGGTGCATGAACGGCAGGACCTTCAAGGCCAGCCCGAGCACGGACGCGCCGAGTCCAGCCAGAGCCAGGTTGAGCGCGCGCGACGTCGCCGTCACGCTGCCCTTGGCAGTGCCGAGCGCGAAACCGACCATCGCGATCGCGAAAGGTGAACACTGGAGGATGTTCTCGTTGCGGAACGCGACCTGGTGGTTGGTGAACGCCCACAACCCCACGAACAAGCAACCCAAGATCCCAAACAGCAACCCAAAGGTGCCTGCCAACGCGGCCAGACTCACGCGCGCCCAGCGCAGGCGACGGTGATAGGCCTCCCAACCCAGGAAGGCGAACAGCGCCCCTACCAGCGCTCCGCCCTGCAGAAATGCCAGGGTGCGCTCCGGCGGCTTCGAAGCCAACGGCGGGCGAGACCGCGCCTCGAAGATGGTCGTCTTCTCTTTCACTAGCGGCGCCGCGCCGTGGACGCCGTTGAACACGACGCTCTGCAAGCCCGTCATCAGGCGCTCGGGCAAGAACATCTCGCCCCAGCGCGTCTCGGGCTGGTCGATGTAGGCGCCCATCGCGATGTCGAGACCGGCGTAAACCCAGAACGAGTCGGCGGTGGCTCGCAGGGTGTGGTCGCGCAACGTCATCTGACCGGGATCTTGAAAGCGCTCCTTGAGCCTGCCCCCGTAGTTGTCGTCCAACGCGTCGCGGATTCGAGTCGAGCAGTTGTCTCGGTAGTAGTCGTATTCGTAGTAGCGGTTTTCGGGCTTGGCGTTTTCGCGCAGACTGTCGGCGAGCGCCCGCGCTTGATATGGCGCCATGTTGAGCTCTTGCTCGTAGAGGCTGCGGTTCTCGTGTTTGTAGTGGTTGACCGTGCCGCGGTAGCTCTGCACGCTCAGCCAATATCGGAACTTGCCGGCGAGGAAGTGCAAGATCAGGGTCGGATTGTCGAACTGGAATGTTCCAAAGTTGTACACGTAGTCGTAATCCGTCCCAGGGTAGTAGATGCGGATCGCGTTGTGCCCAAACTTGAAGAACGCTTGGTCGCCGGGGCCCATCGTGAGTATGCTCACCTTGGGCGCAGGGCGCGTGTCGGTCGGGTCGAAGACGGGTGCCGCAGCCTGTGCACCTTCAGCAAATACCGCGATCGAGAGCAGCCACATACCCAAGCTCAGTACGACCCGAACCCAAGCATTGCCCCACCGCTTACCCCGACCGCTCTCGGTCAACTCGGACAACCTTCGAAACATCGCACCTTATTTATGGGATTGACGTGAACACCCAATGGGGAATCAACAGCGGCAGTGGCTGCCTGGTCGTTGGGCCGGTAGGGTTGTCGATGGGCGAGCCGGACGCGGGAGGCACCGCGTCTCTGCTTCGAATCCCCGCTTACGCCGAACTCCTCCATCTTTGCCTCGGTCCCCACGTTCATGAACGACGCCTCCCGCGAACTAGCTCCAACCCGTGCCTCGACAGGCACCGGGCACGGAGTTTCCGGTCGGCTGCGTGTGGAACACGGACCAGGGAACGTGTTGATGCTCGTGTACCAAGGCACTGACGCGGATCTGCTCAAGCGTTTGCAGGAGCGCGCCCCGGGAGCCAACACGATGCTCCACGCCCGCTTTGGGTCGGAGGTCAATCGTTTGGTGTGGCGCCTATTGGGCGCTGACGTCGACCACGACGACCTGGTGCAGGACATCTTCGAGAAGTTGATGCGCACGACGCATCAAGTGCGCGAGCCCGACGCGTTGATCGGATGGGTGCGAACCGTCACCGTCAACGCCGTGCGCAGTGAGCTGCGCAAACGTAAGGTGCGGCGTCTGTTCTTCCGCTCCGAGTCGGAGCGGGCCGAACCAGTGCGCGACGGTGTGGGCACCGCCGAGGGGCGCGAGGTGCTCAAGAAATTGTATCGCGTGCTCGACACCATGCCGTCGGACGACCGCATCGCATTCGTGCTGCGTTACGTCGAGGGGTTGTCGGTGCCCGAGGTGGCCGAGCAGTGCAACTGCTCGCTCGCCACCGTGAAACGCCGCATCGCACGCGCTCAAGTGCAACTGGCGGCGCTGCGTGAGGGTTACATGGACGGGCTTGCACCCGGCGTCGAGGAGGACTCCGATGAGTGACCCCCTTCGGCCCCGTGACGAGCGAGCGCTCAGTGAAGCCGAAGCCCAACGGCTCGGTCGGTGGCTGGCCGACGAGATCGGTGACGGGCCTGGCGCGGAAGCCTTGGCGGCTCAGCGGTTGCGTTTGGCGAGCACGGCTCGGCTCGTGTCGCCCGCTACCTCGATGCGTACCCGGCTGTGGGCCGCAGGTGGCGGAGTATTGGCCGCCGCTGCGGTGGTTGGTGCGGTCGTGCTGGTCGGCAAATGGCGGACCCAGAGCGCGCTGTCCGCATCACGTCATCCTGGGATCTCTGCGGAGCCGCTCAAGCTGGCGCGAGACCGTGACACGTCGTCCAACGACGGCACTCTCGAGCCGCAGGCCAACGACGCGAGGCCTTCCGACGGCCGCCAGGCCCCGCCGTTTACCTGGCGCGTGTCCAAGACCACGCTTGGTCGCGCGTCGTCGACGGCCGTGCGCGACTCCGAAGCCATTCGAGCCGAGCAGCGTCTCGATGCCAGCGCCGAACCGGTTTTGATCGAGCTCGCCGACGCCAAACGCCAAGCCGTTGGGCGCGTCGAGTTCGGCGTCGGTGCGCGGGTCGAGATCCAGCGCGTGGATGCGGCCGCCCTCGAAGTCGAGTTGGAGCAGGGGACCGCCAACGCCGTCGTCTCACCCAGCGCGGCGCAGTTGATCGTACAGGCGGGCCCGTATTCGGTGCGCCCAATGGTGGACGAGCGGAGCGCTGCGGCGGCTGCCGGTCGCGACGCCGAGGCGGCGGCCTACGGCGTACAATGGGCGCCCCGCGCCGGGGCCTTGAGGGTCGACGTCAGCCGCGGCGAGGTCGAAATCGTCGTGCCGAACAGCGCCGAGCGTCACGTGGTGAGTGCCGGCAACACGCTCGACCTCGTGGTCGACGACGCCTCCACAGGGCGGACGGCGCGTAACGACGTGCGTCGCGAATCCGGAGAGCGCTCCAAGCTAGCACACGCCGATGTGACACAGGAGGCTGTTGCGCCAAGTGTGCTGCCGACCCCCGAAAGCAAAGATTTGGTCGCCAAGAGCGCGGAGCCGAACGTTCCGGCAGCGCCCGTCGTAGTGGACTCGAGCCAGTGGCGTAAGTTGGCGGAGAACGGTCAGTATGCCGCTGCCGTCAAAGAGGCCGAGCGGATCGGTTTTGGTACCCTCGAACAGAGCGGGTCGGCTTCCGACTTGCTGCTGCTCGCCGACGTGGCACGGCTCGGGGGCGCACCCCAACGTGCGCGCAGCGTGCTCACGTCGCTGCGCAGCCGTTATCCCGGCCACACCAACGCTGCGGTCGCGGCGTTCACGTTGGGCCGCATGGCGCAGGAACAAGAGCACGATGACCGACGTGCGATTCAGTGGTACAAAACCTACCTGAAAGAGGAGCCCCGAGGGCGGATGGCTGAAGGCGCCAGAGCGCGCTTATTGAAGGCGACGTTGCGTGTCGGTTCGGCCGCGGAGCGCGATCAGGCGGCTCGCGACTACCTCGCCAATCACCCCACCGGATCTTCGGCGGCGGTGGCGCGAAGTGTGTTAAGTAAGTAAACGTGCTGCGCTTTTGGCGCCTTGCCTTGCTGTGGTTGGTGGTGTCGATGGCTGGCCCGGCGTGGGCAGCCAACGACGACGCCATTGTCGTGTTGATGGAGCACACGGCAGGCCCAGCCGCGTGGACGGCCGCGGAACGAAGGTTGACGGCGGAACTGCGGGGCCTGCAGATGCAGGTCAAGGTGGCCGGCGCGGTGCGCGAGCTCGACGAAGATTTGCCCGAGCGGGTGCTTCGCGCCGGCGCGTTCGTCGGCATCCAGGTGCTGCGTGATGGTGATCGCGGGATCATTCGCTTTTGGTTTGCTCCGCAGCGCGGTCAGCGCAGCGGTTATCAACACGTCGAGATCAACCTGCGTAACGCCGACGTCGTCTCGACGGCGGTCTTACCCGTGGTCGAGGCGATCTTCGATCGCACCCGGACCTCGATGCAAGTCGGCGACACGAAGGACGAGGTCGACGCCGCCGAAACGGATGTGTGCACGCTGGTCGGCGGCGTGATGTGCGGTGCGCCCTTGGCGTTGCGCGGCGGCGTCGGTGCGGTGTTGTTGCATGCAGACTCGGGGGCCACGACGGAGATCGGCCTCGGGTTACGGCTTCGGCTGTGGTCCGCGACGCGGCTAGAGCTCGACGGCGCGTACATCTTCCGCGGCAAACCCGTTGCGGGCGAGAAGGTTCACGACCAACGGCTCCTGAGGTCGCACTTGATGTTCGAGGCGTGGGGCAAAGACGGGCGCGGTGCGGCGATTGGCCCCGGTATCGGCTTGATGTCGTCTTCGAACGCGCTCGGATCGTTCTTGTTGCCTACGGTCGGGGCCCGCGCCGCGGTGTTCGCCCCCCTTTCTCGCGACGTGAACCTCGTGTTCACCTTGAGCGGCGCGCGGCTCCTCGACCTGCGCTCGGACTACAACGGTACGCCGTGGCTCGCCGACGCCATGCTCAGCGTCGACTGGTACGTCTGGAAGTGACCAGGGTTGGGCCCAGCAAGGTGAGACACTTCACGGCTCCGAGCCGCCCCCTTCGGTGAGGGCGTTCGTTGTGCTACTGGGGCGTCGAGCTACAGCCGATGGGACTGTTTCGTTGCCAGAGTTCGGTTCAACTCAACAGAGCTCTGGGGTTAGAGCCCGCACAACGTGTCCATCAGTCGGTTGACGTCTGGACGCAGCGCTTCGAAGTGCGGGTTCTCGAGGTAGAAACGCACGCACTCGCGCGCGCCCTGAGCGAACGGAATCTTGGCGCAGTAATCGGGCACCACGCGCTTGAGCTTCGTGTTGTCGAAGATCACGCTGTGCGCCTTGTCTCCGAGCAGACCCGCGCCCCAGTCGGGGTGATGGCGAGCGATCACCTCTGACGGAACGTGCACGAGCTTCGGCTCCACGCCTGCCGCGCGCCCCACGAGTTGGAAGATCTGGTTCCAGGTGAGCACCTCGTCGGAGGTGATGTGGAATGCTTCGCCGAGCGCTTTGGGGTGGCCCAGCAGACCCAACAAGCCGTGAGCGAAGTCTCTGTGGTGGGTGAGCACCCACAGCGAGGTGCCGTCTCCGTGTACGACGATGGGTTTGCCGTCGAGCATGCGGCGGAGCACCGTGTACCCCGCCTGGTATGGATCGAATGGGAGCAACGTCTTGTCGTACGTGTGAGAAGGCCGGACGATCGTGATCGGAACTCCCGCCTCGCGGTAGGCGCGCCACAAGCGCTCTTCGCAGGCGATCTTGTTGCGCGAGTACTGCCAAAACGGGTTGTGCAGTGGGGTGGCTTCGGTGATCGGCCACTGATCGACCGGCTTCTTGTAGGCGGAAGCGGAGCTGATGAACACGTATTGTGCGGTGCGGCCTGTGAACAAGCGCAGGTCGGTTTCGATGTGCTCGGGTTCGAAGGCGATGAAGTTCACCACCGCATCGAACTGCTCGTCGCCGAGCGCCGCTTGGACGCTGTTCGGGTCGCGAATGTCTCCCTGCAGCACCTTGGCGCCGCGCGGTACTGGCCGCGGCGACTGGTTACGGCACAACAGGTACAACTCGTGGCCTCGTTCCAAGGCCAGGTCTGAACACGCGGAGCTGATGATGCCAGTTCCGCCGATGAAGAGGATGCGCATGCGATTGCCAGTCTACCGGTTCACCCGGTGGTACCGAGGCCTGTCGCCAGCCCCTCTACACTGGCCAAGATCGCGCGGCCGTAGGCGTCCAACTCGACCTTGGGTGCTTGACCCTGGAGGCGTTGGCGGTAGTCACGCAGCAGGCGAACTTGGATGTAGTTGAGCGGGTCGAGGTACGGCTCTTTCAACGTAATACTCTGGTCGAGCGCCCGATCATCCGGGCGTGCCAACAGAGAATGACGCGTGACCAGCGCCACCGAGCTCACCGTTCGTTGATACTCTTCGCGGATCACGCCCAAGATGCGTTCGGCCGCGGGTTTTGGATCGGCGAGGATGTCGACGTAGTAGTTGGCGATGTTGAGATCGGTATGTCGTAGCGCGACCTCGCCGTTGCTGATCAGCGACTGGAAGAACGGCCAGCTCTCGAACATCTCTTGTAGCAGCTGCAAGGTGCGGTCCTTGTCGGCGCTGTCTTCGAGCAGCTGCGTGATGGCGGTTCCGAGTCCGTACCACGCCGGCACCATCTGCCGCGATTGGACCCAACGGAACACCCAAGGTACCGCGGGCAACACCATGGCGTTGTCGCTGGCTTTCGTGATCTTGTCGCTGAGCGTGGCGGGTTGATCGAGGTCGACCTCTTTGGGGGTAACCTGGTCGAAGTAACGCGCGAAGTCGGGGTCGTCGACGAGCTTCCGGTAAGCGCGTTGAGATGTCAGAGCCAGCGCCTCGGCGACGTTGCGCCATGCGGCGTGAACCTCCGGCGGGTCGCTGAACCGCTTCTCCCAGAGCGAGCCGAGGACGTTGCAGAAGTGCGCGTCGGCGTCGCTCGCGACCGTGTAATAACGGGCGAGCACCTCCCCTTGTTCGGTGAGCGATGGACCGTGGCGGGTCGAGCCGGGCGGCAGGGCCATGATCGCGCGATGGGTGGGCCCACCGCCGCGACCGATGCTGCCGCCTCGTCCATGAAAGAACGACAGCTGTACGCCGTGGTCTTTGGCCACCTCCAGCATCAGGATTTGCGCGCGGTAGATCGCCCAGTTACTGGAGAAATAGCCGCCGTCTTTGCCGCTGTCGGAGTAGCCGAGCATCACCGTCTGGCGTAAACCACGAGCGGCGAGTTGTCGCTTGTACGCGGCGTTGGAGAACAAGGCGTCGAGCAGCCGCGGCGAGGCGTCGAGGTCGGCGATCGTTTCGAACAGCGGAACGATGTCGACGTCGCACGTGGCCGCGCCGTCCGGCAGCAGGTGGAACAGGCCCTGCGCTTTCAGGATCAATAGCGCCGCCAGGACATCGCATTGGCTGCGACACAGGCTGACGATGACGTTCTGGATGGCGCCGGTCCCGAGCGCCTTCTGGGCGCGACGCGCTAAGTTGAGGAGCCCGAAGATGCGGCGCAGGCCGGCCTGGTCGAACCCCATCGGCAGCGGATCGAACTCGCTGAACAAGGGTGCAATCAGCAGGTCGTCGTTCTTGACGATGTGGTCGGAGAATAGCCGCTCCAAGACCTCGCACGACTCGACCTCCGACGGGACGCGCGCCTCTTCGAGCACCGCCCTGGCCGCCAGCCGAATCACCTCCGAACGCTCACGGATGTCGATCCCAAAGCCGTGGAACCCGTATAGCCGCACCTTGGTCAGGAACAGGTTGAGCGTCTGCTCCAGGCTGCGGGTGTACCCAGCCCGCGTTAGGCTCGACCGCAACGACTCGAGGTCCGACACCAGATCTTCCACGCAGTGGTAGGAGAACTTGGGGCGCGAGCCGCTCGGGTCGAGCAGCGGCGCGTCGAGCGTCGACTGCAGACGCCGCGCCATCAGCACCAGCTTGAGGCGGTAAGGTTCGCGGCTGCGCTGACGGATCAGATCTTTGATGTCCATGCCGGCGCCGACCATCTCTTCGAGGTCGGTGTCGATGCTCTTGGCCAAGTCTTCGGCGAGCGGGGCGCGGTACGCAGCGTGGCTGAACTGAGGCGCGATCTCGAGCAAGTCGCGGGCGTAATTCTGGAGCACGGCGTGGTGTTGCTGCGTGAGCGCCTCGGCGAGCGATTCGCGGCTCACGCGCGGGTTCGTGACGATGTCGGCGCCGACCCAGCTGCCCATCGTGATGCGGGGGCGCGACTCGTCGGGGAGCGGTTCACCCGTGTGGGCTCGAAATACACGCGCCAACGTCTGGTGAAACTGCGCCAAGCTGCTGTAAATCGTGCGATGAAAGAACGCCAACGTGTGCGCGATGTCTTCCGAGGGGCTCGGCTTCTCGCCGCGGTTGAACTGGGTCGCCCACAACACCTCGATCTTCTCCGCCAACGCGTCCAATAGCGCGACCTGCTCGGTGCGGCGAGACAACGTCGGGCTGCGGAGCTTCACGAGTAATCCGAACAGATCCGCTTGGTGAGCCAGCACGCGGTGACGCAACAACTTCGTCGGGTACGCGGTCGCGACCAGCCGCGCTTGGATCCCGCTCGCTTCCTTGATGCGCTCGGTGTCGAAGCGGCGGGTGAGCTTGGTCAACGTGCGATCCATCGTGCGCTGCTCGCGCGGCGGATGCGCGGCCTCGGCGACCTTGCACAAGGCGAGCAAGATGTGGAACGCCGTCGCGCTGTTGCTGAGCCAGGTGAGCGCTTCGGTCGGCGACATGCCCTCCAGGGCTTCGTCGATGATCTTGCCGAGCTGACCCCAGTTGGGCCCACCCGGTTCCTGACGCGCGACCTTCGCTGCCTGGCGTAGCTGTTCAATCCGCGAGTAGAACTCTTCGCCCTCGTGCTCCAGGATCACGAGGCCGAGTATGGCCCCGAGTAAACGGACGTCTTCGGCGATCGGATCGCTCGTCGGTTCGACTCCGGTGTCCCATGTCGGCTTCTCGCCGTCCAGCTCGACCACCGGTAAGCTGGCGCGCAACAGCTGCGTTATCTCGTGGTGGCAAACGGGGCGCAGGTTGGCCTCGTCCGATTCCTGTTCACTTGGTGTGGCTAGTTCGAGCAACTTCTCGAAACGCCAAGGCGCCGGCGAGGAGCTCGGTTCGGGTGGGTCGAACTGACGGACGCCGCTCGGAAGATCGTTCGTTTCTGGGGTTAGCCGCACGCCCGTAGATGTAGCCAGTTGGCCCGGCGAAACAAGCGCATTTGCAGGACCAATGCAAAATTGAGGGGCGGGAGCCGGCGCTCGACGGGGGGACGCTGGGCCCAACCAAACTCTCGAAATTTGCGCACTCAGCGGGTGGGACTGCTGCGCGTGCAGAGTTCGGTTCAACTGCAGCGAACTCTGGGGACGAACGCGCTCGAAGCCGCGTTCGAGGGACGTGGTGTTCGACCACGGCGGATGGCGTGAACGGGCCACGTCCCACGGACGCCGAACGCCCGGCGTCGTGGTCACGTTGGGCTTCGATGGGATCGCCAGACCGTCGCCGGTGGTTGAAAACAGATGCCCAACCGGGGCGAGAGGGTCGTTGCTGCACGGCTCCGCCAACGCTTTTCGATCGCTCACCCGTTACACGGGTCGCGGCTCTATCGTTCCGAGCTCGCGCTCGGAGCGCAGCCGCGACGCGGGCCCTCGTGACGACGACGCGCGGCGCTCGTGCGTTCAGAAGCGGATCGTGGGTGAAGTCAGCACCAGTGTGAGACCGGTTGCGGTCGTCACCGCCGAAGTCACCCAACCGATGTTGGTGCGCGTCCGCAGGTCGAGGCCCTCGTTGTAGGCGTCGGCATCGGTGCGATTGCTATCGAGGTAAGCGTCGCGTTTTTCCCAAGTCTGCAGGCCCCAAAACGTCGCGGCACCCGCGGCTACGACGCCGATCCCAATCCCAATCCAACCCACGACCTCTTGCGCCGAACTCGGGGGTTCGTCGCGGGGCAACGGCGGCAGCGGCTCGGGCGGCGGGGTAGGGACCGGCTCGGGTCGTTCCAAGATCACGGGCGACGCCGTGATCTTGCTCTCGACGGGGTTAAGCTCGAGGCGCAACGTTTGACCCGGCAAGACCGTGATGTCGGTGGTCGTCCGTGCGCCGTCGGCGGTCTCGAGTTCGACGTGATACGAGCCAGGTTCTTGGAAAAACTGGAACGGGATCGTGCGCTTTTGGATGCGGTCGATGCTCGCGAGGCCGCCCACGGGTTTGGCGACGTGGACCAGACCGAGGTTCTTGCCGAGCTCGTCGATGCGCTGTTCGGACTGAGCTTGTTGACGTGGCGTCAAGCCGCCGCGTTCGAGCGCCGTTTGGTAACAGTCGGCGGCTTGGGCGCGTTTGCCCGCGTAGTCCCAGGACACCGCGGCGTTGTACATCACCGACGCGTGGGGAGCCTTCTCGTCGGCGCGCAAGAACAAATGCGCGGCGCGGTCGTAGTCGCGCGAAGAGAACGCACTTTCGGCCGCTGCGAACAGGTTGGCGGCCTGCGCCTCTTCCTCGGGCTCTTGTTCGGCGCCTTGGGGGACGTCAGCCTGCTGGGCTTGGGCGAGGTTGGCCCACGCGATCGAGGTTATCCCGAAGCAGACCGTCAGCGTCCAACGGGAGCTCCACCTGGCGATGAGAATCACGGGCGAGACTTTTGCGCGCCGTAGGGGCTACTGGCAAGACCTGGTTTTTCCGGCGTGGTTGGTTTTGGCGTCGGGGATGGTCGCGGCTTGACCTTCCTTCGCGAACGATTCGGCGTCGGCGCTGGCTCGAGATCTTCGACGTTCGTCGGTTCGATTGGGTTGCTGGCCGCAGCCGTCGTTGCAAGCGCGGGGGGCGCTGGTCGGTCGACGCTGGGGGCGGGCTCCGTGTTCACGTTGGGGGTGGGGCTGGCGCTGGTGTTCTCCGTGGGCCCGCCGCGATTGACGAGCAACACCGCCACCAAGCCGGTCGCTAGCAACGCCGCGGCACCCCAAGCGATGCGACCCGGCCGCTTGTCGACGAACGCCGGCAGCACCGCGGAGGTTTCCGTGAGCAACTCCGGAGGTTCGCCGGCCTCCAGCGTGTAAGGTTGGGCAATCACCGGCTGCACGCCCACCGCTGACGGACGCCCAGCCTGGGACGCGACGTTGGCCGGCAAGCTGGGGATCGTCGCGGAGTGGCCGCTGATGGGGGGCGGTTCGAACGGGCGCTGAACGAGGTGCGTCGGGTGATCGTTGTTCGGATCACTGTCGCTCACTTCGTGCACGGGGCGCGCCAGCTCGCCGATGCGCAGGCGCAAGCTGCGCATCTCGGTGATGCTCGCTTGGCGCTCGACGAGCTTGTGACCCACGCAATCACGCACGAATACGGCGAGTTCACTCGCGTCGGCCATCCCGCCGTGTTTGGCCCACGCCGTCTCGAGCGTGGCGCGGAAGGTCTCTGCGGTGGGACATCGCTGCTCGGGATCGGGCTCGAGCGCCCAAGCCACCGCGTCGTCCAGCTCCTGGGCCACCTGCGGGAAGACGTCCCGGATGCGCGGCGGCCGTTCGGTCACGATCCGCAGCAGGGTCGCGACGTCGTCCTCGGAGGTGTACAGGCGCCGCCGCGCGATCAGCTCCCACGCAACCACGCCGGCCGCCCACACGTCACAGCGCCGGTCGAGCTTCAGACCGCGCGCCTGTTCGGGCGCCATGTAGGCGATTTTGCCCTTGATGAGCCCAGTCTTGGTGCGCACCGCACGGTCGGCGGCCTTGGCGACGCCGAAATCCGTGAGGCGCGTGATGCCCTCGACGCTGACCAGGATGTTTTGTGGCGTAAAGTCGCGATGCACGATGCCGAGCGGGTTGCCGCGCTCGTCACACAACTCGTGCGCGGCGTGTAAACCCAAGAGCGCATCGTTGAGCAAGCGCGCGATCAAGCGATCGGTGAGCGGCTTGCCGGACTTGCGCGCTGCGCGTTCGAGCCCGGCCAGGTTGTCGCCCTCGACGTAGTCCATGACGAGGAACAACCCGAACGGATCTTCGTCGACCTCTTGCACGGAGACCACGTTGGGGTGACGGATCCGCGCGGAAAGTTTGGCCTCTTCGAGCAGATGAAGCTTGCTCTCTTCATCGGCGCGGAGGTGTGAATGCACCAGCTTGAGCGCGACGTCGCGCGCAAAGCCGCCAGCCCCGGTCGAGCGTGCCAGGTACACGGTTGCCATGCCGCCGCTACCGATCGGGAGCAATAGCTCGTACTTTCCCACCTTTTCGGGAAAGGGGGCGGTAGCAGTGGGCGGTGAGGAGGGCATGACGAGGGCTCGCCTATTATGTGGGCGCGGGCCGAACTCCGCAAACGTTTGGTCGCGACGCGCTTTGTAGGCAATTAGTGCAAGGCGGGTCCAGTGTGGGGTTGTCGAAGCGAGTGGTTGATTCCCGAGCGTGGGCAGGTTAGGGCTCTAGCCGTGTCGAAACAAGACGTCGAGCAAGCTTCGAACGAGTCACCTTGGGCCGAAGTCGGAGACAATTGGATGGTCTCCGGTGACGGTTGGCGGGCGCTCGTCGACCCGCGCGCCGGTGCGCGGATCGTCGGCTTTTTCGTTGGCGATACGAATCTTCTCACGGGGCCCGAAGTCGATCCGAACAACTACGGATCGACTTTTTGGACCAGTCCGCAGAGCGATTGGAATTGGCCTCCACCGCCCGAAGTCGACCATCAGCCGTACGCGGTCTTGGAGAGTGAAAACGATTCCTTGGTATGTTGTGGCACTCCGTGTTCGCAGCTCGGATTGCTCGTAACCAAACGCTTTTCCTTATCTAAGTCGAAGCGCGCGTTCCGCGTCGAGTACGAGATCTGCAATCAAACCAACGACGTCATCAAAGCCGCACCCTGGGAGATCAGCCGCGTGCGTGGTGGGACGACCGTGTTCATGGCCGGGCAAGAGTTCGAAGCGCCCACGCCGATCCCGAAGCCGGCGGTGGTGACCGCGGAAAATGCCCAGTGGTTCGCTTACGACCGCGCCGCGGTGCAACACGACCAGAAGTGGTTTGCCCATAGCGACGAAGGCTGGATGGCGCACTTCAGCGACGGCTGCGCCTTGATCAAGGAGTTCGAAGTCGTGCCCGTACAGAAGCACGCGCCGGGTGAATCCATGATCGAGGTGTTTGCGAGTGGGTCTCGTGACTACATCGAGATCGAGCAACAAGGGCCTTACGTGAAGATCGCGCCGTGGAAGAGCTTCGCGTGGTCAGTGACGTGGAAGGGCCGTCAAGTACCGAATGACTTGTCGGTGAAGGCGGGCGAACGTAACGTTCTGAACTGGATCCGCACGCAGCTGGGGTGAGCGTTGTTTGGCGTTGCGTCGAAAAGTTACAGGCCGAGACAGCGCGCTGCTATCGTGGCAATCGCGTGCTTGGGTTTATGCCAACGCCGCAAATGGTTTTAATGGCGCGCTGCGGCGCGACGTCGGAGACTGAGCAAATATGAGTTCGGGCAACACCTACGGTCCGTTGAGTCGTGAAGAGGTCACCGCGTTACTCCAGCACCGGTTCGACCCCTCGCCGCTGCCGGAGCCGTTTCGCATTACCGTGACCGCCGGCGAAGATACCGGCAAGACCTTGTCTTTGGACGGTTCTCAGCCGTACCGGATTTTGGTGGGGACCGCCGAGGCGTGCGCGCTGCGCCTCTCCGACCGCACCGTCTCACGGCGCCACGTCGCGCTCGACCCGGTGGGACGCCGGGTTCGCGTCACCGATCTGGGCTCGACCAACGGCACACGCGTGAACGGCATTTCCGTGACCGAAGCCTTCCTCGAGGGCGGCGAAGTCATCACCGTGGGCTCCACCACGTTCCGCGTCGATCTCGCCAACCAACGCGGCCAAGCGCAGATCTCGCACCGCATGAATTTCGGTAACGTGGTCGGCGTGAGCACCGAGATGCGGCGCCTGTACCCGCTGCTCGAGCGGCTTGCGCAGGCCGACGTCCCCGTTTTGCTCGAGGGCGAGCCGGGCACCGGCAAGACACTGACCGCCGAAGGTCTGCACCTCGAGAGCCCGCGGGCACAACAAGGCCCGTTCGTGGTCGTCGACTGCACGGCAATCCCGCCCAACCTGCTCGAGCTCGAGTTGTTCGGGCACGAGGCCGGCGTGTTTGCTGGGGTGCCGCAGGCGCGCGCTGGCGCATTCGAGCGCGCTCACGGTGGCACACTGCTGATCGACGAAATCGGCGAGCTCGCGCCGCACCTGCAGATGAAGGTGCTGCACGCGATCGACCACGGCCAGGTGTGTCCGTATGGCGGTCAACGCATCCTCAAGGTGAACGTGCGCGTCGTGGCCTCGACGCGCCGCGACCTCGACCGCGAGGTGCAGGCCGGCCGCTTCTCGGACGATCTGCTTCGGCGGTTGGCCGCGGCGCGTGTCGAGTTACCCCCGCTGCGCATTCGTCGTGGCGACTTGCCGGTGCTCCTCCGCCACTTTTGCCGCGAACTCCAAGGTGATGAATCAACGCTCAACGCCGAGCTCTTCCGGGCTTGGGAAGAGTACCCGTGGCCCGGCAACGTCCGTGAGCTGCGTCATGCCTTGGCCCGTCACTTGGCGCTCGGAGAGCTCGCCAACATGACGAACAACCAGGGGCCGGCGGCCGCCGCCCAGCTCGAAGCCCGCGCCGACTCGGGCGACGTGTTCGAACGCGCGCTCGAGTTGCCGCTCGGTGAAGCGCGCCAAGAAGTCGTCGCCGAGTTCGAACGCCGTTACGTCGAACGGATGCTCGAAAAACACGGCGGCAACGTCACTCGCGCGGCTGAAAGCGCCGGCGTTGCGCGGCGGTACTTCCAAATCCTCAAAGCTCGCGTTGCTCGCAAGTGAACTTGCGGTGATCCGCCGCTCGGTTGTTTTGTCCGCGGGTAAGCCGCGGACGTTACTTGGAATTTGCTCGAGGGTCCCACGCGACCAGGCTCCCAAGCGGCATATCGCGTCGAGGAGAATTGGACTGGGAGTCCAGAAAGCAGGGGGGAGGGGTGTCGATCTGGACTCGGAGTCCAGGTTCGACAACAGGTGACCCCATAAAGTTGGACTCGGAGTCCAGATTCGAGCTGAGAAGGGGTGCCGATTTCGACTGCCAGTCGAGGATCGGCGCGGCGCGCTCGCGTGAGTTTGGACTCGGAGACCAGAATTACCCTAGGTGACCCCATGAAGTTGGACTCGGAGTCGAGATTTGGAGCGGGCGTCGTCTCGAGTTTGGACTCGGAGACCAGAATTACCCTAGGTGACCCCATGAAGTTGGACTCGGAGACCAGGGCGGTGCCATCTCTCGAGTTGGACTCGGAGGCCAACATCGACCCTTTGTGAGCCCGGGGCTGGGCCACGGTTCGCCTACCCAAGACAACGGTGGCGGCGAGGGTGAAATGACGAAGGGCCCGCCGAAGCGAGCCCTGGGCCTACTGCTCGAGGAGGTCGCAGATTTGCGCCGACGACCCCCCACGTGCAGACTCGTACAATTACATGCTCTCGCCGAGGTTGCGGAAGTTCACGATGTTCGTGAACCCAGAAGCGCGGGTCGACCCGAAGATCATGACGATGCGGTCACCCTTCTTGGCCAAACCCTCCTCGAGCAACACGCGTTCACCTTCGAGCGTTTGCTCGAGGCTGGTCGCCGAGTTCTTCACCAGGCGGCCTTGAATGCCGAAGGTGAGCGCCATGCGATTCAAGGTGGCCGTGTCCGGGGTGAACGCAATGGTCGGGATCGGGAGCCGCTCTGCCGCGAGGTAACGCGCCGTGAAGCCACTCTCGGTGAAGATGGCGATCAGCTTGGCGTCGGCCTCGAGCGCGCCACGAGCCGCGGCGTGGACGGTGGCTTGCGGGATCGAAACCGCGGCGCCCGCCGAGCCCCGGAGCTTCACGCTGCTCCAATCCTTGAACAGATCTTGCTCCGTCTGGCGGATGATCGTGCTCATGATCTCGACGGTACGGACCGGGAACTTGCCTGCCGCCGTCTCACCGGACAACATCACCGCGCTGGTGCCGTCGTAGATCGCGTTGGCGACATCGGAGGCTTCGGCGCGGGTGGGGCGCGGGTTCTCCATCATGCTCTCGAGCATCTGCGTGGCCGTGATCACGGGCTTGCACGCGGCTTGGCACTTGGCGATGATCTTCTTTTGCAAGCCGGGCACCAACTCTGGCCCGAGCTCCACGCCCATGTCACCACGCGCCACCATCACGCCGTAAGATGCGTCGATGATCGAGTCGAGGTTCTGCACGACCTCGGGGCGCTCCAGCTTGCTGATGACCTTGGCTTGGCTGCCCTTCTTCTCGATGTACTTGGTGAGGTCGATGACCTCGTCGGCGGTGCGCACGAACGAGAGCGCGACGAAGTCGACGCCGAGGCTGATCACGTGGTCGAGATCTTCGCGGTCCTTGGTCGTGAGCGCCTCGGCCGAGACCTTGGAGCCGGGCAGGTTGATGCCCTTGTGTTGCTTCAAGAGACCACCGTGCACCACGGTGCAGGTTACTTCGGTGCCCGCCACCGAGTCGACGATGAGCTCCAGGTTACCGTCGTCGAGCAAGATCTGCTCGCCCGCCTTGACGTCACGAGACAACCCTTCGTAACCGGTGCCGATGCGTGGCGTCTTTCCAGCTTCCACGGGGCTGCCGATGACGCCCTTCTCGGTGGAGATGATGATCTTCTGGCCTTTGACGATTTCGATCGATTGGCTGAGCTTACCGACTCGAATCTTGGGGCCCTGCAGATCTGCGAGAATGCCGATCGGGCGCGCCAGCTCAGCAGAGATCTGCCGGATGAAGTTGTAGTTCGAAGTCAGCGTGGCGTGGTCGGCGTGGGAGCAGTTGAGCCGGAACACATTGACGCCCGCAGCGGCAAGCTCTCGAATGCTCTTCTCGTTCGAGGTAGCTGGCCCTAGCGTGGCAACAATCTTGGTGCGGTTCGGAAGTTTCATATCTGTGTGCCGTGTTGAATGAGACGGGTTTCGGGGCGCGACCTTAGTCGCAATTGAGAAAGGCAATCAAACCAGAAGCGCGCGGGCCGGAGAAATATCGCCGGCCCGGTTTCGGGAGAGAAACACTCGAGTGTCGGATTGCGCGACCCGAGCCGCCATCGCCTGGTCTGTCGGTTTGCCTACAAACGGATGGTTACGTTTTTGCTGCCGCCACCCGGGACGTCGACCTTGACCGACTTGCGGCCTTTTTCCGGGTGGACGAACGTGATCGAGTGGCTGCCGGCGGGGACGCTGACGCCCACCTTCGGGGTCTTGCCCAACGGGCGGCCGTCGAGCAACACGGTCGTCGGAGGGACCGAGTTGATGTTCAGGGTGCCTTTGCCGCCAGCTTGTGGCTTGTCGTTGGGCTTGGCCTCGGCCTTGCCGCCACCCTTGTTCTCTTCGGCCTTGTCGCCCTTGATGGCGCTCAGGAAATCGGGCTTCTTCTCTTCGGCCGCTTCCGCGGGGGCGTCTGCCGGCGTCTCGGGGGTGTCGCTCGGCCCACGCGCGACGTGACGTCCGCCACCCACGTCGTTCGAGCCCTCGGTGAGCTCGATCGTGAGGTCGATCTTGGGTTCTGCGGCGCTGAACGAGACCTTCTTCTCGAAGTCCGAATACCCGATCTTACGTACCAGCACGTCGTGACTCTCGGCGGCGTCGAGTTCGAGCGTCGCCGGCAACGAGCGGATCGACTTGCCGTTGACGAGCACCTGCGCGCCCTCGGCGTTGGTGCCGAGCTCGAGCCGCAAGGAGCCTTTGAGCAACTTCGGGCTGAGCGGACCAACCGATACCGGCGCGCCGCCTTCGGTCAGCGTCACCGAGTGCTCTACCGCTTCGAAACCGGGGCCCTCGACGCGGATCGCGTGCGGGCCTGGGGTCAATCCATTGAGCTCGAGCGGCGCGGTGCCGCGGTCTTTGCCATCGACCAGCACGCGTAACCCGTTACCCACCGCCGATACCGTGAGCTGCGCTTGCGCGCCGTCCGACTTGAGCTGGATGTTGGCGACGGCTGAACTGCCGCTGTCCACTTTCACCGCTTGGTCGGCGCTCGCCACGAAGCCCGGAGCCTCGGCGCGAACCGTGTACGGGCCCGGCTTGAGTCCGGTAACCTGGCACGGGCTCTGGGTGCACTTCTGCTCGCCGTTGACGAAGATCTTGACGCCACTCACCGCGGCGTTGTTCGGACCCGAGACGGACACCAACAAATCGCCGTTCGAGCCCAGGAACAGCCACGTGCCGGCTGCAGCTACCAACGCCGCGACCGCTGCCACCCAGGGCCACTTGGCCTTGGCTGGGGCCGGCGCCGTCGCGCTCGCGACCGGAGGCAGGTGAGACACGGTCGAGCCCAGCGGGAACGAACCATCGGGGTTGATGAAGCCTTGCGGATAACCGCTCGACAGCGGGTGTGAACCTGGAGCCGGCGCGGCGGGCGGCACCTGCGGGCGGCGCGATGGGGGCACCAAGGAGCTGGGCGGGCCGGAGGGCGGTGGCATCGCGGCGGGGGCACGTACCGACGGCACCGCCATGGGCGGCGCGTTGGACAGCCGGGACGGCGGGCCTTGAGTTACTGGCCTGGAACCGGGCGGCGGAGGAGGCGGGGCCACCGAGCTGCGCAACGCCGACTTGAGCGAGGAGTCTACGCGGCGTGAGAGGCCGATGTCGCGGGTGTCGAGGACGCGAGTCTCTTCGTCTTCCTCGTCGTCGAAGTCGGTGCTCGGATCGGTCTTGGCTTTGGTTACCGGTTGGCTGAGCACGCGACCCGCCGACAATACCGAGCCGTCTTGACTCTCGGGCTCGTCGTCGGCCGAGAACACGTGATCCAAGCTGGGCGTCCCCGGGACTGATGGGGATGAGTTAACTAGAGCCGAATTGACTGGTGCCGAGTGTGAAGAACTCGAGAGCGCGGCGCTGGGGACGGCCTGTGCGGGGGCCGAGTGACCAGTGGCGCTGGGGCTCGAATCGAGCTCCGTAGCGCTGATTTGCGAGGGCGACGAGGGCTCGGCAACCGGAGCCGCTTCCAGCAATTCGAGGTCATCGGCGACGGCTCGTGGAATCGTTGCCGGCGCAGGATTC
>CBINDO010000093.1:0-26023 GCA_966249405.1 uncultured bacterium | reverse complement strand
TCCAACCAACGCTTCCGTGTTCGCGCGGGACATGAGGAAGTCACCTTGTCGAACCTCCGCTTCCACTCTCGGCTGCAAGTGAGATGGCAACGCTTTGTTCTCGTCCGGGAGAAAGCGGTCCCAACTGACGGCGCTTACTTTCAGCACGCCCCACGCGTCACCGGAACGCGGCGTCTCTTCGCACTGGGGGCTCCATCCTGATTCGATTCCACTCACCAGACTCCGCCAGTTCGTCCATGTCCAACCTTGGGGTAGTTCTGTCGTGGGTAGGCTGATGTCGACCGGCTTCGGACGTTTGGCCGAGCCGTGCGATGGTGAACTTGCCGCAACGCGAGATAGCAATAGGGCAGCAGGTTCCTCCTCTGGGTCCTGCCGCACCAGCTTCCCCATGACCGCCAATTGGAGGATGGTTTGGCGGAGCTGTTTCACGTTTTCGGGGAGTTCGTAGAGAACCCCGAAGTGGTCTTGAAGGCGGGACCAGCTGCTTGCAAGGGCGGCCTTGTCGGAAGCGTGGACGACGGTGTTCAGGGCGGCCTGGTTGAACGCGACGGCCTTCTCGCGCTTCTGCTTCTGCTTCGCCTCCAGCTCGTCGCAGAGCGCCATGAGTTGGTCGACCTTTTCGACGATGCGCTTTTGCTCGGCGAGGGGCGGGAGAGGCAGGGTGAGAGCCTCTACCTGCTTCGTTGATATGTGAGGAACGCCGTTGCTGCGGCCAGGATTGATCGCCCCGGTGAAGAGGGGAGATTTCAGCCAAAGCAGCAGAAAGTCTCGGGTAACTGAATCCGGAACAAGCTGGAAGCGTGCAACGCGCTGCAATAGCAGGCACGGCATATCGCGTTCTTCTACGACGGCAATCTTGAGACCGGTCGAAATTAGCGGACGGTCGAGCGACAGAACGATCTCGCCGACGTTTAGCCGAAAGCGGTCGAATTCTCTAACCTTTTGCTCGGGCAGTCTCACTGTCTCCGACCAGTCCAGGACCCCGTGACCCACATTTGCGTTTCTCAAGAGTCGGGTCCCGTCCTTTGCAAACCACTCGCTCTTGAACGCATAGCCGTTTTGCAGCTTCGCGACGTCCGAGAGTGGGCATATCGGTGCACGCGTACCGGAGGTGAGCCTCCCTGCCAACGCGAGTCGGAGGACCAATTCCTTGAGTCGTCGTTCTCCCCCCTCCGTCTCCGCGAGGTGCCCAAACTCCTTCAGAAACTGCTCGGGACTCACGACGCCGACTCCAACGCCTTGGCGAGCTCTTGCTTCAACTTGTCCTGAATCTTCGCGACCTCCTCAGACAACGCCTTGAACTCGGCGAGGAGCTCGTCCGCATCACCAGGCCCATCGTTCTTGGCGTTCGGGTTCTTGATGTCGAGGTTGAAGCCGTTGGCGGCGATGTCCTTGGCGGACACCTTCCACGCGTTTTCGCTCTCTTTGCGTTTGTTCCACCACTTCTTCTCGGCGTCGAACTCCTCGATGCGCAGTGGTTTGGTCTTCGAATAACTCTTGGCGCCTTCGGGGTACGGGTGCTCGAAGTACCAGACGTGTTTGGTGGGGCCGCTCTTGTCGAAAAAGAGCAGGTTGGTCTTGATCCCCGTGTAGGGGTTGAACACGCCGTTGGGCAGCCGCACGATGGTGTGGAGGTTGAACTCGGTCAGCAGCTTTTCTTTGATGCGCGTCTTGACGCCTTCGCCGAACAACGTGCCGTCCGGCAGAACCAACGCGGCGCGGCCAGTTGGTTTGAGCAGGTGCATGATCAAAACCAAGAACAAGTCCGCCGTCTCGCGGGTGCGAAACGTCGCGGGAAAATTGTTCTCGATGCCGTCCGTCTCCATGCCGCCGAAGGGCGGGTTGGTGATGATCACGTCGACGCGGTCTTTGTTGCTGTAGTCGCGGAGCGGCCGGGAGAGCGTGTTGTCGTGGCGGATCTGGTCGGGCACCTCGATGCCGTGGAGGATCATGTTGGTGACGGCCAACATGTGCGGCAGCTGCTTCTTCTCCACGCCCATGATGCTCTTTTGCAGCTTCTTCTGCTCCGCCGGAGTCTTGACCTGCTTGCGCAGGTGTTCGATGGCGCACGCCAAGAAGCCGCCCGTACCGCACGCCGGGTCGTAGACGGTTTCGCCGAGCTGCGGGTTCACCATGTCGACGATGAACTGCGTCACAGCCCGCGGCGTGTAGAATTCGCCTGCGTTGCCCGCGCTCTGCAGGTCGCGCAAGATCGTCTCGTAGATCTCGTTCAGTTGGTGGCGCTCGGTTTGAGTTGCGAACTCGACCTGGTGGATCTTGTTCACCACCTGCCGCACCAACGTGCCGTCCTTCATGTAGTTGTAGGCGTCCTCGAAGACGGAACGCACCACGAGCGCGGCGCCGCCGTCCGGCGTTGGCAGCTCTTTCAACGTCGGGAACAACTTGTTGTTCAAGAAGTCGAGCAAAGCGTCGCCCGTGATGCCTTCCGGGTTGGCCGCCCAGTTGCGCCACCGCAGCTTCTCGGGGATGGGTGACTCGTACTTTTCGTACATCGCCTCCCACTCCTCCTCGCGAGCGTCGAAAATGCGAAGGAACAACATCCAACACAGCTGGCTGATGCGCTGGGCGTCGCCGTCGACGCCGTGGTCCTTGCGCATGATGTCTTGGATGCTCTTGACGATGGTACTTAAGCTCATGTGTCGCGGTTCAAAGGCTGTTTTCAGGCGGTTCTGCCGGCGCTATCCGGCGCGTCGTTGTCGGACTGGCCGTTGTACAACGCCTTTTCGAGAAGCCGAACAGCTTTTGCAAAGTCTTCCCGCTTGCCGAAGCCCCGGAGCAGCTCAATCGGCGTCCCCAGGTCCGAAAGCGGCGGTACGTTGAGCACGGCCACCTCCTCGATGTGTTCGACGCCTTGGTCGGCGTACTTGTCGAGCAGGGCTTCCAGCACCTTGCGAGCCGTCTCACCGTATTCGGTAAAGTAGTTCTTCTTGCGCACCTTGGCGGCGCGCTCCTTGCGCGTCAGCGGCGGCTGGTCGAAGGCAACGTGGCATATCAGGTCGAAGGGGTCGAAGTCCTTGCCCACCTCCTCGGCCAGCGCCTCGAGCAGCACCCCGTGTTCGGCAAGCTCTGCAATGATCGCTTTCTTCTTCTCGGCCGAACGCCACGCGGCCAGAAACGTCTCCAGGGTCTTGTACTCGCCCAACACTGCTCTCCGAGTGTGGTCTTTGAGACTTTCAGTGATGAGTTTGCCCTTGGCGTCCATGTACTGGACGCGCTCGGCTACGACCCAGACTTTGACGTCGCCGATGACGTACTTCTTGCGCTTCCCGCCGGTGTGCTCGGAAGCGTCCGCGTCAGCGTCTTGCTCGGTGGGCCAGTCGTCTTCCGGTAACGGGTTTCCCGTTTGGTGCCCCTCCTCCGCGTCCTCCGGCGGGATCGGTGGCTCGTTCCCCGCGGGGGAGTATACGACGACCGGGTCCCCGTCGAAGTCTGGGTCGGCGAACAGCTCGGTCGCCTTCTTGAAGTCCATGATGGTGAAGAACAACTTGCCGTGGTCTTCGTCGATGCGAGTGCCGCGACCGATGATCTGCTTGAACTCGGTCATCGACTGGATGCGGCGGTCGAGCACCACGAGTTTGCAGGTCTTGGCGTCGACCCCCGTCGTCATCAACTTCGAGGTCGTCACCACGGTGGGGCGCAGACTCTCCGGATCGATGAAGTTGTCGAGCTCGGCTTTGCCCTCCGGGTTGTCGCCGGTGATCCGCATCACGTAACGGCGGTCCTCGGCGAGGTCGGCGTTTTCGTTCACCAGTGCCTGACGCATCCGTTCGGCGTGATCGATGTCCTCACAGAACACGATGGTCTTGGCGTTGCGGTCGGTGCCCTTGAGGAATTCGGAGACCTTTTTGGCAACGAGCTCGGTGCGCTGCTCGAGGACCAGGGTGCGGTCAATATCCCTCTGGGTGTAGATGCGATCTTCGACGAGCTCCCCGTGCTTGTCGGTTTGCCCCTTGGTCGGGCGCCAGCCTTCGAGGTCTTTGTCCAAGTCGATGCGCACAACCTTGTACGGCGCGAGGAAGCCGTCATCGATGCCCTGTTTGAGGGAATAGGTGTACACCGGCTCGCCGAAGTAGCTGATGTTTGAGACATCTTCCGTCTCCTTTGGCGTCGCCGTCAGCCCCACCTGGGTAGCGGACGAGAAGTAGTCGAGGATCTCGCGCCAGGCCGATGCTTCGGAAGCGCTCCCGCGGTGACATTCGTCGATGATGATCAGGTCGAAGAAGTCGGGAGAGAACTGCTTGTAGACATTCTTCTCCTCTTCGGTGCCCGTCACCGCTTGATACAGGCACAGGTAGATTTGATAGGCCTTGTCGACCTTGCGCCCCTCGATCTTCGTCATGTTCGACCCGAACGGCTTGAAGTCGTTGGTGCGCGTTTGATCGACGAGAATGTTGCGGTCAGCGAGGAACAGGATCCGCTTTTTGACCCCTGCCTTCCACAGGCGCCAGATGATCTGAAACGCGGTGTATGTCTTGCCGGTGCCCGTTGCCATCACCAGCAGAGCGCGGTTTTGGCCTTTGGCAATCGCTTCCACCGTCCGGTTGATGGCCTGTAGCTGGTAATAACGCGGCGCTTTGCCGGAACCGTCGGTGTAGAAGTCCTGCAACACCGCGCTCTCGGCCTCGGACGAGATCCCCTTGTACCGTTTGTAGCGCTCCCACAGTTCCTCGGGGGACGGGAACGCGTCCAACCCGAACTGCGTTTCGACCTTGCCCGACGCGGCCGTGCCGTCGTGGAAGAGAAACCCGTCGCCGTTGGACGAAAACGCGAAGGGCACGCCCAACATCTCGGCGTACACCAGCGCTTGCTGAAGCCCCGAGCCGACCGGCTGCTTGTTGTCCTTTGCCTCCGCGACGGCAAGCGGGACGTTGTTCTTGTAGTAGAGCACGTAGTCCGCTCGCTTGAGCGCCCCACGCGTGTGCACCTTGCCGCGCACGATGACGCGCCCCGCCGTCAGTGCCAGCTCCTCGCGAACTCGGGTCTTGAAGTCCCAGCCGGCGCTAGTGATCGCGGGCGTGATGTATTGGGTCCGGATCTCCGTCTCGCTGAGGTTTACCTTCGAGGTGGGGGACTTCGACATTTTGACGGCTAAGTGTTACCGTGGGGTTGTAAACGCGGTCAAGCGCCCTGCGGGGCAGTCCCCGACAGGCGGCCGCGGCAACCCGGCACCTGCTGCGGCAACTTCCCAGTTTGGAACGTAGCGGTTCACCTCACCCCACGCTGGGCGCTACTCCGGTTCTGCGCTGACAACGCGCGTGGCACACGTCGGTGGAACCTGGCCCCGACGTCGCCGACCCAGCGCCCGCCAGCTCAACGTTTGCCACCTCGACGCCTGCTCCGAGCCGTGCACCTGCTTCCGGCACACGGCTCGCCGTTATCCAAACTACTGCGCCCGCTCCACGAGCCGTACGAGCGAACCCACCACTTGGTCGAGCCGCCTCACGAGCTCGGGGTCGACCGCTTTGACGTACCCCGCCGCCTCCGCGACCTCGAGACAAGCCCACGTCTCACGCGCCGAGCCCAGCGCCGTGTGATAACGCGCAGCCCTGTTCTTGCCACGACTGTACATCCCCTCCGCAAGATTGAGCGCCACACTGGCACTGGCCCGCCGCAACTGCCGCGCTAAATCTCTATCCTTGTGCTCAATCACGCCAAGTGGCGCCCTCAATTGCCGCACGAGCTCCAACACAACACCGTAAACCTGTAACATCGTCGTCTGCCTTTCTGGGCGAAGCGCCCCGCCCCGCCCCGCCCCCCCACCGCCTTCGCGCGCAGGACGAGTCAAGGGTGCGAGCCCTGCGAGCACCGCTGGCTCCGCCAGCGGCCCGCCCTTGACGCGTCCGAGCACGAAGGCAAGCTCACCTGCCCCAGGGACGGCTGCCCCCATCGTCCCCCCGCACCCACCGTCCGCTGCACCCATGCCCTTGTCCCACCGTCGTCTGCCCTTCTGGGCGAAGCGCCCGGCCCTTGAGCGTCCGAGCACGAAGGCAAGCTCACCTGCCCCATGGACGGCTGCCCTCATTGTCCCACCGCACCCACCGTCCGCTGCCTGGCATTGCAGCGTGTGAGCACGGACGCCCGAGCTCTACACGCCAGGCGCCTCGCGCCCTTGAAGTCCCTCCGCACCCACGGCACGACGAAACCAGCCTACACCCCCGTTCACCCTTCCCCCACTCACCGCTCCCCTCTGCACTCTGCACTCTACCCCTGACCTCAAAGAAATCTTTCCCCTCCCGCCCCCGTATACCTCTCCGTGCCACCTCTCCCCTCCCTCACCACCGCCGCCGTGGCCGCGCTCCTCCTTTACACCGCAGTGGCGAGCCCCTGCTCCCCCGAATATTCGACGCCTTCAGTGCGATTGCCGCGCGGCGAGCCCTACATGCCCGCGAACCTGATTCGATTCCGGGTCTTGGACATGGCGCACGCGCACAAACTCTCGATCTCGACTGCCCAGGGAAAGCGGGTGCCGACGCACATCGAGGGCGACGTGCTCGTGACCAAGACGCCGCCCGCACCGGGCCAATTGGTACTCACCTATCCCTCGAAGCTGCGTAACGGCGACATCAAGACCGCCACCTACGCGTTTCAAGTTACCGAACCCACCCCCTTGGAGCTGCGAAAACCAAGCCTATGGCGGTTCGAGCAAGGCGTGCGTTACCCCGACGACGAACGGAACCGCACCGCGTTCGTCCAGCTCCGCTACGGCACGCCGAGCGCGAACGGCGCGGGAGAGCATCTGTTCGAACACACGGTCACCATCGACGGCCGCCCCTTCCGTTTCGACTTCGGTGCCACTGAGGCCGCCGGCGTTCCCATCATCGAAGTGCGCAGCCGGTGTGTCCCATTCGAAGACGAACCCTTGGACTGGGCCCACGACAGCTGCCGAAATATCAACTCCGTCCCGCCCGGTGATCACACCGTAACCGTCCGCACGACAATCATCGGTGAGACGACTCAGCCCGCCCCGGTCTCTCACCACATACACCTCTCTTGCCGCCGCACCACCCAATAATCCCCTCCCGGCATTCCCCTCTCCCCACTACACTCTGCCCTCTCCCCACCCCACTCTGCCCACCGCACTCTCGGCGCTCTCCCCTCTCCCCACTACACTCTCCCCGTTCCCCCCGCGGGGCCGCACCGACGCCCCCAAACGAACGCGGGGCAGGCACCTCTCGCCGATAGCCCCGCGTTCTCCCACTCCCCGCCCACGTTCACCCGTGTTCGAGCACCCAGGGCCGCCCCTTGGAGACCTGGGGCTTCTTGTCGCGCTTCTTCGTGCTACCGCAACCGCAACTCGAACTGTGCACGTGCGGCTCGTGCCGGCTTTTGATGTTGCGATCGTGCGCGGTCCGCGTCGCCGGGTCCATCAACGCGAGGTGCGGCGCACTGAGCACGCGCGGCGCATCTTTGGCGCACGTGGGACACGGCATGTCTTGCCGGCACAAGTGCACGGTGTTGAACGCCTCGAACAAGCCGTGTTTGCGGCACTCGTATTCGTAGAGCGGCATGGCGCCTCCTCACTTCACGACCGCGAGGTCGATGTCGGATGTGATGTGCTTCACTGGACCATCGGCGTTCGGCTTGATGTCGAAGCTGAAGATCTCGGTGGGCAGCGCCAGAGTGGCGCACGCGTTGGGGATGTCGACGATACCGCTGATGCGACCTTCGACCGGTGCCGTGCCCAAGATGGCGTAGGCCTGGGCCCCTGTGTAGCCGAACTTCTTCATGTATTCGATCGCGTTGAGGCACGCTTGGCGGTACGCGACGTGCACGTCGAGGTAGTGCTGCTTACCCGCCTCGTCAACCGAGATGCCTTCGAAGATCAAGAACGACGAGTACTTCGGCTCGAGCGGGCTCGGCTTGAAAATGGGGTTCTTGATGCCGTATTTGGCCATGCCGCCCTTGATGATGTTGACGCGAATGTCGAGGTAGCCAGCCATCTCGATGGCGCCGCAGAAGGTGATCTCACCGTCACCCTGGGAGAAGTGGATGTCGCCCATCGAGAGCCCGCCGCCTTTGACGTAAACCGGGAAGTACACCGTCGAACCGCGTGAGAGGTTCTTGATGTCGCAGTTGCCGCCGTGTTCGCGTGGCGGCACGGTGCGCGCACCCTCCAGTGCCGCCAGTTTGGCTGCGTCCCCTTGCATGCGCCCCATGTGCGCAGTTTCGGCGTAGGGCAGCGCGGCGAGCGGTGGGACACGCTCCGGGTTGGTGTCGAACAGCTTCTTCTCCCGCGTGTTCCACGTGTCGAGCAAGGGCTTGGAGGGCAAACAGCCGATGAGCCCTGGGTGCATGATGCCGGCGAACTCGACGCCGGGGATGTGACGCGAGTTGGCGTAGATGCCGCTGAAGTTCCAGCACGCTTTGCGGGCTTCGGGGTAATGTTCCGTGAGGAAGCCACCGCCGTTTTCTTTGGCGAAGATGCCGGTGAAGCCCCATTGGGAGTCGGGCAGCACCCCAACGTCCAATATATCTACCTGCAGCAGGTCGCCGGGCTCCGTGCCCTCGACGCCGATTGGGCCGCTCAAATAGTGCACTTGGCTCAGGTCGACGATCTTGATGTCGGTCGCGGAATCGTCGTTCTTGATTTGCCCGCCGGTCCAGTCCACACACTCTACGCGGAATTCGGCGCCGGGTTTGACCCACGCGACCATCGGGATGTCTGGATGCCAGCGGTTGTGCAACACGTCCTGGCTCTTGGGTGGCGCTTTGATGTCAATCTTGATCAGTGTATCCATATTCTACTCTGCTTTCTTGACGAACGTTGACGACCAGAATTGTTCAGCTCAAATCGACAATAACTTTCGAATCTGCTCCTCTTCGATCTTGCCGCGCTCGCCTTCGTGCACGGCTTTCCCGCGCTCGAGCACCACGACCCGATCGGCGACGGCGCTCGCGAAGCTGAGCACCTGCTCCGAGACGACGATGGTGAGCCCCTCCTCGTCGCGGATCGTCCGCAGAATCCCGGCCAGCTCTTTGATGACCGAGGGCTGAATGCCTTCGGTGGGTTCATCCAGAAGCAGCACTTTGGGTTTACTGGCCAAGGCGCGCGCGATGACGAGCTGCTGCTGCTGACCGCCCGAGAGGTCGCCGCCTTTGCGTTTGGCCATGGTCTGTAGCACCGGGAAGTAGCGAAACAACTTCTCGGGGATGCTCTCTTTGTTGGAGCGGAGCCCGGTCTGGATGTTCTCTTCTACCGTCAACTTCGGAAAGACCATGCGCCCCTGGGGGACATAGGCCAAACCGCTCGCGACGCGTTCGTGGGGGGCTGCGTGCGTGACGTCCTTGTCGTTGACGGTGATTTTGCCCCTGCGCACCGGCAACAGCCCCATCACCGCCTTCATGAAGGTCGTTTTGCCCATGCCGTTTAGACCCATCAGCGCCACGATCTCGCCCGCGGCGGCGCGAACGCTGAGGCTCTCGATGACCTGACTTTGCCCGTAGGCGACGTTGATTCCGTTCACGACCAGCACATCGTTCATTGCGACCTCCATAGTCACTCGGACGTAAAGTTCAGCGGGCAGGCACGGCGAGCAGCGACCGCCGTGCCCGATCACTCAATGCCCCAAATACACGTCAATCACGCGTTGATCGCTTTGCACGGCGTCCATCTTGCCTTCCGCCAAGATGCGACCCTGGTGCATGACGGTCACCTGGTGAGCGATGCGGCGGACGAACTGCATGTCGTGTTCGACGACGATCACTGCGCGACCCTTGCACAGCTCCTGGAGCAACTCGGCGGTGCGTTCACGCTCGTTCACGCTCATTCCAGCCACCGGTTCGTCGAGCATCATCAACTCCGGATCCTGCATGAGCAGGGAGCCAATCTCGAGCCACTGCTTTTGTCCGTGGCTCAAGCTCTCTGCGGGCTCGTCGAGGAGATCCTGCAAGTACACGAGCTTCGCGACGGACTCGACGCGCTCGACGATGGCGGGCGTACGTTTAAACAGGTAAGCGCTCAGCCACGTGCGTGTCCCTGCGTACGCCATCTCCAGGTTCTCGAACACGGTGAGCGCTTCGTAGACCGAAGGGGTTTGGAACTTGCGCCCCACGCCGGTGTTTACGATCTCGTGTTCTTTTTTTCCGGTGATCTCGGAGCCCTTGAACTTGACGCGCCCGCCGGTTGCCCGCGTCTTTCCGGAGATGAGGTCGAGCAGCGTCGTTTTACCCGCGCCGTTGGGTCCGATCACCGCGCGGATCTCGTTCTTGTCGACGTATAGGGTGAGGTCATCGACCGCCTTGAAGCCATCGAAAGACACCGTCAGGCCTTCCACCTGCAGCAAGAACTCCTGGTTCATCGAGAAACTCCTTGTCCAGTCGCTTGTCCTGCGGGCCCTACCTTCGGAGACTCGCTCCGCAAGGCGCGGACGTTGGCACGCCACTTCTGAAAGCGCCCGAGCGCGGACCGGTACTGGATACCGGCCAGGCCATTGGGAAACACCATGACGATCAAGATGAACAGGCCGCCCAACAGGAACAGCCACAGCTCGGGGAAGTTCTCGGAGAAGACGGTCTTGCCGTAGTTCACGAGCAACGACCCGTAGATGGCGCCGAGCAGCGAGTTACGACCACCGACGGCAGTCATGATCACCATCTCGATCGACGGCACGATGCCCACGAAAGACGGCGACATGAAGCCGACCAGCAGCGTAAACATGGCACCCCCGACGCCGGCGATACACGCCGCGAATACGAAGGCGAAGACCTTCAACCCCGCGACGTCGTAACCCGTGAATCGAACCCGTTCCTCCTTGTCGCGGGTCGCCACGAGCAAGCGCCCGAGCTTGCTATCGAGCACGCTCTTGCTGAGCACCACGCAGCCGAGCAAAAGCACCGCGTTGACGTAATACAAGACGAGGCGCGCTTGTTCGGTGCGAATGTCCCACCCCATCAGGGTGCGCAAGTCGGTGATGCCGTTGACGCCACCGGTGTAGCCTTGTTGGCCGATGATCAAGATGCTGAGGATCGAGGCGATCGCCTGCGTGATGATGGCGAAGTACACGCCGCCCACGCGCCGTTTGAACATCGACCAAGACACGATGAACGCGAGCACGCCCGGGAGCGCCACGACCGCGAACAGCGCGAACGCGAGGCTATTGAAGGGAACCCAGAAGGCCGGCAGCGCGGTCAGCTGGTTCCAGTCCATGAAGTCGGGGATGCCAGGCGTGGACTGGATCGCCGTCGAAGCCGGGTCGGAGGCTTCGAGCTTGAGGAACATCGCCATCGCATAGCCACCGAGCCCAAAAAACACCCCTTGTCCCAGACTCAAAACGCCCGTTCTCCCCCAACACAAAGCTAAGCCCACTGCGGGAAACGCGTACGTCAGATACTTGCCGACCATGTTCAGACGGAACGAGTCGAGGACAAGGGGAAAGACCACCAACAACACCACGGCCGTGAGAGCAAGCCCCCCATATCCTCGCTCGGTGAGCCAGGATCGCACTTTGGCTTTGTTCGTATCTAGTGAACTCATGAATTTTCCTCTCTAAATGCTGACGGGTCGTTGCGGCTCAGCGACGCACGGAGACGGCAAACAACCCTTGCGGACGCACCATCAAGATCAAGATCACCGCACACAACGTGAGCACCTTCGCCATCGAGCCCGTCATGAAGAACTCCGTCGTCGACTGGGCCTGCGCGATGCTGAAGGCGGAAGCTATCGTGCCGATCAAGCTCTCTGCGCCGCCAAACACGACGACCAGGAACGTATCGACGATGTAGAGCGAGCCGCTGGTCGGCCCCGTAGAGCCGATGGTAGTGAACGCTGATCCGGCGATTCCGGCGAGGCCGCAGCCGAGCGCGAAGCTCTGGCGGTCGACGCGTCGAGTGTCGATTCCCACCGCGCCGCTGATGGCGCGGTTCTGCGTCGTGGCGCGGACTTTGACGCCCCACCGCGTCCGAAACAAGGCGTAGAACACCCCGCCGGTGAGCACGAGGCTGAGGCCCATCACCAAGAGCCCGTTGATGGGGATGTCGATGGAGTCCGTAGGTTGAAGCGACCCCATCAGCCAGTTCGGGAGTGTGGCGCTCACCTCTTTGGGGCCGAAGGTGGAGCGGAAGATCTGCTGCATGATCAAGCTCAGGCCCCACGTCGCGAGCAGGCTATCGAGTGGCCGCTTGTAGAGGTGCCGGATCATGAAGTGCTCCACCAGTAGCCCGACGCCGGCTGCGACGACGAAGGCGAGCACGACGGAGACCACGAAGTACGACTCGAACAACGCCGGCACCCACGTCTCACTGACGACGGACACCAAGTACGTCGTGTAGGCGCCGATGGTCAGAAACTCCCCGTGCGCCATGTTGATCACGCCCATTTGCCCGAAGATGATGGCGAGCCCCAACGCCATCAGAAGCAAAACGCAGAACGTGCTGAGCCCGTTGAACCCTTGCATCACCAAGATCGACATCAAATCACTGAGCGAACTCATTCGTGACTCCTTCCAAGTGGGGGGTTACGCGCGTGACGTAGCCCCCCACCAACAGTTTTCCGACGGCCTGGCTGGAATGTTCACCCAAACATCACTGGTAGCCTTTGGGGAACGGATTGGGCTCGATTAGGCCCGACTCGTAGACGACCTTGAACTGTCCATCCTCCAACACTTGCCCGACGCGGAGTTTGCTCCACAGGTGGTGATTTTCGTGCAGCTTGACGTAGCCCTCCGGCGCAGTCGTGAGCTCGATGTTCGGCGAAGCGGCGACCACCTTGTCGACGTCGAAGCTGCCGGCTCGCTCGACCGCGGCTTTCCACAACCACGGCCCGAGGTACCCTGCCTGCGTTACGTCGCCGATCACGGCGTTGGGGCCGTATTTGGCCTTGAACGCGGAGACGAACTCCTTGTTGTTGGGGTTGTCGAGGCTCTGGAAGTACTTCATCGCCGCGTAGAACCCGACCATGTTCTCGCCGCCGATACCGAGCAATTCGTCCTCGGTGACGGAGATCGTCAGCAGCGTCTGGTTCTCGGACGTGATGCCCGCCGCCTTGAGCTGCTTGTAGAAGGAGACGTTAGAGCCGCCGACGACGATCGCGTACACCACGTCCGGCTTCTTCATCTTGATCTTGTTGATGAGCGAACCGAACTGCGTGTGACCGAGCGGGTAATACTGCTCCTCGACGACCTCGCCCTTGAGCACGTTTTCGATGTGCTTACGTGCAATCTTGTTGGACGTGCGCGGCCAGATGTAATCCGAACCAATCAGGAAGAAGGTCTTGGCCCCCTTCTCCTTGTGCAACCAGTCCAGGCCCGCGATGATCTGCTGCGTTGCTTCCTGGCCAGTATAGAAGACGTTCTTCGACTGCTCGAGACCTTCGTAGAAAGTTGGATAGTAGAGTAGCCCGTTTTCCTTCTCGAACACCGGGAGCACGGCTTTGCGTGAGGCGGACGTCCAGCAGCCGAACACCGCGGCGACACGGTCTTGCACGAGCAGCTTTTTGGCCTTCTCGGCGAACGTCGGCCAATCGCTGGCCCCATCTTCCTGCACCACCTTGATCTGGCGGCCCAAGATGCCACCTTTGGCATTGATCTGATCGATGGCGAGCTGCTCGGCCTGGATCGACCCCGTCTCACTGATCGCCATGGTGCCGGTCGCGCTGTGTAGTTGCCCGACGAGCACCTCTTTGTCGGTCACCGCGAGGACCCGGGCCGGACCGGCGGGCGTCGGCGCTGCGGCCGCGCCCTCGGGATTGGCTGACGCAACGACCTGGCTCGCGCTCGTCTCCTTGCTACAGGCGCTTGCACCCGTCAGCGCGAAAACACCGCAAAACGCCGCAAATGCGAGCGATCGCCGGGTGACGAGTGAGACGTCCCGATGGCGTGTCTGAGTCTGCTCTCGACCAACATTCGACGACTCTTGCGTGAGCCGCCCAAACCAATGACTGAACCGCGAAACGACTTGCTCGTGCATCGTGTGATCTCCTGTTTAATCAAGAACCTGGGGTGAGACTAAACCTCCTATGTTTCTCGAATTTCCACGTTTAGATATCACGGACATTAAATAGCATTTACATGTTAACGGTAAATCAAGAGACCAAACGCGCCGGCACGAACGAGCACCGTTCACCCTTGATAACAACTATGAACATCCACGATGCGAGCCAAAGCAGCGCCGTTTGAACCGAGGGGGGCCGCTCCGCGACGACTTCGCACGGTTTCGACGAAACCTGCCAGCAACCCAACTCGCCCAGCGGTTGGCCCAACGAGGCAAATAGTAAAACGGCACCCCACAAGGCAATTCCGACTGCGCAGCACGACAAAACGGCCACACGTCTCACCGCAAGTCACCAATCTCTGTGAAACAGCCAACAACAACTGGTGTTCCGCTGCCTTGTTAGCCGTTTGGTCATAGATACTTGCGTTTGGCTGCCTCGGCGGAAACAATCGAGCTCGTACCTCGCAGCGCGCGCCTGGCGGGCTCGAGGAAACGGTGCCGTGCGTCTCCAACGTTACGCCGATTGCGCGCGGCGGAAACAACTTCCGCGTGGCGGAGCGTTGCAAAACCGAGGCCAATCGTCGTTGGTCGGTGCAGGTGGCGCACGCTCGCTCACCTGCCGCACTGGGCTTGGGTGTCGGATTCCGAGCACCAAGGCCACTCGTAGCCGACCCAAGTCATGCCGGCTGTGGGTGCCTCCACCTGCGCCACGCTCGACGTGCAGCGCGCCGCCGTCGCTGCGAACGCGCTCCGTCACAGCCGCCGTTCCCCCGATACCGACTGGGCGCCGTCATGGCGCAGGGCATTACGAAGAGACGCCACGTCGACGAACCTCGCTTCGCAACAGATAGCCGCGGAAAATTAACGCGACTCACCCGCGCTTCGACGTGCGGCCTTCGTCTGGATCTCGGGACTCGTGGTGGTCTGCTCGATAGCGCGTCGCAGGTTCACTCGTCAGCGACTTGGCGACCACCACGGCAAGGAGCGGTGCATCGGCGTTTCGAATTCGAATGACTGAAGTGCAGCCCGCCGGCACTCAGGTGCGGCCGCCGACCAAACGATGCGTGCCGATGTCGGTGGTAACTGGCATCCGGCTCGAACTCCGGCCAGCGCCCTCGTGGCTCGTCGGCACCGCCATCGGCTGGCTTGCAGATGCTGTTGCAGCGTCCTTCCCACTCGGCGCTGCAGCAATGGCGTCCACCTTCGAGGCGCGCGCGGCGCGCGCTCGAGGCACCGTCGCCATTGGCTCCGCGGCTCATCGCGGTGTGTGCCCTTGCACGAACCCGCCGTTTCCCCTTATAGATGGCGACCATGGCAGAACGCTCGGAGTACCGGTTGGGAATCGATCTCGGGGGTACGAAGATCCTCGCAGTGGTACTCAAGGACGGCAAGGTCGTCGCGAGTTCGAAGTGCTCCACCAACCCGGCGGAGGGTTATCAAGCCGTAGTGGAGCGGATCGCCAACGTCGCTAGGACTGCGCGCAAGAAAGTCGACGTCAAACGCAAACACCTCAAATGCGTCGGCGTGGGCGTGCCGGGGCCCGTCATCGGCAACGTGTTACTCCAGGCGCCCAACCTGGGCTGGCACCGCCCCAATCTGGCAGCGGACCTGGCCGAGCTCACCGGCATCTCGCGTGTTCACCTCGCGAACGACGTCAATTGTGGGACACTCGGCGAAGCTACCGTTGGTGCTGGCGGGAACGCGCCCAGCGTGTTCGGGCTGTTCGTAGGGACTGGTTTGGGCGGCGGCTGGGTCAAGAGTGGGAAGGTCCACGAGGGGCAACATGGGTTTGCCGGCGAAGTTGGGCACCTCCGAGTCCCTGGTCATTCTGCGCCGTGCGGGTGCGGGCAACTCGGTTGTCTGGAGACGCTCGTGTCGAAGCGCGGCCTGACGAGGATGTTGCGAGAAGCGGTCGCCGCAGGCAAGCCGTGCGCCATCGAGAATCTGGACCAGATGCGTTCCAGTGAACTCTCGGCTGCTTACGAAGCGGGTTGTCCTACGACGGTGGACGCTGTCCGCACCCTGGGTCAATACTTGGGTTGGGCGGTCACCACCATCGCCACCGTGGTCGATCCGGGCGTCTTCGTGCTCGGCGGTGGCGTCGCGGAACGCCTCGGCCCTTACCTCTTGCCGGATATCGAAGTCGCGCGTCAGCAAAGCCCTTTCGTACAAGCTCACAGCGCTTTCGAGATCCGACTCGGGTCTCTGGGCGGCGAAGCGGTCGCGATTGGCGCAGCGCAGCTCGGATATTGAGCCGTAACTTGTCCCTCGCCCCGACGAAACCTTCGTGTTATCCGTCGGGCCATGCAGTCGAACGACAACCAGGCTCATAGGCCCCGATGGGGCGGCGCGTGGAGGTTCTCTGCGCTCGCTGCTCTCGCCGCATCCGCTGTCCTCTTTGCGCAGCCATCCGACGCCGGCACTGCCTCGAACAATGCAGCGCCGGAGACGCAGGCGCCCGCCAAACCCAAGCCCAGCGCTCCCTCCGTGGACGCGCCAGCCCGGCCGAGCACCACTCTGCCCGCGCCCCCGCCCACCAAAACGGTGGCGAATCCACCGTTAACCCCTAGCGATGCAAAGCTACAACTGCCGATCGAACGTCACGTGCTGCCGAACGGCTTACGCGTCGTCTTGAGTCTGGACAAGAGCACGCCCACGGCCGCGGTGTGCGTCACGTACGACATCGGCTCACGCAACGAAGTGCCGGGACGCAGCGGGTTTGCACACCTGTTCGAGCACATGATGTTCCAAGGCAGCCGCAACTTGCCGAAGGGCGGACACTTCAGCTTGATCTCGGACCTTGGCGGTAGCCTGAACGGGACCACCTCCAGCGACCGCACCAACTACTTCGAGATAGTGCCATCGAACGCGCTGTCGACGGTGCTTTGGCTCGAAGCCGACCGCATGAAGAGCTTGGCGGTAACCCAGGAGAACTTCGAGAATCAACGCAAGGTCGTTCAGGAAGAGTACCGCATGCGCGTGTCGAACGCCGCGTACGCCGAAGGGTTGATGCTCCTGAGTGACCTGGCTTATGGCGACTACTGGCCGTACGCTCACGACACGATTGGCTCGATGGCGGACCTCGACAACGCCAAGATCGAGTGGCTGCGCGAGTTCCACAAGACTTACTACGCACCCAACAACGCGGTGTTGGCGGTCTCGGGTGACTTCGACAAAGAGCAAACTCTGCGTTGGATCAACGACTACTTCGGCGACGCGAAGCCGAGCGCGGTCCCGAAGTTCGATCCGCCCGCCTACGTCGAGCAAACGGCCGAACGTCGCCAAACGACGACCGACGTCAACGCCAAGACGCCGGGGTTGCTCCAAGGTTGGGTGATCCCGCCGTTCCACACGCCCGAGCACTACGCGCTCGAGGTTGCCACGTTGATCTTGGCCTTCGGCGACAGCTCGGCGCTGCACCAGAAGCTGGTGCTCCAAGAGGGCCTGCTGCGCCACGTCGCGACGTGGACGTACGACCACCGCGGGCCGGACTTGTTCGTGATCCGCGCGCTGCTCACCGAGCGCGCCGACGCAACCCGCGTCGAGACGCTGATCGCCGAGGAGCTCACACGCTTGGCCACCCAGGGCCCGACGCAAGTCGAGTTGTCTCGCGCCATCCAGCAGATTCGCTCCCACTTCCTCTTCAACTTGGAGAGTAACCTGCCGCGCTCGGAGGAGCTGTCGAGCGCCGAGCTGTTCTGGGGGGACGCCAACGTGCTCAACGGCGAGGTCGACCGCTATGCTGCCGTGACGGCGGACCAGGTCAAGGCAGCCGTCGCGAAGTACTTCATCCCGCAACGCCGCTCCACCGTGTGGGTGATGCCGCCGGCCGCTCCGCCCGCGCCAACTACTCCCGCGACCTCCGCTGCTCCAGCTGGTCCCACCAATCCGTCTTTCGCTCCCGCCGTGGAGGTTTCCCGATGATGTGCGCACCCGAGTTCCGTTCCAACGTCCCCGCCGCCCAGCCGAGGTGGCTGCGAAAGCCCATGGCCCACGCTTGGTTGCTCGCGGTCATCGCCTGGGGGTGTTCACCTGCAGCCACCCCAGCTCCGACTGCCCCGGAGGCGACGACGACCGTTGCGCCAGCCGAAGTTGCGGCGCCGAACGACGATGCCATTTACGCGACCGCGCCGCCGGACCAGCGCCAACCACCGCCGCCGGCCGGTCCCTCACCAGAGTGGCACTTCCCGACCGTGGTGGACCAGAACCTGCCCAACGGCCTCGCCGTCAAGCTCGTGTCGCGCTCGACCATCCCGCTCGTCGACTTGCAGGTCGTCCTGCGCTCGGGCCAGGCCACCGACAACGGCAAGCCCGGCGTGGCGGTGATATCGGGCGAGATGCTGAAGGTCGGTGGCACCGGCAAGTGGACGAGCCGCGAACTGCTCGAGCGCGTAGAAGCGTTAGGTTCACACCTGGAGGTCGTCACCCAACGCGATTCGACCACGATTTCGCTCTCCGTCACCTCCAACCAGTTCGATGAGGCGATGAAGTTGTTGTCGAGCATCGTGCTCGAGCCTGCCTTCAACGTCACCGAGTTCAACAAGCTCAAACGGCGCGAGATGGATCGCGTCGAGAGCGCCGCGCGTAGCGACGCAGCGTGGGCAACGAACATGGTGCTCTATCAAAAGCTGTACGGCGGCGCCGGCCAACACCCCTACGCCTCCTATGACGCCACCGCGACGCAGATCGACAAGATCACGTTGGCAGATGCGAAGAAGTGGTACAGCCAGCACTTCGTCCCCGCCAACGCCGCGCTGGTCGTGGCTGGCGCCGTGGAACCAGAGGTGCTCTCGAAGACCGCGGCCACCTACTTCGGCAAGTGGCGCGGTGTAGCGCCGAAACCGTTGGCGGTTCCCGCGGCAGAGCTGAAACCAGGCCTCCACATCTATCTCGTCGACCGTCCGAAGAGCCCCCAAGCCGAACTCGTGTTGGCGAGCCTCGGTCCGGCGCGCAAGAGCGACGCTTACGCGACGGTCAAAGTCGCCAATCAAGTGCTCGGTGGTGGCGTCGCGGGTCGATTGTTCCAAGACGTGCGGGAGCAGCGCTCGCTCGCTTATTCGACGTATTCGTCGGTCGACGAGGTCGTCAATGGTCCCGAGCCGCTGTTGCTCCGTGCCGGCACTCAAACCGCGAAGGCGGGGTTGACGCTACAAGCGCTGCTCGAGCACGCTCAGAAGATCGGCGGCACGCCCTTGACGGACACCGAGCTCGAGTCGGCGCGACGTTATCTCACCGACGTATTCCTGCTGCGAACCGAGACGGTGGGAGCTCTGGGACAGATGGCTGGCTCGCTGTGGCTTCACGGCCTGCCGAACCAGTACTTCGAAACCTACCGGGATCAGGTACGAAAGACCGACATCGCTCAAGTGCAAGCAGTCGCAGGTCAATACTTCACCCCCAACCGCAGCATTGCGGTGGTCGCGGGTGACGCTGCTCGTCTAGCTGAGCCACTCAGTCACTTTGGCGAAGTAACGGTGATCGACGCCGACAAGGGTTTCGAGCAACGCAAGGTGGTACCACAAAACCCGGCAGCACCCATCGAGCTCGAGCGCGTCGACGGGACCTGAAAGCAGAATCAGATTAGGCGGCCGCGTCGGGAAAGACGCCGCGTTGATGCGGTTCGTGTTTCTCGGCTGTGGCCGCCACACCGATGGCTGACTGACCCAGGGCCGGCGGGTCTCGGGTTTTTAGACGCTCTCGCTCGAACTAGGCTCGAGGTGTGGCGAACTCGACGCCTCCAAAACTGCGCGTTCAAGGCTCGATGGTGTGGCAGACGGCGCGTTTGGCTGCGCCGTCTGCGCGCGCCACGCGGTTACGACTGGTTGTAGTGTTTGCGGATCGCGTCCACGACCTGCCCGTAGTTCGCGTCGAGATTGACCGGTGGGTTCGCGTAGTGGCTGACCACGTCCTCGAGGTCTCGCTCGTGATATCGGTGTTTGAACTCCGTGAACTTGAGGCCGTGAGCGGTGGAGATACACACGACGCGCTCGTTGGCCTTGATGTCGCCGCTCGCGACCAACTTCTTCATCACGGCCAGGGCCACCGCGGTGTGGGGGCAAGTGTACATGCCCGTTGCGTCGGCTTCGGCGGCGGCGTCGGCGAGCTCCTGCTCGGTCGCTTGCTCGACGATACCGTTCATCGCCTCGAGCGCGATCAACGCGCGTGGGGCGCTCACCGGATTGCCGATCTGGATCGCGCTCGCCTGCGTCGGTTTCGCTTTGACCGGCTCGACCTCCTTCTTGCCGGCTTTCCAGGCGAGGTACAGGGGATTGGCGTTCGCGGCTTGAGCGACGACCAGCCGCGGGAAACGGTTGATCACCCCGAGCTCCTTCATCATCTTGAACCCGGCGTACATGGCGGAGGCATTGCCCAGGTTGCCGCTGGGGATGATGATCCAATCGGGTACCTGCCAGTCGAACTGCTGTACGATCTCCATACCGACCGTCTTCTGCCCCTCCAGACGCAACGGGTTCATCGAGTTGGCGAGATAGATGATCCCCTCGGCTGCAAGCTGCTGGATGATCGCCATACAGCCGTCGAAGTCGGTGTCGAGGCCGAGCACCAACGATCCGTGAGCGATCGGCTGCAACAGCTGGCCCGTCGAGATCTTGCCACGGGGTAACAACACGACGACCGGTAGGTCCGCGGCCGCGCCGTAGGCGGCCAACGAGGCGCTGGTGTCACCCGTCGAAGCACACGCCACCGCTTTGACCTTGAGGCCATCACGGATCGCTTGTCGCACGACGCTGACGAGCACCGTCATGCCCAGGTCTTTGAACGAGCCGGTGTGACTGTTGCCGCACAGTTTCACCCACAGGTCCGGCACTCCGAGCTTCTTGCCGTAACGCTCTGCCCAGAACAGATTGCTCTGACCTTCGCCCATGGAAACGATCATGCTGTCGTCCATCATGGGCATCACCCATTCACGTTTGCCCCACACCCCCGAGCCGTAAGGCCAAATCGTGCCACCGTAGCGTTCGTCGAACAGGCGCATCCAAGCACCGCCGCTGCGGTCCTTGAGAGCGTCGACGTCATGTTCCACCATCAACAGGCCCTCGCACGTGGGGCAGCGATAGATGGCTTGGGTCACTGGCCAGGAGCCGGGGCAGCCGGCTAAACACTTGAAAACGGCGCTGTAAGACACGGCGGCACTATAATCGTGAGGCCAAGGGAGGCGACATCAAACGCACACGACTAGGCCGATAAGCCTGAAGTCCCGAGGCCGCCGCCGCGGGTCACAAAACTGGGCCGTGGTGTCCCCGCCGCCTTAGGGTCCGTTGGGTGTCCCGTTGGTCGTTCTGCGTCGCCCTGTGTCTGGCCCCGTGCGCCTGCGAGCGCGGCCGCGCGGACGTGCTCGAAGAGTTCCCCCCGCCTCGGCTTGCCAGTGAGAAATCCGCCGCCCCGCAGTCCGAAAGGTCCATCCCGGCAGACTGCAAGGTGACTTGGCGGCTGTTCGGTCGCCAGGCACGGGAGAGTTATCAGTTTCCTGGGCGAGGTACGTTCGAGGTTCGGGGCGAACCGGCAACACCCGTTTCCGGCGTCGTGGCATTCGACCCCGGCGTATCCCAACCCGAGATGCGGAGCAGTGTAGAGCGAGCCCTGCACTCGCGAGCGCCCGCGGCGCCGTGGCTTTGGCGCGTGCTGAGCCTCGAGGCAGCCGGCGCTGGGTTCGATGGTTTCGTCGGCGCCGCGTTCACCGGCGTTTCCGGCGCCCTGAGCGAACTCGAGCTCAACGGCGTGCGAACCAAACAGAACCACCGTGCGTCCATCAAGTTAACCACCCGTGACCGCGACTCCACGGAGCTGTTTCTCGACGCCCAACTCCGGCTCGATCTGGCTGCCCACCACGTCTCCGGGATCACGCTTGCCGACGACGCTCCGCCCAGACGTGCAGACCTGGTAGTGCAATGTACGCTGGTCACGGCAGATGACGGCGAGTGAACGTGCCTAGCCACCTTTCCCGAGAGTCGGAACCAACGCCCCGGCAACGGCGTAAACTGGACAATCTTTGGAGTTTTTCCTGGAGTCGCGCCACAATGAAGGGCGGTGCACGAGTACAGCCCCCTACGAGCCATCGAACTGCGTGTCATTGAAGAGAGCCTCAACGCGAAGGATTTCGAGAAGGCACAGGCGTTGCTCGGCCAAGTCGGCACCCAGCCAGACCTGCAGACGGGGGTGGCTTACCTCGCGACACGGTTGCTCTTCTTGAAGGGGCGACTGGACGCCGTCAGCGTGATCGAGCGCATGCGCGAGTTGGTGGGAGCCAATCCTCAGTTCGACGAGGCTCGAACGTTGATGGAGCAGTGCCGGCGGTTACTGGAAGCCTCGGGGAGCGAACCGCCGCCCCCGCTGACGCCGCGCCCCGGGGCGTTGTTCCCCTCCGCACCGCCCGACCCCGCGCCCGTTTCGCCGACCGCCAACACGGCGGTGTTCGGTGTCTCACCGTTGGGTGACATATCTCTGGATTCGTTCTCGGACGACGAGGCGCCGGAGTCGTGGCCGATCCCGGGGTTCGACGCGGACACGCTGCAGGACGAGGAGCGGCCGACCTTCGTGCCCGAACCCCCTAGCATCGAAGGCCCCCCACTCGAAGAACCCTATCCTCCCGCCAGCCTAGCGGCCACGGAGTACCCGCAGGCGGACACCGATAACCCAGCGCCGCTTCTCACCCCAGCGGGGCTTTCGAGGGAAATCCGCGTCGACACGCGAGACAGCTTGGTCCCCAAAGCACCGTCCATCCCGCCGCCGAGCCGCTACGATCCTGCCGTGCCCAAGCCCGAAGGACGTTACTCGGTACACGATAGCGACCCGGAAGTCGTGGTGCCGAAGCCGCGCACGGGACCTGTGAGCGGGCGTTATCGATTGACGCACCCGGTGGCGGAAGAGGTCATCAAGCCCTCGTTGAGGGCGCGCTCGCGGCGCGATGCCGAAGTGGCGAGTTCGCGCCGTGCGCAGCCCGCCGTCGAGGCTTCGACCCGCGCCGTGAGCACGAATCCTCCCGGCACGTTGCCGTCTGCGGTGACCGTCGCGAAACTGCCAGCCGCAGTCGACGAGACCCACTACGAGATCGACATCGGAGACGAGCCAACGCCGTTCCGCGTTCCACGTCCCTCGTCGGGAGCGCCACCGAGCTCCCAAGAGCCCCCCTCGAGCTACGCGTGGAACGACCCCGAGCGTCAATTTGCTCGCGGCGACGCCGGGGCAGCGCGGGCCCGACTGGAACAGAAAGCCCTCGAACTGCTCGAACCCTATCCTACGGATTTCGACGCGTTCCAGGACAAGGCCAACGAAATCGTTGCCCTGCTCTCCTCCACGCCGGTGGTCAACTACTTTGCTCCGTTCGACCGTTCCTTGTGTTCACTGCCGCGCGTCGAGCTCGCCATCCGCACGCTCTACGGCGGCTCGAACAGCCTCCCCATCGCGTCCGTACGACCGGTTCTGGCGCTGTACGTCGGCGAGGTGCTGCGAGTGTCTCACCGCGGCAACTGGCGCGGCGTGCCCGAGCGCCCCTCGACGTGGGCGGTCGAGGCCGGGGCTCACATCTGGCAGCCCTTGCGCTGCATCGCGCAGTTGCTCACCGACACGCCTGGGCAAGCCTTGCTCCAATCCGTGGGTGCCGGTCTCGCGAAACGAGGTACCTTGGCTTGGATGTCCGCGAGCCCCGTGAACCTGCCGCTGCCGCGTCCGTGGCTCGACCCGCTCACCCCACAAAAGCAAGTGGACCTCGGGTATTGGGTTTCGCACAGTCCTTGGTCGGCGTGTTGTGATCGGCTCTTTGGACAACCCTTGGACGGGAGCCTCCAAAGCCTTCGAGCGTTGGATCGTCTGCTGGATTTCCTTTGTGACAGCGGAGACACGCCGAGGACCAACGACCCGTGGCTCGTGCGAACGGCGACCCTGGCGGGCGCCTACGTAGGGCTAGTCTTGACCAACAACGCCCACGCCCACTGGATCGAGCGCCCTGCCAACACGGAGCAGGGTATCGCCCTGGAGTTACCGGGTGGCATCATCGCAACTCCCGTCGCGAACGTGGTCGCCCGTGCCACGTCGCGTAAACGCTCACAGCTATCCGACTACGTACGCGCTTTGATGCGCAGGGCGCTCTGAGTATTTCTTTTGATTGGCGGCCCGTTCGTCTGGCGCGGACCGCGCTGGTTTCGGCCTTTTCCGTCTTTCCCGGTTCTCGCCCTACTGGCAGCGATACAGCGCAGACACTTTTTTTAACGCGGGCCTGGACGTTTGCGTTGCATCGAGTCACAAGACCGCGCGATCGTCCGGTCGTAGTGTATGCCGTTTTCTCGCTCCCCCCAGATGCTCTCGGTCTTCGACCTGGGTTCCAACAGTTTTCAACTGTTGGTCGCTGAGAAGCGCCCCGAGGGCTTGGTGCGCGCGCACCGGGACACGCAGTTCAACAACATCTCCGAGCACCGCGAACCCGACGGCAGTATCTCACCGCGGGGCATCCAGCTCGGCTTGGAGGCGGTCGGCAGGCTGATCGAACGGGCGCCGACGCAGGCCCACTCGGGGCAAGTCGTGGCGCTGGCCACGCACGCGATCCGCACCGCCACGAACGGCCAGCAGTTCCTCGATGCGGTCGAAAAACAAACGGGGCTCAAGGCCAAGATCATCAGCGGCGAAGAAGCGGCCAAGCTGGCGTTCCTCGGAGCGACCAGCGAGTTCCCACACATGAAAAACCGTCGCTTCGTGGTGGCGGACATCGGCGGCGGTTCCACCGAATTGGCGTGGGGTACGCCCGGTAAAGTAACACGCGCCGTCTGCATCCATCTGGGCATCACGGCGCTCATTCAGCGTTTGGCGCAGATGCCGAACACCGCGAACATCGCTCTGGACAACCTGGCGATCTTCGTCCGCCGCACGGTCGAGGCCGCCCTTACCGACGTCGGTGAGGGCCCGGCTGACGTGATCGTGTTCGCGTCCGGCGTAGCCCGCGTAATCGGTCGTTTGATCGTGAGCTACGGGCTGGCCAATCCGGGCACGCCGATCGAGACGAGAGCGCTACGCGAACTGATACCGCTGCTCCTCTCCGCATCTCGCGAAGATCTGTTGGCGCGCGGGGTGCCGGAAGAGCGCGTGAACACGGTTGGACCGACGGCAGTCGTCGTTGAAGTGATCCGGGACCTCTTCGAACACGAGACGTTCCTCGTCGCCCAAGGCGGGCTGCGAGAAGGCGCCGCACTGCGGCCCGACATCGTGGGCCTCCAGGCGTGGCCCAAGCACCGTAAGTAGGCAGCGACGTTCAGGCGTTGGCTTCGGGTTGTTCCACGGAGCTGGCCTCGGCGTCGTTGAGCGCGATTCGAAAACGGGTGCCACCGCCCGGGGCGGCCTCGGCGCGCACGGTTCCCCCCATCGCTTCGACCCAGTGTTTGACGATCGATAACCCGAGCCCCGTACCGCCAACCTCACGGCTGCGCCCCGCGTCGACGCGATAAAAGCGCTCGAAGATCCGCTCGCGGTGCGCGGGCTCGATGCCGGGACCAGTATCCGTGACGGTGATCGCGACGATGCCATCGACGGCTTTGGCCGCCACCGTGACGGTCGCGCGCGGCGGGCAATATTTGATGGCGTTGTCGACGAGATTACCAAAGACGTGTTCGATCCCGGCCTCGGTAGCCATGACGCGCAGGTTGGTCGGAACCCGACACACGAGCTCCGTCTCCTTGGCGCGCGCTTGTGGCGTCAAGTTCTTGAACACGTCTTCCACCGCGGGTCTGAGCGCCACGGGCTTCGGAACGACTTCGAGGCGGCCCGACTCGATCTGTGACAGCGTCAAGAGGTCGTCCACTAGAGACCGCAAACGGTTGGCGTTGCGCTCGATCATGCCGAGGAAACTCTCGGAGAACTCGGGGTCGCTCATGGCGCCGTCTTGGAGCGTCTCGACCGCCGACAGAATGGCGGCCACCGGGGTGCGTAGCTCGTGAGACGCGTTGGCGACGAACTCCTGTCGCACGGTCTCGAGGTGCCGTTGCTCGGTTACGTCCACGAACACGGCGAGGGCCCCCTTGCGACGGGCCAGCCTACGCACGCTCGTCAACAAGACCTTTGCCTTGGGCTCGAT
>CBINDO010000092.1:0-26268 GCA_966249405.1 uncultured bacterium | reverse complement strand
CCCCTGTTCCCCGACGCTCACGCGGGTCTGCCCTTTTCCGGCGAGCGCGCTCTGGGCATCCAGAGTCACCTCGCCTGGCGCCAGGCCCGTGAGCACGAAGCGCCCCTCGTCGTCGGTCAACGCCACCGCCTCGTCGACAGCGGCTTTTGGTCGAACCTCCGAGAGCGGCGCGGCTGCAACACGGGCCGTTGGGACGGGGCGCCCGTGGCGGTCGACCACGGTGCCACGCACGCTGACGGCATCGTCGAGGTCGACGTCGGGGACCTCGAACGCTCGCTCGACGTAGCCGGTCGACTCCACGACGATGTCGCGCGTCGCCACCGCATAGTCATCGTGACTGACGCGCAAGCGCGCTTTACCGAGCGGTACGTTGACGAACTCGTACCTGCCCAACGACGAAGTGGTGGTGGTATCTCGCCGAGCGCCGATCTCGAGCGTGACGCGCGCACCAGAGACTTCACTGCGGCCGCGCACCGCCGTCACGCGGCCTTCGACCTTGACGCCGCGGGTCAACGTGAGCGTCACGTCATCGGTGGCGTTGCGCACTTGGAGATTGGTCGGTGTGTATCCGGGAGCCTCAATCGAGATGCGCAAGTCTAGGCCAGCCGCGTCGTCGATCACGACACGACCATTGCCGTCAGTGAACTGCGTCGCACGAAACGGCACGTCGGGGTCGAGGCTGTGAACCGAGACCTGTGCGAGCTCGACAACCGCGTTCTGGTCGTCGTAGACCGTCCACGTCAGCGGGTCTCGTTCACCCGGGAGCACGAACTCGATCTCGTCCCTCGACCCCTTCTCGAGCTGCAGCTTTTGGCGTTTGACGAAGCGTGTCGGGTCCTCGGGGCGCGCCAGGGAGACGTTCACCTCGCTCGGCACACCGCGCAGCTCGAAGGTGCCGTCCTTCTCCGAAGCGACGCCGCGCTCGAACCCATTGTGCACCCCGCTCACGAGCACCCGCGCGCCCCCCACTGGCCGATCCCCATCGTCCACGACGCGTCCGCGCAGGGTGTGACCCACGTCGAGCACGACCTTGACGTGCACGTTGCCACCGGGCCCCATCGTGAAGATTCGACTTTGCCCTTCCGCGAAGGCGTTGTGCCGAACGATCAAGCGAATCCTGCCGGGGGGAACTGGCGTTGCTCGGAAACGCCCCTCGCCGTCCGAGATCCACGGTTCGTAGTCGGCTGGCAGCGCGGTGAAGTCGGCGCTGGGCGTCGCGTTGTCGGTGACCATGTTGACGAACGGCACGGGCCCAAACGTGACGCCGAGCTCACCCACGGGCGCCCAGGCCAGGGGCCGCAAAGAGAACTCGAAGTGGGCGTCGCGGTAAGCCGCCGACAACGGCGACTCGGCGATCGGCAAACCATCCAGGTCCAAACCGACCACCTCGATGCGAGCGTCGCGGATCGGCCGACCATCGACGTCTTCGATCTCGCCGTACACGGCGCCGCCGCGCAGCAGCTTGACATGCATTGGTCCCGACTCGGGAACGGGCACGGCCGCGCGCGCGATGAAGCCATCGGCCCTGACGGCCAAGAACGACGGACCCGGTGGGACGGGGCCGATGTTGACGACGCCTTGTTCGTCAGCGACGGCTGCCATTGGAAACGCAGACAGGCCATGCTCAGCGAGCACCAACTTGGCGCTGGGGATCGGCGTCGCGAGTTCGTCGGACGCGGTCACCCGTACGTTCACGATGCGCCCTTCGGCGAGGCGCAACTCCACTTGGCGTCGCTCGCCACGCTCCAGTTTGACGTTGGTCAGTATCGACGAAACCAAACGGCCTTCCACGGCGCGAAGGTCGTACAAACCTTCGGGGAGGTTGCCCAACGTCAGGCGACCACGAGCGTCGGCCTTGGCGCGTTTTGCTGGCCAAACGCGGGTGCCGACGAGCTGGACCTCGGCGTTCGGCACCGGATCACCGGCGGGCCCGAGCACCGATACGCTGATCGCTCCCAACTGCGCGAGCGTCACCTCCGTGTCCGTGGTGACGTTGTCTCGCCGCACCGTGGAGTAACCACGCGCAAACACCGACAACGTATACGGCGCCGGGCCTAGCCCATCCAAGCGCGCGACACCGTGTTCATCCGTGACATAACCAAACGGCACCACCGCGTCTCGGAGCTCCGGCTCCTCGACGGCTGGCTGCTGGTCGTCGGACTCGGGGACAGGCTGCGCGCTGCGACCGTCGAATGGTTTGACCAGCACGGTCGCGCCCGGCAGCGGCGTACCCTGCTCGTCTTCGACGCTGACGACGAGGCTGCGACCCGTTTGCAACGCGATCGGCAATTCGGTATTGCCGTAGAGCACCACCCGCTGCACTGCTCGCGTCAATCCGGCTGCGCGCACGAGCACATAAGCGGGACCTGACGGCAGCTCAGTGAGACGCAAGCCGCCGTCCGCGCCGGTTTGGCCCGTAGCAGCCGAGACGTAGCTACCTGGTCCTTGTTCGCTGAGCACCTCGATTCGTGCGTCGACGACGGGAGCGCTGGAAGTTACCACGACGTGGAGCGCCGCTAGCCCTTTGGCGACGGGTGCGCTGGGAACCACCACCCACCGATACGTCGTGCGTTGGCTCCAGGTCACCCCCCAAGCAAACACAACCGCCAACAACAGGCCCCAAACGGCGCTCAGCCAGAACCCCATTCTGCTGGAGGCCGACTTGATGGCACGCGCCTCGCCACTCGAGTCCGTGGGTTCTGGCATCTGTGGCCTCATAACACGCGAGCGACGGCCGCAAACCCCGGCTGTCGAAAAAGTGCCGTAGCAATTTTGGGCACGGGCGGTGACGCGGCGCCTGGCACGCCTTCGAGGCCTCCTCTACATTTGCAGTGATGATGCGCGCCGCCGTAACCCTACCGCTGATTGCCATTCTGGCAGCGTGCACCAGTCAGCGAGGACGGCCCCCATACGCCAGCCAAGACGACGACGAAGAGCCAACGCGCGACAACGACGCGGCAGCGACCTTCGCGCCGCTGCCTGACGGCACCGACGACCCCTGTGAGACACTCGTCGAGCTGCCGATCGTGAAGCCCAACTTCTACTTCGTGATAGACGCCTCGGGCAGCATGCTCGAGCGCATGCCCGGCAGCAACCAAAGCAGGTATCGAACCGCTGTGAGCGCGATCTCGGACATGCTCGAAGGCGTGCAAACGCGCGTCAACTTCGGGGCGGCCGTGTTCCCGAATACGTTCGCGGGCGCCTCGTGCGAAGCTGGCAACGAAGTCTTTCCCTTACAAGACGGTGAACGCCCAGGCGACACGTCGACGCTACAGGCCCTGAACCTCAAGCTCCAGGCTTACACCCCGGAGGGTGGCTCACCGGTCAGTCCGACGCTCAGCGAGTTGTACCCGACGATTCGTGCTTTCGAGGGTGACACCTACGTGTTCTTGCTCAGTGACGGAGCCCCCAACTGCAACTTGGCACGTCCGTGTGAAGCCGAGGAGTGCATCCTCAACATCGAGGGCGCGACGTTCGACGACGGCACGGTGTGCGACGAGTCGCTCAACTGTTGCGCTCCCGACTGGTTTCCTCATCTGTGCCTGGACCGTGACCCCACGCTCGACGAGCTGAAGCGGTTATCGGACGACGGCGTCGACACGTACATCATCGGCATGCCGGGCGGCGCGCCGTACGCCACGCTGCTCAACGACATGGCCGTCGCGGCAGGCACTGCGCGGGGCCGCGCGCAGCCCAGTGTAGACGCCGGCGTCGTGATGGCGGAAGCCGGCGCGGCCGTTGGAGACGCAGCGATGCCCGCTTCCACGGCCGACGAACTCGCGAGTGGGTCCGAGGAAGAGCTCCTGTATTACCAAATCTCGGACGCCCAGTCGCTCGCCGCGGCCCTGGCCAACTTGAGCCGCGAGATCCTAATCGACTGCACGCTCCAGTTGGACTTTGCTCCGAACAAGCCCGATCTGCTGCAGGTGACAGCGGACGGCGAGGTGTTAACCAAAGACCAGTGGACGCTCGCCAGCGCGACCGAGGTAGAGCTGTTGGGGCAAGCGTGCGAAGATTGGAAGGCCGGCAGACTGCCAGAGGTCCGCGTGCAGCAGACGTGCCGCGGCACGGTGCGGTGAGTCGTTGCAACCGCTGCGATCCGGCTACGTCGCGGTGAGTTCCTGGTTGAGGCGGTCGCCCGACAAGTGCTACTTGCGCTGGCGATCGTCATGCGCTCTCGTCTCTTAGCCCTGGTTGCAATCGTCTCCACTTGCGTCGGCTGCGGCTCTGGGACCGCCGACCCGGGTGCACCCGTGGGCCCGAATCCGGCCGTCCCACCGTTGGCGACGGCGGCGTGTCCGGCGTCGGAACAACCGCAGCAGCCGCTCGGTTCGGGCGTCATGTGTGGCCAGGGCAGCTCGACGGACCGCTACGCCAAAGGCCAAGTCACGCGCGACGGACGCAACTACAGCTTCATGGCCAACGGCTGGGGTCCCAAGTTCGAATCTCATTCGGTGACCTGGAACGGGACCGCATTCACGCTCGAGAGCCTGGTGGGCTTTCCGGGCGACAACTGGGAGCCAGCGTCGTATCCGACGATGTTCTGCGGACAATACTCGAGCGATCGATCGAAGTCGTGTGGCTTGCCGGCACCCATCAGCCAGCTCGGCAGCCTCCGAACGGGTTGGTTGTGGGCAGCCAACGGCAACACGTCGGACTACAACGTCGCGTACGACATTTGGCTCGGAGACGCGACCGGCAAGTTCACCGGTTACTTCATGGTGTGGCTGCGCGACCCGCCAGGACAACAACCGGCAGGGCGTCTCACCAGCCACAGAGGCGTGAGCGTCACGAACGCCGAGGGCGTGTGGGACATCTGGGAAGGCCAGGTGAACGGCGCCCCGATCATCAACTACGTGCGCGCCGAAGGTCAGGACTCGCCGCAGATCGAGTTCGACGTGCTCGACTTTTTCCGCGACGTCGCGGCGCGTGGCCTACAGCTACCAGGTGAACAAGTGCTGAGCGTGGCAGTTGGGTTCGAGGTGTGGGAAGGTCCGATCACCAACCTGCAGTCTCTCGACTTTTACGTCGATCCGAAGCCGCTGGCGCCTTGAAGGTGCGGACGCACGGGCTAGCGTGATCGGAGTCAGCCATGGTGCAACGCCGCCCCACCCCACGACTGTTGACGTTGATCTTGGCGAGCGTCGCCGTGCTCGTATGCATGAAGACGCTGCGCAGCTGCTCGGAAAAGCTGGAGCAAGCGCCTCCAACCTTGCCGACGAATTGACGCGCTCTCGGGCGACCTCCGGCCCGGCTTCTGCGTCCGGACCGCGGTGGTGCAAATTGCTGTGCGCCGAGGCAGCGGTGCCGTAGAAGGTAGCCAATGCAGCCGCTCCACTTTCACTACGGCACCCCTCGCAAAGTTCCGCGCGCGCGCGAGCTCACGGGGCGCGTCGTCGTCCTCGACATTGCGTTCGCGGGCGGTTCGGGCGACGCGAGCTTCGAGAAGGTGACGTTGCCCTTGATCGAGGGGCTCGGCGACAGGCTCGCGGCGTGGGTCGACCACCACGACCACGAGCGGCACGTAGACTACGCTGGCGATCCCAGGTTCGTCTTGAGCACCAAGGCCGAACACGGCGCTTGCCCGGAGATGATCACCAAAGAGTTGGTCGAGCGCGTTGGCGTGGTGAACACCATCGTGTGTCACACCGACTTCGATGGCTTGGCGAGCGCCGCCAAGTGGAAACGAGGGGGTATCGAGCCGTACCCCGGCTGCGACGATGACGCGCGCGCGATCGACACCCGCGTGGGTACCCCGAGTGCCATCGGGGCGCGTTTCGACCGGGCCTTGCGCGCTAGGCCCCGCGACTACGGCTTGTTCGGCCTCGTCATCCAACACCTGGCCACGGGACTAGCGGACGCTGGGCTGTGGGGACCAATCGATGCCGCGGGAGACGAACTCATCCCCATCGAGCAGGAGACGCGGCGCGCGGCGAGCACTTACCGGCGCTTCCCCGGCGTCGCCGTCGTCGACGTCCGCGAGGGCTACAAGCCGATCGACAAGACGATGTTGCTGCTCCTCGGTCAAGAGCGCGAGGCCGTCAGCGTCGTGATCGACGTGCACAACGTGAGCGTGGCGGCGCGCTTCGACAGCGGCTTCAACTTCCTCGAAATGTTCCACATGACGGGGGGGATGCCCACACGCGTCTCCGTCCCGCACAAACTGCTCAAGGTCGTCCTCACCAAGCTCGGGGTCTCGACGGCGGACCAACAGCTATTCTTGTGAGAGGCGACGCCGGCGCGTAGTTTCAAGTGAGAAGTTGGCGCCTGTGTGGGCGCCCTGTGGACAAGCCTGGGACACCAATTGTTTCCTGTGGATAACCAACCGAGTTATCCACAGGTTGTCCAAAAACGGTAGGCTAACATGCGAAGACTAAAAGGAATTTCGGTCCGGTTGGGCTGTGGCTTGCTGGTGTTGGGGGCGCTGGGCGCGGGGCGGCCGGCCTCCGCACAAGAGGCGCAGGCCCCCATTGGCCAGGTGAAGGCCACCAAGAGCCAACCCCGGTTGGAGCTCCGGCGCGTGGGGACGACCATCCGAGCCGCGGTTTGCCGGCGTACCTGCGATTGGAGCGCTGCCACCGCTTGGACCTTGGAAGCTCCGTTCTCGGAAGTGGCCCCGACCTTCACGGCCCTCGACTTGGGCGAGGGACGTCGCGCTGCCCACGTCGTGATTGCGGCGGGCGAACGTCGCTTCGAGTTGGTGGTGGCCGCCCCGATCGACGCCTCGCCCGGGGCGCGGCCTGCTACAACAGCCGCCGAGCCGCACGCGCCGGTCGTCGCGTTCGCGGGTGAGACGGGCCTGACCACGGGCGAGGAACCGGACCGAACCGGAAGCTCGGTCGAGCTGTTGCCAACGTCGAACGACGCGGTGAACGTCGTCGTCGGCAACATCCAAGAAGACGTGACGTTGTGCGGCAGAAAAGCGCTGTTGTCACCGCGTCTGCTGCATCCGCAGACGATGACCCTCAAGGCCATCAAGCTCCAGCGTTTGCCGAGCGCGGAGCGCGATGCGGCGCCCACCCTCGGAGTCGCGGCGTTGTCGACCCGAGTCTCCACCAACATCTTCACGCCGCTCGTCGCGTCGAGTGGCAAGGGCTCCCCGGCTGCGCTCGTCGACAACGACGCCGAGACCGTTTGGACGGAGAACCGTGGCGGCAGCGGCGGGGGTGAGTTCGTGGTGTTTCGCGCGCCCGACTCGATCGGCATAACGGGCCTCACGTTCACCGCGCCGACGCACCCCAAAGCGGATTACCAGCCGCCGAACGCTTTTTGGGTGGCGACGCGCGACGCCGTATTTCGCGTCGACCTCGCCAAAGCCGCGACCGATCCCGCCGCGCCCCCGTCGAACGTCGACCCCACGTCGGCGACGCCGCCTGACGCGGCTTCCAAACCGGCTCCCGCCGGCCGCGAGTGGTACGTGCCGCTGCCGACGCCCCTGAAGACCAGCTGTCTCGCGATCTCCCTCGACACTGCGGAACGAAACGACGGCGACGTGGACGTCGGGTTCTCCGAGGTGGGCGCGACGACGGACGTCGACGAAGCGCGACTGAGCCTCGCTCTGGCCGATCTGGACTCGGGCGGAGACCAAGCGACGGCGGCAGAGCAGCTGCTCCAGGACGTAGGGCGCAGCGCCTTCGAACGCGTGCAAACCCGCTACCGCGGCTATTCGGAGGCGGGGCGCATGCGAGCCCTCAACGTCATGGATGCCGCGCCTTGCCAGCATTCCGTTGGCGTTTACGTACACGCCCTCAACAACGAGGGCAGCGCCGAAGCCGAACATGGTCGCGCCGGGTTGCTGCGGTGCCGGACTCGGGCCATCCCAGCGCTCGCTCGACGTTTGCCCGAATCCGCTTCGGAGCGCACACGCTTGCTCACCAACGTGCTCGTACGCCTCGACCCCGTAGCTGCGGTCGACGCGATGACGCCACTCTTGGGTGGCGGCTCTCGCGCCAAACGGCGGGTGCTTCAACTCGCGTTTCAAGCCGCGATAACCCAGCCCGAGGCGGCCGCGCGCGCGAGAGTGTTGCTCGCCGATCCCAAACTCGAGCCGCGCGCGGGCATCTTTCTCGCGCGGGCCCTCGGCGCGCGTCTGGTCGATTACGTCGACGTCGCGGCGCCGCGCTTGCGCCAGTGGTTGACGGGCGCGGACTTCGCGACCCGCTACCTCGCGCTAGCCCCTGCCGCGGTGTTGGCGCCCAAAGACCGCGAGCTCCAGACGTTCTTGGTCGAAGCGCTGACGCGCGCCAAGGAGCCCGCGCTACGCACGGAGGCAGCGCGGGTGCTGCGCGTGACGACCGGCAATACCGCGGCGCTGGTCGGCGCCATCGACGACGGCCACGTGCGGGTGCGAGAAGCCGCTGTAGTCACCGCTGGTGAACAATCGGTCGCCTCGGCGCGCAGCGCTCTACACGGCCGCCTGCAGAGTGACTCTTGGCCACTGGTGCGGAGCGCTGCGGTCCGGGCGCTCGCGCGGCTGCCCGTCGACCGCGAGACGACGCGGCGTTTGGCCGACGCCGCGGAAGGCGACGCCGCCCCGTCCGTCCGTCGTCCGGCCATACACACTCTAGGATTACAGAACGCACGCAGCGAGCTCGAAGTAGTCCGTGAGGCATTTCGCGACGATGCGGATCCCGACGTGCGCGCGACGGCCGCGACGAGCCTGGGGTTGATGTGCGATCGCACGATGTTAGGCGAGCTGACCAGCTCCGCCTTGAAGTTCGGCAACTTGAGCGCGTCGGAGACCGAACGTCTGATCGCCAAGTCGAGCTTGAACGCCGTGGGTCGACTCAATCCGCCTGACCTCGAACGCCGCCTTGCGCCGTTGATGCAGGACGGCGTGCCGCAAATCGCGCAAGCTGCAGCGCGCGCAGCCCTCGCGCACCCGGAACCTTGCGGCGGTCCCCAGCCACCGAGCCCCGTGCGCTGAATTGGCCGCGCCGAGTTTCCTCTCGGTCGGTCACGAGATCTGCTATCCCGACCAAGCGGCAAATCACGCATCCATCGCTCATGAACAACGACGCCACACCGCTACTACGAAGCCCCGCTCTCAACGCAGCGTTGTTTGCGACGGCGCTCACGAGTATCAGCTCCTACTTCTTGTTCGGGCTGATCCACAAGTTCACTCATCACCGTCCCTTGGGCGCGGCCACGCTGGCGGTGATGGTCGTTGCCGCGTTCTTGGCTTGGTTCGCCTTGAGCGCTCGACTCCGAGTTGGACCTACGCTTGCCCGCGCGGCGCTAGGTATCGCGTTGGTGGTCGCCGTGGCGCTCACTTTCGCCGGCTAACACTCGTAAGCGAACGCTCCCCAACGTCCTCCGACAGACCCGCGACCTTCGCATAGGAACGAGCGAGCACGGAAGCCACCGCCCGGCTCGTCTCTGTGAGACATTGACGCGTCTCAGCGAATCCCGGCAGGCCAGACCGCGACGCAGGCCGGGCTCCGATGCCCCGCCCGACCAACGATATCCGCAACGAGTGCACACTCGTCAACTTAACACCTCGCTTCGAAAGCCGGCCTGCGGCGGGAGGTGCCGGCCGGCGTTCGTTACCAGCCCGTCACCGCAGCCCACAACCGGTGTGCGCCGCCTGCCGTCGAGTTCGTTCTACTGATCTTTGACGTCGTGGTCGTCGCGGCGGTTCGAGGTAGTGCTCGTCGAGGCCTTCCCACGCGAGGCGTCGGGGCACGTGGCGCCCCCAGCGACGTCGAGGGGCAGCCTGCGAATTGTATCGTCAGCAAGGCGGGCAGGCGCACGGCAGCTCGAGTCCACTTAGCCGCAGTATTTCAGGGGTCGCTCGCGCACCGAGCACCTTGCAAACGCGGCAAGTACTGCAGTTCGCCTCCCGCGCGGCGGCCTCGGAACGAAGCTCCACAAATGGCGAAAGCAAGGCGCGCGGCTCACCTCGGTCTCCGCCTTGCTCGGTTCTAAACCCGTTAGTGCTCGGGCACCGACGCTCGCCGCCCTCCCGCCGATCTCGGTCGGGCTCTTGCCGCAGGCGCTGGGAGCAACTCCCAGGGCACGCGCGTCGAGAGCGTGCAGCTGCCGGTCGAGCCGTTGGTACCGCATGTGGTGCAACAGGGGTCACGGACGCGCCCCAAAAGCGCCGCCACTGCGATCGACACCGCGCGCTCCGGCTGCTCGGATTCCATCGCGGTCACCGTGGAGACGACGGTGACACGCGACGTTCGGGAGGTGATTGCCCGGCGACGTCGCCGGTTAGGCCCAAAGTCGCGTACTTGCGCACCCAGGGGTTTACACCGCTGGTGCAACAAAAGGGTACAAAACTTCGGCGCCGCGACGCGCTGCGGCGGAAAGGTTGCCCCGACATCAAGCGTGCCATGCCACCCGCCGCATATATCCTCAGAGGTTCGAGTTGACGAACGTCGCCTCACGACCCAGCTTCTAGCTCAGCGTTTGCGGTGTTGCCTATGTCTCACGATGTCCGAGTGCGTTCCCGAGCCCAATCCCCCGCCAGCGCTTCGCCATCCGGCACTTCGATTTCCACCGTATCCCCCGCAACCGGCCGCGCGTCGACGTTTGGTCGTGCGGGGTGGCACTACGGGCTACTCCGGCTGCGTGCCTGGCTCTTGGCGTTTGCGCTCCTCGTCGTGGGCTGGCCGGCGTTCGCGGCGTCGGACGTGCGCAGACCCGCAGACACGCCGCAGCTCGGCGATGACCTCGGTGAGTTAGCCCCGCTGCCGCGGGGCTTCGACACATTCGACGCGGGGTGGTTGCACTTGGCTTACCCACCCTCGCTCTCTCACTGGGTCGAACCGTTAATTCAACAGGCGCACTCTTTCCGCACCGAAGCGAGCTTGCGGCTCGGGCAACCGGTGCTCAGCAAGGTCCGCGTCCGTTTGGCGGAGGATCCAACGCAGATGGCGAGCCTGGCGCCCACCGGCGCGCCTTACCCCAAATACGCAGTGGGCGTCGCCTATTCCAAGCTCGAGTTGATTTTGCTCACGCAGACGCCAGTGCATCCCAACACCGATCACGATTTGCTCGAGGTGTTTCGTCACGAGCTCGCGCACCTCGCGCTCGAGGAGGCCGTCCAAGGCGCTCGGGTGCCGCTGTGGTTCAACGAAGGCCTGGCCGTGCACCTCTCACGCGAGAACGCCTTCGCACGCACGCAGACCTTGTGGACGGCGGTGGTCAGCGGCAACCTGATCCCGCTCGCCGAAATCGAACGGCACTTCCCCGACGACATCGTGGGCGTGCCGCTGGCTTACGCGCAGTCGGCGGACGTCGTCCGTTATCTGCTGCGAACCGAAGATCAGGAGCGCTTCCGCTCGCTCATCAAACGGCTGCGCCGCGGCCAGGCCTTCGAGGCGGCGATGTCTGACGCCTACGGGCTCGACTCGTTCAGTCTCGAACGGGTGTGGCAAGCCGACGCCGAGAGCCGCTACACCGTCTGGCCCGTTTTGATGAGCGGCACGTTGGTTTGGGGTGGTGCGCTCGTGTTGGTGGTGTTGGCGTGGCGCCGCAAGCGGCAACGGCAGGAAGCGACCTTGCGCCGTTGGGCACGTGAAGAGGCGCTCGACGAGCTGCGACGTTTGCGGATCGCCCAGGCCGCCAAGGAGCCGTTCGCCTCCCCGGGTCCGCAGCCCAGCGCCCCGCCCCCGCCGCAACCCGCCGTTACCCCAGAGCAGCAAGGCCCACTGCCCAACTGGGGGGACGCCAACGTCCCGCGCGTCGAACACGAAGGCAGCTGGCACATCTTGCACTGAGAGCGGGAAGCCGTCAGCAAACCGGGCGGCTCGGACCGAGAACCGCAGGCGCCGTGTTCGAGTCGGCGCCACGCGCGCACCTCGTGCCGCGCACCGGACGCTGCGCCACTGCTGCCGTCAGAGCTCCTGGATGTGGTGCTTTTCTTGGCTTCGAAACTCGTCGATGATGCGCTCGAAAATGCGGCGCACGGTGTCGGGCGCCATCGGCGGTTTGGCCATACTGCCCAACCTGGCGAGCATCAGGCGTTCGCGTTCGGGATCGTAAACCTTCACGCCATGAACGCTCTTGATCTCACCCACTTTGTAGACGAGCTCCAAACGCCGGTGCAACAGGCTGAGGATCTGCGAGTCGACCGCATCGATTTCTTGGCGCAGCTCTGACAACCCCGGGAGATTCACGCCCGTGACCTTACCCGGATTGCGCTCGTGCCGCAACGGAGTATCCGCGTTGTGCCGCACCCCAACTCGGTCTAGGAAGCCGTGCCGCCGTGACCATTGCTCGAGACGCCCGCCGCCCCATCCCCCCGAACCTGTTGTTCGTTTGGTTCGGCGCGCGTGTGCCGTTGTTCGTCGAACTCGCGCTCCGTTCCGCCGCGGCCCACAACCCCGACGCCCAGGTCGTACTGTTGGTCTCGGGGTTGACGCCCGACGAACACGCGCGCCTGCAGGTGCCCGGTCTGCGCGTCGAGTCCCTCGACTTCGAGGCGTTGCTCAGCGCGGCTTCGCGCCGTGCTCTCGACGTGTACGGGCGCGGCCTCGACACCCACCGACTCGGACACATTTGGCGGCACCTGCGCACGCCCGCTGCACGCGCGAACCTGGTCCGTCTGCTGTACCTGTTTTGTCACGGCGGCGTGTACCTGGACACGGACACGTTGACGCTGCGAAGTTTCGACGACCTGCGCGCTTATCCGGCCTTCTGTGGCCAAGAACGCCTGCTTTGGCCCAAGGAACGGCTGGACAAGCGCAGCCGCTATTTCTGGCTCGACGGACCGGCACTGACCGTGGCGCGCAAGCTCTTGGCCAACGTACCTCGCGGCTACCGCTCCCAGGCGCATCTCAACTCCTACTACGCGCTGGCAGTAAACAACGCGGTGCTGGGCGCGGCGCCCGCGCACCCAGCTTTCCTCGCGGCCCTCGATCACGCTTGTACGTTGCCCGATGCCGAGCTCGCTAAGCCATTTCGCTTGGGCACCCACCTGTTGCAACAGGTGTTTCAGATTGACGACAAGCGGGATACGGAACCGAAGGCGCGCGTGGAGTTGCTGCCGCCCGAGTATTTCTACCCCCTCGGTCCGGTCATCTCGAACCACTACTTCCGTGAGACATCGGACGTGGACCGAGTCGTAGGCGACATCGTGACGCCCAACACGCACGTCATCCATTGGTACGCTTCGGTGTCGAACTTGCTCACTTACGACGCGACACGGATCCTAGCCGAAAGCCAGACGGTGCCCTTCGCGCACTTGTGCGCGCCCTACTTGATGAGCTCCCAAAGCAGCTCGCGGTAGCGTTTGCCGAGCAGTCGCCAGTCGAAGGTTTCCGCCAGGGCGCGGCCAGCAGTACACATCGCCGCGGATTTGGCGGGGTTTCGGAGCACCTCGACGATGGCGTGAGCCATCGCTCCCGGTGTATCGGCGTGGTGGTAGTGAACACCCGACTCCAGGCCGAAGCCGCGCGCGCCGACGTAGGTGGAAACCAAAGGCACGCCGGCGGCGAGCGCCTCGATCGTCTTGAGCGACGTACCTGCGCCAGCCTCCAGCGGACACGCGAACACCGACGCCTGCGCGAGATAGGGCGCCACCTTCGGGACCGCGCCGTGAATGCGCACGTTCTCCGAACGCAGCTCGAGCAGCTCTTGGGGTGGTGACGGGCCCACGATGTCCACGCCGACGTGAGGCATCTCGAGCCAGACGTGCGGCATCACCTGTTGCACCAACCGGAGCGCCGCATCGCGGTTCGGCGGGTGGTGCAACGCGCCAACGAACAACACACGACCGTTGCGTCGCGTGGGCGGATTGACGGCACCCGGAGTTATCGTGGTGCCGTTTGGGATCAAGTGAGCCGGATCGTGGCGCACTTTGGCGACGTCCTCGGCGTCGTCGGGGCTCACGCAAGCGAGCATCTTGGGTTGCGGCCAAACGTCGCGCTCCCAGCGCCGCATCGCCGCGACCTCGGCGGCCGCATCCTGACTCTGGTCGCCGCGCGCCGCATACCACGACGCCAGGTAACGACTCTCGATGTTGTGCTCGTCGAGCAACGTCGGGATGCCGAGCTCGAACGCGCCGCGCGCGCCCCAGCAATGCTCGAGGACGAGCCCGGAAAAAGGCGTGCGCCGGTGCAGCCCGCGGATCCGCTCGTACAGGCGAGAGGGGCTCCCTCTGTGCACCTTGCGCGGCACTCCCGCATCGGGGAACGGCCAATAGTCGCGACCCATCCACACCGACGAGAAACACCGCAAGTTGGGGTCGTTGAGCCGTCCGCGCTCCCACAGTTCACCGCGACAGAACAGGTGCAACTCGAACTGCTCGCTGGCGGCGCGCGCCAACTGCACGATGCGAATCGCGCCGCCGCTCGTCGCCGGCGCGGGCAGATACGGGACGACCCAAGCGATGCGTGGTTTCATCGCTCGACGAGCTCCCGATATACGCCGAGCAGCGTTTCGCTCACCGCTTCGGCAGACAACTCCGCCAAGTGTTCGCCATTGGTGCGTTCGGGAAGTCTTTGACCTGCCGATAACGCTGCCGCGACGTCCGCTGCGCCCAACTCCCCTTCATAGGTATACACCCAGTCGCCGCCGATCCGTCGCGTCAGCTCCGCGCCCGCGCCCGCACGGGGCAACAACACTGGCCGATCGAACGACAACGCGAGCAGGGCGGTGCCACTGTTCAAGATCTCTCGGTACGGCAGGACGACGACATCGGCCGCGCGAAAGTAGCGCTGCACGCTCTCGTCGCCGATGAACTCGAAGTCGAGGCGGATGCGGGGGTCGACTCGCGCTTCACGCTCGAGTTGCGCCGCGAGTTCGGCACTACGGGGACGACCGGCCACAATCACGAGCCAATCTTGCGCCGATTGTTGTTTCACGGCAGCGAACAACGCCGGCAAATTCTTGTACTCGAACACGCGGCCGAAGTTGAGCAGGACGCGGGTATCGTTCGAGACACCCAAGCTCTGGCGAGCCTGCGCGCGACTCATCGTGTCCGGATAACGCCCGCGGTAGTGCGGATGTGGCACCACCCAGCTAGGCAACGCGGCAAGCCGTGGGTACGTCGCGACGGCGGCTTCTCGTCCGGCCTCGCTCAATGTAACGATGCCGTCGAGCAACTCGAAGTACCGGTCGCGGAAGCGCGCCTCGGCGACGGGGTGACGGCGTTCGTGCGCGCGCAAGTTGTGCACGGTCCACAACACCTTGGCGCCACGGGCACGTGCGCGTCCGAGCGCGACGAGCAAGCTCTCCGTCGTGATCCACGCTTCTGGCAGGGTGTGGTTGAACACCGACTCCGGCCAGTGCACGTGGATCACGTCCCACTTGCCCCAGACCGCGCGATCCCAGCGGTACTCGACGACCTCGTGACCAGCGCGCCGCATCGGGCCGTAGAGTAGACTCGTGTATGGGTTGATTCGCGAACTCTCGAAGGCGGGGCGCGCCAAGATTCGAAGTCGCGAAACAGGTGGGCTCATGAGCGGCGAGGACTCTAGTCGGAAGCCGCAGCGCACTCAAGGACGCTACGCGCCACGCGTAGTTCGGCACCTCCGCGACAGACCACGGCGCAGTTGCCGTTGCTGGCGATCTCGCCTAGGTTGCCGGCGTTCATGCCCCAGTTGGACGCCGTTTTACCGCTCGTACCACGCGATCTCGATCGATTTGGCCTGCTCGCGCGGTCGCTCGAGCGCTACATGACCGACCTCGGAACGTTGTGGATCGTGGTGCCCCGCTCGGCGGTCCGCGACGTTCAAGCGAGACTACGCAACTTGCAGTTGCCGTTTCAGGTGATCGACGAATCCGCTTGGGCACCGGGCCTCGACGACTTGCCACTCCGAGGTTGGTACAAGCAGCAGCTCGTCAAGCTCGTCGCGAGCAGCTTTGTACGCAGCGCGTTTTATCTCACGTTGGACGCCGACGTGATTTGCACCCGGCGTTGCGGGTACTCGGAGCTAGTTCCCGAGGGCAAAGCGCGCTGTCACGTGATGCATCAATCCGATCACCAAGACTGGTACGACGGCGCCGAGGCGACGCTGGGCCTCACCGCCAAACGGCGCGACGTGTTGCACAACGTGACGCCCGTCGTTTGGTCGACCGAGGGCGTGCAAAAGACGGTGAGCCACCTGAGCCAACGCGCCGTACGGCGGGAGTGGGCCAAAGGCCAACGCGGCCTCCGACAACGCTTTCACGATTGGGTGCGCAGCAACGCCGCCGCGCCGTGGATGAATTTCCTCGCCGCAGCCACGCCTTGGGCCGAATACGCCCTGTATTTCACCTATCTCGAGGCAACGGAGCAGTTCGACCGCTATCACGTCGAGTCCGAAGCGTGCATCTACGACATCGAGCGGTCGTTGTGGAAGAGCACCAAGACGCTCGAAGGCTGGGATCCGAGCCCTCTGTTCGAGGGCGCGGGACCACCGTATTTCGCCGTCATTCAGTCGAACACCGAGCTGCCCGTTGACGACCTGTGGCGTCATCTTGCACCGTGGCTGGGCGGTAAGTGCTGAATGGGCATACTGGAACAACCCGACCCTGCGGGCGGCACCGAAGCTGCGCAAGCTCTGAAACGACGAGCAAAGTTGGGCTTGATCGCACTGACGGTGCGATCGGTCTTGCAGAACGTCGTAATCTTAGTGGCGAACGTTTACCTTGCACGCATACTGACTCCTGGCGACTACGGTGTGTTTGGCATTCTCCAGTTCGCGGTGTCGTTCTTCAAGTTGGTGGGGGACACCGGCCTCGGGGCAGCCCTCGTTCAGAAGCATCAAGCTCCGGACGACGTCGAATTGTCTTCCATCTGGTGGCTGCAAGCCGCGATCGGCTTGGCTCTGGTTGTCATATCCTTCGCGGCGGTGCCGGCCTTGCCAATCATTTGGCCAGCTCTCGCGGGCGACGCGGCGTGGCTGTTGCCTGGCCTCGCGCTCAGCTTGCTATTCACGATGATGCGGGCGGTGCCGTTTCTAATCCTGGAGCGACAGGTCAACTTCGGTTGGGTCGGTCTGCTCGAATTCGTCGGCACGCTGGTATATTACGGATCTGCGCTAGTGCTAGCGCATCTGGGATACGGCGCGGCCGCGCTGGTATGGGCAACGGTGGGACAGGCCGCGTTGGTTAGCATCGCAGCAAACGTGGTGCTACCGTGGAAGCCCAAGCTCATTTACGACCATTCGAAGGTCAAGGACCTGCTCAAGTTTGGATTCGCCTTTCAGGGCAACAACATCGTCGGCTTCGTCAACACCGCGCTCACTCCTGTTTTGGTGGGCGCGCGCCTTGGGAAGGACGCGCTGGGCATCGTCAACTTCGCTCAAGGGACAGCATGGTTTCCCACCCATCCCGTTGGGATCGTGAGGCGCGTCTACTTTCCGTACCTGAGCCGTCTCCAAGCCGAGCCGGAGGCCTTTGCACGGGAGCTCGACAAGGCAACGCTGCTGTCTGCGCTGCCTTCACTGTTCTTTTGTGCCCTGTTCTTGGGTGGCGCCGAGCAGATCGTGGAAGTCATCTACTCATCCAAATGGCTCCCGGCGGTCGTACCGCTCTACTTCTACTCCGTTGGCTTTGCGTTCAACTTCTTCAGCTGGATTGGCGGAGCGGCGATCGAGGCGAAGGGTCACGCGAGCAAGTCGGTACGCATTTCCCTGTTGGTCACGATCGTCAATTGGTCCGGTTCGCTGATCGGAGTGTGGCTCGAACCCACACCGGTCGGTTTTGCGGCGGGTACGTTTCTACACTTCGTTGTCTCACCGGGTTTGGTCCTGTGGTGGGTTAGACGCTTGGCGCCGGAAGCTCGACCATTGGCGACAGTTGGACCGTTAGCAGCTGTCACGGTATTGACGGCTCTAGGTGGCTCACAGACAGTCCACTGGGTATACGGACCGCTGTCGTTGTGCATCTGGATTCTCGGCGCGGCACTCACTTTCGCGGGCCTGGCACTGTTGTGCGACGCCCGGCTGCGCGGCATGGCGCGCTCGCGTTTCAACAGAGTTAGTCTTGTCCGCTCTCAATAGGGCTGCGAAACGGGCACCATCGCTACCCCACCGCAAGCACTAGTCCGCTAGGTCGTCTGCACGTGTCAGCACGCCATCCAGAGCAACCGTATTCTGGTCACCATCCGGGTCGCCGCTGGGTGCCAGTTGCCATTGCTTGAGATGGGGTGCACTTCGCCTCACTCGCCGCGCCATCTGAAGATTGATCCGACCCACGTAAGCAATGTGGTTATACCTGGCCGACCAAGACCCTCTCAGACGGGCGACAGTTCGGCTAAAGCCGTGCCCAGGCAACACCTCGACACCCCTCGCCTGCCACAACGCCGCCAAGTCGTTCATGTTCGTTGGAGAGCAGAGCGACACTCGATGGCCCTTCGCCCTCAGGTCGAGCACCACACTTCCCAGCTCGGTTCCAAAGTCGGGATAACCGTTAGCCATCAGGACCAAGACACCTCGACTGAGTCGACGTTCGCCTGCAGACCACGTTCGATTGCCAGCCGCTGGATGAGCCTTCAGCTCCTGAGCCCATCGCTGGACGAACTTGGCTCGATTGAGAGTCTGGTGGCGCTTTAGTCCGATAGTCGGGTTACGCCCGTGCGTTACACCTTCGTAGTGCACGACCTTGCACGCGGGCTGGTAGATGACCTCGAGGCCTTGGGCCCTGACTTTGAACGCTAAGTCCGTGTCTTCGTAGTACGCCGGAACGTACACGAGATCGAAGCCGCCCAGCTGATGAAACAGCGACGCACGCAACGCAAGGCAAGCGCCCGAGCAGTAATCCACGGGCCGGGCGTAGTTGAACTCGGGCCGTTGTGGGTCGCGGTTGCGCCCGTAGTGACTGCAATTGCCGTCCCTGAATACGGTGCCGCCTGCCTCCTGCAGCACGCCGTCCGGGAACATCAACATGCCCCCAGCCATCCCAGCCTTGGGGAAGTCATCAAAGGTACCGAGCAAGGCGTCGAGCCAGCCATCTGTTACGCGCGTATCGTTGTTCAGAAAACAAAGAAACTCCCCGCGTGCCACGTCGGCCCCAGCGTTACAACTACGCACGAAGCCGAGGTTTTCGGTGTTGCGGACGACTCGCACTCCTTCCAACGTACCGAGCATCTGCAAGGTCGCGTCAGGTGAACAATCATCGACAACAATCACCTCGTAAGGGGTGCTGCACCTCGTTCGGGCGAGCGAGTCGAGGCACCAGTATGTGGTCGCATACTTACCATACACAGGGATGATTACCGATACCTTGGGTTGGTCTGACGTTGGCAACGCCGAGACGGCTCGGTCGCGCAACAACCTCTCCACTTTCGGTTCCGAGGGCACTGAGGTGTAGCGCGGGCGTGTGGCGTAGTCGAGTGTGCCTGCGACGGCGGCACGCAAGGTGCTCGACCATTCGGCGCACGCGTTCACAATGTCCGATTGCCAAGACTTCATGCGCTCTCGCCCCGCGTCAAAGAGCGCCCCGCTGGCGGGCGGGCGCGAATCAAATACTGGAGAGTTGCGTGATCGAGCAAACTGCGTCCCTCACGACGAATGCCAGCGCGGCCCTCCGCCACCTTCTGGAAGAAGCTAGCGATCCGGAGCAGGGTGCCCGGAAAGCCCCCTGGCCAGGCCCACTGTCGTCTAACGACTTCTATCTCCAGGCCTGCCTTTTCCGTCAGTTCGAACACCGTTTTGCGAACGAAGAAGCGCAAATGCGTGCGGTCCAAAATGCCTTGATCGACGTAGTTCCACTGTCCGCGAAAGAGGAGTGGTGCTAACGACGAATGATGAGCAACATTCGGGACGCTCAACACAACGCAGCCGTCGGGTTTGAGGCGCTGCGCGGACGCAGATAACACCGCCCACGGGTCGACCATATGCTCGAGCGTATCAGCGAAGATTATGCAGTCGGGTGAGCTCCAACCAGAGGGCCAAGGATCCTCCGCAGTACCTACGAGGACGTCGTCGAGCACTGCGCGCGCCTGCGCCGCGGCCGAGTCGAATGGTTCTATGCCGTAGACCACACATGCTTGGTTCGAGGCCTTGATTGCTTGTCCCAGAATCCCGCTCCCGCACCCCACGTCGACTATGACTTTGGCGTCTTTGGGCACCAGTGCGAGAACCTCTGGGCGAGCTTTGTAGTATGCGTTCATCAGGTTAATTCGAGTTAACGAGCGTCTAAAGGTCGGACCCGTCCAACTAGTACGCGAGCCCCAGCGATTGACACAAGAACCGCATGAACGGCGAGGCGACGGCGAACGACTCGGCGAGGTCCGCGGCGAGCGTCCGCGAGTACACGTCGCGGTGCCGCAGCTCGACCATCGCGATGTGGTCCTTGCGTTTGAGGACGTCGATGAGCGGATGAGTGGGATCGAACCCTTGGGGGGGCCGCACGAGGCTATCGCCGCCAATAGTGAACTTCTCGACGAACGGGGCAGCACTCACGGCGCGTTCGTATTCTTTGGGCTTGGCCACGATCCGTTCACGTACGGCGCGCAGCGCTTCGGGTTCGGGGTGCCACAACCCAACGCCCGCAAACACCCGGTCGGGATCGAGATGGAAGTAGAACCCCGGCGCGTGCACGTCCTTGCCGACGACATGCCGGAATTGGATCCCGATGTTCGTCTTGTACGGTTGCTTGTTGGCGCCGAACCGGGTGTCGCGCTGGATACGCATCAACGAACCGCCCACCTTCTTGTCCGAGGCGACGAACTGCTTCGTGATTTCGGCGAGTCGCGGCGCCATCGCGCGGATGAGGGCGAGCGCCGGGTCGCGCACGCACTGCTCGTAACGCGCCTGATTGGCCTTGAACCAATCGCGGTCGTTGTTCAGGGCAAGCTCGGCAAGAAAACCGAGAGAAGCTTTGGAAAAGCCAGCAAATTCGCGTTCTTGTGACGCGGGTGGCGGAGCCTCCGCGGTGCTCTTTGCGGGCTTTTTGCCGAGCGCTCTCTTGGGGGCGGCCATGCTGGCGCGACATTGGACTAGCCTCGCACGGAGCGCAAGGGGCTGCCCGCGCTTCAACCCGCTTCTTCGGCGAGGGCCCAACCTGGGCCTTCGTGGCGTTCGAGTTTGGAGATCTCTTCGCCGAGCGCGGTCGCCCAATCCAGTACTTGCGGCGGGCGGTCTTTGAGGTCGGGTTTCCATGCCGCTTCGAACAATTCCACGAGGCGTGGCGAGGCCTCGGCGAACAGCGGGTGGGTCATGCTGATGGGCGGCTGGCTCAAGTCAACGGCGCCGCGCGCCCGACGGTTGACGTGCGGCCCCAACAACATCTCCGCGGTCACTACCGCGAGCGCGTATAGGTCCGTGCCCGGACCGATGCGACCACCGTAGGCTTGTTCCGGCGCCAGGTACTTGGGGGTTCCCACTATCAACCCGGGCAGCGTCCGTGAGACACCCGGGGTCAAGCGCCGAGCCACGCCGAAATCCGCCAGGCGCACATCGATAGCGTCCGAATGGACGAGCATGATGTTGGAGGGTTTGACGTCACGGTGGATGATGCCGGCTCGATGGGTGCAGTCGAGCGCCTCGCCGCATTGGCGCACCATGGCGGCGACCTGGCCCGGGCTCGCGGCCCCGAGACGCCGGAGGAAGTAACCCATGTCCTTGCCGTTCACCCACTCCATGACGATGAACAACGCGCCCTCTTCGGTCTCGCAAAAATCGTAGACATTGACGAGGTGCGGATGACGCAACCTCCCGCACAAGGTGGCCTCCGCCAAGAAGCGATTCCTGAACTCGCCTCTGCTGGCCAGACCACCGTGCAACACTTTGATCGCCACATGCCGAGACAACTTCGCGTCGTAGGCTCTGAACACGGCGCCCATCCCGCCCTCGCCCACCAACCGTTCCAGGCAATAGCGGCCGCCCACCACGTGGGTAACCCCGGGGAAGTCCTTACGTAGCTCGGAGCCGTCGGCCGAACAACGGTCGGTCGACGCGGGGTCGTAACACGTGAGACAAATCGGACATATCGCGATGCTGGAACCCGTTGCGTCTTGGGGCAGAGGTAGGGAGGACTTGCTAGACGTGGCAGTGACCTGGAGTTGTGCGCTCAGCTGGCTCGCGAAAGTCGAGGTCAGACGCACCAAGAGCTCCACGTCGTCCCCTGGCAGTAGCTCCAACGACAACAACGTCACCACGCTCGCGCCGTCGGTGATCGGCAGCCAGATCGCCGATTGCTGCAACAGTGGCGTCATGGTGCGGCTAACCGTGCGCCGCTGCAGGGCGCCGAGCACCGTCGCGGGAGCCACCCCCTCCTGCAGTACGAGGTTGTCGTCGTGAGACAAGTTCCACGCGCCGACGGCACGGTCCGAGAAGATGCTTTCGAAGGCCCGCACCAACTCGGCTTGCCACAGGGCCAGGTTCTCTCCGTGCATCGCGCCGCCGAAACGGTGACTCACCTCGATCTGCGCACGCGACAGCCGCCCCTGTACGAAGCGCTCCCAGTCGAGTTTCTCCTTTGCCCTGAGGTGCACGGCGATACGCGCAGCCAGCACGCCGAAGTCGTAGGGTTTGACGACGTAGTCGTTGGCCCCGGCGTTGAACGCCGCCACCATGTCCTCCGGCTTGTCCAGGGCCGTCGTCATCAAGATGGGTAAGTCCCGCAACGAGCGCTCGCTGCGCCATCGGCGAAGTAGGGTGGTACCCTTTTCGTCGGGCAGGCTGACGTCCAAGAGCACGGCATCCACGCTCTCCGTGGTCACGGCGAGGCTAGCCTCGGCTGCGTTCTTCGCCAGCAAGACCCGATACCCGGGTGGCTGGAAGTAGCGCATGAAGGACTCCGCACTGTCCTCGTCGTCGTCGACGAACAGCAGCGTCACCACCGAGCTCACGACGCCGGAGTGAGAATAGGGGCCAGGCTCGACAGCGAACTCTGTCGTGGAATTGGCCGAATCCGAGGCGACGCACATCGTCCCGTCCGCTGCAGTCAATACGTGTGTCATAGCCAAAGAGTGCAACGGTGGGCGGAAGAAGAAGGTTAGTTGGCGCCGTCGTGCAACGACGATCGCAAGCAAGTATCGTTCCACGTCAAGCGAGGCTTTATTTCGCATTTCGCCTGTGGCGCGCTGTCACGTTGCGCAAGGTTGCCACAGTCCGAACTTCGTCGCGCCGCGGAGATAACGCTTTAAAGCGGTGAATCATCACCGTCACGGTCGGGTCAAATCCGCTCGGCCACACTCGCACGAGTGCACCGCTCGTCAGGGTCGCCCAGGTACCGGGTCGCGTCGCACCACGACTGCTCGCGGTTGCGGACGAAGGTCACGCTCGCTTCGAAGCCGAGTCCCGCGACGATTGTTCACGTTCGTGTCGGCGCGCCACGGTCGTATGCGTACGGACGAGCGTGAGCCCGCGACCGCTGATGAGGACGCGTCGAGGCGAAACAATGCTTCAACAGCGCGGTTGCGAAGGCTCAGAGCTCGCCTGGCACGCGTGCTGCAAGGTTGGCTATCACAGGCCTTGTGTTGTGGCTTCGAATTACCACTTGCAGCGCCTGTCGCAAAACCCAACCACCCAACAGGAAGGATGCATCGACATGCAAAGCAGCTTCAACCAAACGGACACGGTAGACCAACTCAACTCGTTCTTGCGCGGCGAATTGTCCGCTGCCGAGAGTTACCGCGAAGCGCTCGCCAAGTTGCCCAACGCCACGAGTCGCACGACGCTGGAGCAGTGCGCGAGGTCACACCAGGAACGCGCCAACCTCCTCACGCGTGAAGTGCGTCGTCTAGGCGGCCAACCCGCAGAGAGCTCGGGCGCTTGGGGTAGCTTTGCCAAGTTGGTCACCAACGGCGCACAGATCTTCGGTGAGAAGGCCGCCATCGCTGCGCTGGAAGAGGGTGAAGACCACGGCCGCAACGATTACCAACGCGACCTCGGCGATCTCGATGTAGAGACGCGGACCCTGATCGAACGCCAGGTGTTGCCGGAACAACTGCGCACTCACAACGCGATGAGCGCCCTCAAGAAGAGCCTGTCGTAACTGCGACAGCCCAGGCCACCGCGTAACGGTGCGCCGTGGGTGCGTCAAAACCCGAGTCACGCAACGAACGCGTGCACTCGGGTTTCGTCATTTGGGGTGACAGGCCTTCACGTTCGAACCACTGACGCCCGTGCACTTCCGGTCGGTGGGACATTCACTGTCCTCCTTACAAACCGCGAGACAGATTCGGTCCTCACCCTCGGTGTCGCAGATCGCGCCGTCGACGCACTCGTCGGAGGAACCGGTTTGGTCGCACGGTTCGCCAATTTCGGCGCCTCCGCACCCGATCGCCGCGACAGCGACAGCCCAAATCAACGTAACCCGCCAAACGCTTTGCATCGTAGGGCTATACGGCAGCGAGCATGGGGGAGCACGAGCGTTTGATGCCGCGGCAAGCAATAGGTAGTCGCCGCGGCTCCACCGGTGGCCTCATGTAAGGGCGCACGACTCAGTCCAGCGTCGCCAGGTGAGCGGGCGAGAAGCCACGCAGCTCATCCGCTGCGCCGCGACGCACCTTGCTCGGCCACTCGGGGTCGCTCAACAACGCACGGCCCACGGCGATCAAGTCGAACTCGTCGCGTTCGAGGCGCGTTACGAGCCGGTCGAGCGGAGAAACCTGCGACGGACCACCACTGAACGCCGAGAAGAAGTCGTCCGAGAGCCCCACCGAACCGACGCTGATCGTCGGTTTGCCCGTCAGCTTCTTAACCCAGCCCGCGAAATTGAGGCCGTCTTCCCCATCGAGTTCGGGAAATTCTGCCTCCCAGAACCTGCGCTGCGAGCAATGAAAGACGTCCACGCCGGCTTCCGCGAGAGGCCCCAACCATGCCTGCAACTCCTGGGGGGAGGGCGCGAGCCGCACCTGATAGTCTTGCTGCTTCCACTGACTGACGCGCAACAGAACGGGAAACTCAGGTCCAACGGCGGCTCGTACACTCGCGACCACCTCGCGCGCGAAACGCGCGCGCTCAGGGAGCGTGGCACCACCGTACCCATCGCTGCGCTGGTTGGTGCCCGCCCAAAAGAACTGATCGATGAGGTAACCATGCGCGCCGTGTAATTCGACGACGTCGAACCCGAGCCGCTTGGCGTCCGCCGCCGCTCTGCCGAACGCCGCTATCGTGTCGGCGATGTCCGATTCCGTCATGGCTTTGCCGCGGGGTGAACCCGGCGCGACTAGTCCCGATGGGCTCTCGACGGGTGCGTCTGGCTCCCACTCTCCCGCGCGCACCGAGCCGACGTGCCAAAGCTGCGGTCCCATTCGCCCGCCCGCGGCGTGCACGGCATCGATCACTCGGCCCCAACCGGCAAGCGAAGCCTCGCCGTAAAACTTTGGAATTCCAGGAAGATTGCGCGACGCGGGGCGTTCTACGACCGTGCCCTCCGACAAGATCAAGCCGACACCTCCCGCGGCGCGACGACGATAATATTCGGCGTTTGCGGCACCGGGAACGCCGTCCGGCGCCTTGCCTCGCGTCATCGGCGCCATCACGATGCGGTTGGGCAAGACCAGCGAACCAATCTGGAGCGGACGAAACAAAACCGAAGTATCGACGGACGAAGCGCTGCTATTCATGGCCGCCATAGTATCCACGTGATACTTGGTATCAAGAACGCACTTTTCCGGAACTAGGTACCCTCGAGGAAACCGCCGTGTCACCGCCCAAAGCTCAACACTTCGCCGCCGATTGTCCGTCTCGCGTGCTCTTCGACCAAGTCGCGGACAAGTGGTCGATGATGGTGCTCTCCGTGCTCGACGGAGGGCCGCGTCGCTTCAACGACATCAAACGTCGCTTGGAAGGCGTGTCACAGAAGTCGCTCACCCACGTGTTGCGTCAGCTCGAGCGCAATGGTTTGATCGAACGGGAAGTGCTCGCGACGTCGCCGGTGGGCGTTCAGTATTCACTCAGCCCGCTGGGCCGCTCCCTGCTCGTTCCGTTCCGAAGACTTTATGGTTGGATGCTCGAACACTTCGACGAAGTGGAGTCCGCGCGCCAACGTTACGACGCGTCCATGGAGCGCTGAAACCCCATGCCTCCGAAAACCCCGAAAACACCGACTCCAACGACCCCCATCACTTCTGCACGCAAAGCAGCCAAACCCGCGCCCAAAGCACCCAAGGCGCCGAAGGCCTCGACCTCACCTCCTCGCGCCGCGTCGCTACCACCCAATACGGCAGTGGTGTCGACCGCTGCAACGGGCGCTCACGGCGCGGCGGCGCTACATCTCGCCACGTTGCATCCGCAGATTCACACGCTGCGTCAGAGCGTCGGGGACCCGATTCTGCACTCGGAGAAACGCACGGCGTTCGAATCTCTGGCGCGTTCAATCGTGTTTCAGCAGTTGGCAGGAGCCGCCGCGCAAACGATTTGGAACCGCGTGCTCGCCGTA
>CBINDO010000091.1:0-26409 GCA_966249405.1 uncultured bacterium | reverse complement strand
TCAAGGCGAGTAGATCGAGGAACTTGTCACAGCGCGGTGGCGTTACGAACGTGCCGGAATCGAGGTCCCAAACCGGGCGCGGATCGCAGTTCGCGGGCGCAAAGTTCCAGTCTGGTACCGGTGGGACATTGAGCGCCCACTCCTGCGGAGTCATGTACGGGTCCGTCTCCCAAAAGGTATTGTCCAAGTCCCACGGGATGAGGTGAAAGCGTCCGTTGGGACCGCTGTCGTGATACCAGAAGAAGTTGTGGGGACGGATCGGGTCGTAGAAGGCCATGATCCCGTCCCAGTTCTTGATCGCGCGATCGACCACCAGGTAACGGACGATGGCGTCGAGGTCGACCCACGGCGCCATGTCTGCCTCGAACGTCTCCGGCGTAGCTGCGTCGATCGCGCTCGCGAACGCCTGGATGTCCGAGACGTCTGGAGTGTTGTCGTTGATCTCGAGCGCCGAGACGTAGGTTTCCTCGGTTTGAGCCAAGACCGGCCATATCTCCTTGTACAGATTGCCGTCGGGGCCCTCGGGGTAGTGGGCCGCGGCATAACGACCATCGAGCTCTTCCACGGCGAAGAACAGACCCTGCAGCTCACCGTTCACCGTGATCCGGGCAATGCTGATGCGCGGCGCGTCGACGCCGAACTCAGCGAACGTCGAATACGCGAGCAGCTCACGAAACTTCGAGTTGTCGCCAGACGAAGCGTGGAAGTTCAGGCGTTTCAATCCATCGAAGCGTTGCCCAGCCAGGAACTCGTCGAACTTCAGCTTGTACGAGAGCTTGGCGCACTCGTTTTCGTAGTTGCGCACCCCGTCTTCGTCCCAGCAGTGGTGCAGCGAGTAACTCCCCTTGTGACGGACGCCGACGCCCGTCGCCGAATAAGTTGGAAACCCGGTGCCGGAGATCGTGACCTCACCTTCGAGGTAAACCTCGAGGTTCCCGTGCTCCTCGAGATCCGTCAGGTTCGCGGGGCTGAGCGTGATCGCGACGTCGAGGACTTGGTCGGTCGCGAACACGACGTTCCCGGGGGTGGGTTCGTCGACGGGAGCAGACGATTCGTCTCCGCTCGTCGATGATGGCGCGTTCGACGTCCCCGTCGTCGACTCGCTGGTCGGCGATGGTTCGAGGGTGGTTGGGCCCGAGGATGATGGATGTTGCGGTGCCCCGGTGGTCGTGTCGGTCGAGTCCTCGCCGTTGGGCGAGTGCGTGGTGTCGTCGCCAGCGCCTGCGTCCCTTTTGGGTTCTCGGCCGGGAGCGGCAGCGTCGTCATCGCCGGGGCTCGCGTCGGGCGCCGCATCGGGAACGACTGGCGCCGGCGCCGAGTCGTCGGAGCAGGCGCAGTCCAGGAGCGCGACCGCGGTGAAAGCGATGAAGAAGCGAGCGGGGTGGTTCACCATGAGCGCACCGTAACATGCTGCCCGCACTCGGTCACTACGTCCACGGGCCGGAGGTCGGTCGCCCACTCGCGTTGCCGATGTCGGTGTCGCGCGAGCTCGCGAACGAGCTGCACTGACGTGGAGCTAGCGAACGCCGCCAGGAGCTCACCGCGTGGAGGGCGGCTCGGCAACGACAACTGTATCCAAGGGGCGACACTCGACGTGCACCGCGACAGCGATGCCAGGGCTCGAGCGCCGCGGCTTTTTGGTTGTTCCACAAATGAAAGGGTTGGGGAATGTTGGCCTCGGTTTTGCAGTGGTGTCGAGTCTTGCACTCGCGCTAGCGTTCGCGGTGCGTGGTGCCTTCGAACCGCAAAGGAGATTATGAGAACCAAACAGCTTCAGCGCAGGCGACTGCGTTTTGCTCGAGCCCCAGGCTTGGCGGCCTTGTGTGTATTGCCAGCCGTACTCGGCTGCGATGACGACGACGCCGGCGCGTTGCCGGGCGAGATCGGCAACAACCACTTCTTTTACGGTTGCTCGACGATCGACGACGCTCACTGTCGTGACGAGTTAACGTCGTTCCCCGAGAAGATCGCCGTTGGCGGAAGTTTCGATCTGCACGCCAAAGACGACAATGGCAGCAGGCTCTCGGCGCGGCCCGCTTCGCCCGTGATCGTCACGTCTTCCGGAGAAGAATTCCGGTTCCGGCGCGCGGGCTTCAGCGCATTTTTGGCGTTCGATTTCGGCGAATTCGTCGACTTCGCGCATATCGAAGCCGTCGACGTGACGGACATCGAGGTGCTCGACTCGTTCGGCAGTTCGCAGACGGAGCTCGTCCTGAAGAGCGGCAAACGCACCACGGTCACTGCCGTTCCGCTCGATGAACTGGGTGACACGCTCGCAGGATCGCTCGTTTATCGTTGGGCGTCGGAGGACGAGGAGATCGTCGCGGTCGAAGCAGTTGGCACCACGGTGCAGGTGACCGCCCTCGCCGAAGGGACCGCCCAGCTGCGCGTCTCACTCGGTGAAGAGCTGTCGCGTTTGATCACGGTCGTGGTCGAGCCTGGCCCGGTTGGTGGCAGTGATGCGGGCAACGACCTCGACGCTGGTGATGCTGACGTCGTGGCACCGGACGCGGAAGCACCCGATGCCGCCGCCACGGCATCGGACGCCGGAGACGCCGGCACTAGCAGTGGCGCGACTGGATTCGATGCCGGTACGGATGCCGGTGCGAGTGCGACCACCGACGCGGGGGATGTGGGGACGGACATAACGAGCGCAGTCACGGCGCCAGATGGAGGTTCATGATGACTACGCGAATGTTTGGTGAGCTCGGTAGACGCCGCGGTGCGCGCGCCGTCGTCACCGGCGCTGGGTTGTTGCTCGTGCAAGCGTGCGCCGAGCCGGAGTTTGGCCACTTGGAGGTGGAGCAGCGATCATCCGCTCCGCTGACCGTAGAAGTGGATGACGACCTGGTCACGATTCCGATTGGTATCGCGGCGCGCCTCAAGGTCAAGCCCGTGAGTAAGGGGTCCGACCGTTATTCATCGCATGACGAGCTCAGGTTCGAGACGGACAACGGATCGGTGATGGAGGCCTTCCAAATCGACGACACCTCGCAGGTCGTAATCACCGGCGTGCGCTTGGGTGGGACATGCCTGCGCGTCATCGTCAACGACAACCAAGTCGACTGTTTGCGTGTCGAGGTCGTAAACCAGGCCGGCGTAGAGCGAGGCGACCAATGACGTTTCGACCCACGAGCTTCGAAAGAGAATCAAAAATGACGCGTGTGACCATCCTAACTTCAGTGATCGCGATCTTCGGAAGTATGAGCACGGTTGCGCTGGCTCAGGGCCCCGCGCCGGTGGGGCCGACGCCAATTGCGCCGGCACCGATCGCGCCCGCGCCGCAACCCGCCGTGCCGCCTGCCCCCACGCAACCCGAGGCGCCGCAAGCGACCGCGCCGCAGCCCCCAGCGCCGCCACCAACCGTCGAGCCCGCGCCGCAGCCGGGTTATGCCGTGCCGCCGCCGGCCTATCCGACCGCGCCGCAGGTTTACGAGCCGCCGCCGCCGGCACCTAACGCCGCTCCCGAGTACCCGCCGCCGAACGACCGCCGTAGCCGGAGGCGTCATTCCCGGCGTTGGCATCGCGGCTACGACCCGCGCTACGCCCAGCCCGGTGAGCATCTGCCGTTGCGGTACCGCTACATCGAGGGCACGCCGCTGCCCGAGGGCTACCACATCGAGGAACGGGCCAACCGCGGCTTGGTGGGAGGCGGCGTGGCCGTGTTCGGGGTGCCTTACCTCATCGGCGCGTTCGCTGCGCTCAGCGTTCAGGGTGAAGGCAGCAGCGAGTGGCTCGGTATTCCGCTCGTCGGCCCTTGGCTGGCGTTAGGGCAAAACAACTCGTCGTGCGGTGAGATCGGCGAGCCATCTCCCGGCGGCTTCGACTGCTTCCTCGATCGAGCCGGCGCGGGCATGCTGATCACCAGCGGTGTCATGCAAGCGGTGGGCGCGGGGATGATTACACTCGGCCTGATCAACACGCGCGAATACGCCGTCGCCGATTACGCCAAGGTGCAGCTGACGCCCGTCGCGACTCCGACCGGCGGGTGGTTGTTGCTGCGCGGCACGATGTGAGGCACGCGGTGTGAGCCGCACGGCGTTAGCCGTGCGGCTCGGTCGACTTCACGGGGTTGCACCCTGGAGGCTGAGGACGGAAGGCGTTGGCGCCTTGGGTTTGGCTGACTTTGCCGGCGAGTGACGCCCCTCGTTTTCGAGGAAACCGATGAGCTCGCCGCGGATGTCGTAGAACTCCGGCGATTCGATCAAGGTGTGGCGGTCGCGTGGGCGCGCGAACGGCACGTTCAGGATCTCGCCGACGCGCGCTTCGGGACCCGAGGTCATCATGACGACGCGATCCGAGAGGAAGATGGCCTCATCGACGTCGTGGGTTACCATGAGAGCCGTCTTCTTGTCTTGGCGCCACATGTTCAGCAGCACGTCCTGCAGCTCGATGCGCGTCAAGGAGTCCAACATGCCGAACGGCTCGTCGAGCAGCAGCATCTTCGGGGACAACGCGAAGGCGCGCGCCAAGCCGACGCGCTGACGCATACCCAAGGACAGCTCGGCGGGTCGCTTGTGCAGCGCGTCTTTGAGACCTACCAGCTCCAAGTTGTGCTCGGCGATCGCACGCTGCTCGTCCCTGGATTTGCTCGTGAAGACCTGCTCCACCCCGAGCAAAACGTTGCCGAGCGCCGTCAGCCACGGCAGCAAACACGGCGCTTGGAACACGACGCCGCGGTCGGGGCCCGCCTCGGTCACTTCTTTGCCCGCGAGCACGATACCGCCCGCCGTGGCGTTGGCAAGGCCCGCGACGATCGACAACACCGTGCTCTTGCCGCACCCCGAGTGCCCAATCAGTGAGACGAACTCGCCTTCGCGCAGCGTCAGGTTGAAGCCCTTGACGATCGTGACGTCACCTTTGGGTGAAGGGAAGGCCTTGTCGAGGTTGGAGATTTCGAGAAACTTCGAGTTCATGTGGTGGCCTCTGCAGGCTTGAGCGATACCGCCGCGGGCGTCTCGCTGACTTCGGTGCGTTGCTTTTGTTTGGTGCCGAGCAGGTAATCGACGACAGCTACGCGCGTTTGACGGAAGACTGGGTCCTTGTTGAGCGAACGACGGTCGCGGGGTGGCGGTATCAAAACCTGGGTGTCGGGTCCGAGGCTCGCCTTCGGACCCGCGCTCAGTGGTACGATGCGGTCAGCGAGCAAGATCGCTTCGTCGACGTCGTTGGTGACGAGGATGATCGTCTTCCCCGCGGTGCGGCTGATGCGCTCGAGCTCGTCCTGGAGCGTGGCGCGCGTCAGGGCGTCGAGGGCGCTGAGCGGCTCGTCGAGCAATAGCACCTCGGGTTCCGTCGCGAGGGCGCGCGCCAACGCTACACGTTGGCGCATCCCGCCGGAGAGTTGCGCCGGCCTCCGATCTCGAGCGTGGGTCAAACCCACGAGGTGTAAGTACCGGTCGATGTGACGCGCTCGCTCGTCTTTGGTCTTGCTCGGGAACACTTGGTCGACGGCGAGCGCGACGTTTTCGAAGGCCGTGAGCCATGGCAACAGCGAGTAGTTCTGAAAGACGATCCCGCGTTCCGGGCTTGGGCCAGTGATGGGCTTACCTTTGAACAAGGCGCGCCCAGAATCCGGAAGCTGCAGGCCCGCGAGCAATGACACGAGCGTGGACTTGCCAGCACCGGAGAACCCGACGATCGCCACGAACTCGCCCTCCTTTATGGTTAGGTTCACGTTCTCGAGCACGTGGGAGGTGCCGTAGCTCTTGGATACTTTTTCCAACGATAGGATGGTCATGTCTACCTCGCTGCTTGTTGCATCGACGAACGTCTCAGGCCGACGCGCGGAAGCGTTGTTCGACCAGGCCCATCAAGCGGTCGAGCGCGAACCCGACGACGCCGATGGTGAGGATGCAGAGGATGATGTGTTCGTAGATGAGCGCATTGTATTCCTGCCACAGGAAGCCACCGACGCCGGGAGCGCCGGTCAACATCTCAGCGGCGACGATCACGAGCCAAGCGATACCGAGGCTCAGGCGGAAGCCCGTGAACATGTACGGCATGGCGGCTGGCAGCAGCACTTTGTACAACGTCTTCAAGCGCGACAACTTGAGCGCCTTCGCGACGTTCAGGTAATCTTGGGGTACCGAGCGCACGCCCAGCGCGGTGTTCATCACCGTCGGCCACATCGAGCACATGGCGATCGTGAAGATGCCTGCGGGTTCAGGCTTCTGGAACATCACGAGCCCGAGCGGCAGCCAAGCGAGCGGTGACACTGGGCGCAAGATCTGGATGATGGGATCGAAGCTGCCGCGAAAGAAGCTCGACATGCCGAGCAAGAAGCCGAGGGGCGCACCCAGCAGGATCGCGATTGAGTAGCCCTTGGCGACGCGCTCCAGCGAATACCAGGTGAAGCGCAGGATGCCCTGGTCCAGTTCGCCTCGCTTCTCGAAGGGTTCGAGCACGTAGCTGCGACTGACCTCCCAGGTCTTTGCGGGCGAGGGCAGACTCTGGGCGACTGTGGCGCTCAGGAACGCCCAGCTCAAGAGCATGAAGCCCACGCCTATCAGCGGGAGCAACCAACGCGTCGCACGCTTCTCCCACAATTGACGAGTCCACGAATTCATACCGTACTTCTTTCTTTGAAACTGAAGGAGACGCCGAACCCCGTCACGGCGTCTGGTGAAGTCACTCGTTGCGCGCTCTCAGGTTAACCGCGGCAAGTTTCGCGAGGATATCGCGAGGGTTCCATTTCTGGAGTTCACGGGGTTGTTGGAGTAACTGGTTGCGAAATGTTCAGCCTGTCTTGAGGCTATTGACCGCAAAAGACGTGGCGTATTTCTCCGGATCCTTGGGATCGAAGGTGACGCCGTCGAAGAGTGTCTCTGGCGTCTCGCTCTGGGCGGCTGCCGTCACCCCAATCTCTTTCAACGCTTCCGAGTAGAGGTCGTAACGCATCACCTTGCTGGCGATGCCGTTGTAGTCCGGTGCTGCATCCACCATGCCCCAGCGACGGAACTGCGTTAACCACCAAACGGCATACTTGGCGCTCGGTACGTTGCAGTCTCGAGCGTTGAAGATCATGTACTTCTCGTCCTTCTTGGTGCGACCGTCGCCGTAGTCGTAGTCACCGAGTAAGCGGGGCAGCAGCGACTCGGGCGGGCAGTTGATGTAGGTGGGACGCGACACGATTTCGGCCTGTTCCGGGCGATTCTTCATGTCGTCCAGCCACACGCTGGCCTCGTGCAGCGCCTTGATCACGGCCTTGACGGTCTTCGGGTTCTTCTGGGCGAACTCCTCCGTGAAGGCACAGACCTTCTCCGGATGATCCGCCCACATGTCTTGGGTGGTGATCGCAGTATAGCCGATGCCGTCGGCGATGGCGCGTGCGTTCCAGGGCTCACCCACGCAGAAGCCGTCCATCTTGTCGACCTTCATGTTGGCCACCATTTGAGGAGGCGGTACCGTCACCAGCGCCACGTCCTTGTCCGGATTGATGCCGCCCGCGCCCAGGTAATAACGCATCCACATTGCGTGAGTGCCTGGCGGGAACGTCATGGCGAACGTCATCGGTGTGCCACCCGCCTTTGCAGCGTCGACCAGCGGTTTGAGGGCTTTGGGATCGGCGCCTACTTTGCCTTTGAGGCCGGCCTTCATGGTGATCGCCTGACCATTGCGGTTCATCATCCAGGGCACGATCATCGGCTTTTTCGGCGAACCCAGTAGACCCATCGTCGACGCGATGGGCATACCTAGCAGCATGTGGGTCGCGTGGATGTCGCCGTTGGAAAGTGAATCGCGGATCGCTGCCCAGCTCGCGCCTTTGACGACGGTGGAGTTGATTCCGTATTTCTTGAAGAGCCCCTTTTCGTGCGCGATCACGATCGGCGAGCAATCCGTGAGCGCGATGATGCCGAACCGCAGATCGGTCACCTCGGGGGCGGTGGGTGATGGTCCGGTGCCGGTGCCTGGCGTGAGGGCGGAGGTGGAAGTGGTAGCTGCAGAAGGTTCATCCTTCTTGCTGCACCCCGCCAACACGCCGAGAGCGCCTACGCTGGCTGCTGCGCCGGTGATGAATTTACGACGATTTACCGTGGATGTCATGATGTCTCCTGATGCGCGTGCCAGTTAGTAGATGAGCGGAATGTCGAGCTGAATGATCTTGTACTCGCGGTCCGACATCGGATCGTCCAGCGGGATCGTGTAGGTAACCGCGGGGCGCAACCATGCGGTCTCGCTGACCTTGATGTGGAAACGCGGCCCGAAGGCGAACGTAGTGTTCTCGCGGAGTTTGTCGTTGGCAGCGACCGCAGCTGGCGTCGACAACCACCGTTGATGCCGCAGCTCAGCGCCGAACGAGAACTGTGGGACGAAGAAGTAACCAGCGTGGAATCCGCTCGTGAAGTTGGTGCGCATCGCGTCCGGTTGCACCGTGTCATTGCCGCGAACCCGGCGCAGTTGCAGCACCGTCGCCTCCAGCTGCAGCGTCAAGCCGCCCTTGATGAACGCGATGTCCAAGCCCGGGAAGATGACGAAGTCGTTGACCGCGAACATGGCGTTGTCCAGCGCTGAACGCGTGAAGATGCCGTCGTTGCGCGCGAGAGCCTGGGCTGCGTCCGGTTTGCTGCCGCCGCCGTTGCCGAGCGGGAACGCCATGCCGAGGAACGGCGTGATCCGGAAATCGTCCAACTTGTGCATGTAGTTGATGCCGATCACGGGGTTCATGAAGCCCGTGCCGGAGCCGGGATCCATGGCCGTATTGGGGGGCGAGTTGGAGACCATGCCAACACGGATCAAGGCTGAGACGTTGTCGGACAGCTTCTTGCTCGCGAGCAACGTGCCCACGAACGTCGAGCCAGACTCACCGCTGACCGGATCCTCGAACAGGCCGAGTGCCGTATCTAGACGAACCACGTTGACGGCGAGGGCCGGGCGCAGGCCGAAAGGGATCGAATAAGGTGGCGGCTTCGGTGGCGCTGCCGGGGCAGCGTCCACGGGCGGTACTTCTGCAGCGACCGGTTCAACCGGAGCGACGTCGGCTGTTACGGCCGGTGGCGCCTCCGGAGCGGGAGCTGGAGCAACTTCGGCGCTGGTCGCGGCGGGCGGCGGAGGTGCTGCGGGGACGGTCTCCGTCGAAGCGGTGGCGGTGGGGGCCACTTCTTGTGCGAAGGCCGTGGTGGCCGAGAGGACAGAGACGCCGGAGAGCAGAAGAGCGAGCGTACTGAGACGAGGAGTAGAAGAAATCTTGAACATAGGCACTGTTACTCTATGACGGCTAACCTTGCGCCGTTTCGTTGGGAGGGACAGTGACTAGTTGAGCTTATCGGCATGTGTATGGTCAAGAGAACCCGTCTCACGGCGACCGTTGATGTGTTTCCCACCCACAGGGGAAACTCCATAGAAAACCCCTTGGCCGAGGTTTTGGTGTGGGTAAACGGATCGGGCGAGCCGGCCCGTGCTCGGTGTCGACCGTGTTGCCGGGAAATGTTGCGAAACATATGCAATCCGCAGGAAACCAACCCGTCTCACGAAGTCGCTCCGCTGAGCGTGCCGCTTCAGAACGCCAATTCCGCCGTGTTTCTGAGTGGCTGGCGCGAGATTGTTTCCGTGGCGTGGCCTCGCCCCATCTCCGAGTGTCGGGGAACGCACCGGCGTCTACTCGCGAAACCACGCCTCGGCTCGCGCGCGCATCGCCGTCCGAACAAAATGCGGAAAACGCCCGCCAACTCGCGTTGACGGGCGTTTTCGAAGCCGGGCCTGGCTCGGACGGTCGTGTTTCCCCGAGGGGTCAGAACGCCATGTCGAGCGCGACCGCGCCCACGACGCCTACCTGATAGGCGGACACGCGACGTTCGAAGAAGTTTGCCACCTCTTGCACGTCCTGGAGCTCGAGGAAGTCGAACGGGTTCGACACGTTGTACTGGCGCGGCAACCGGAGCCGCTCGAGGCGCGCGTCGGCGACGTATTCGAGATATTGTCTCACCGATCGTTCGGTCAGGCCCGTGAGGCCCTCGCTCAGCAAATCCTTGGCGAAACCTGCTTCACATTCGATCGCCTCTTCGAGCATACGCTTGACGTCAGCGTTCAGCTGCTCGTCGAAGAGGTCGGGCTCTTGCTCGCGGATCGTGTCCAGCACGTCGAAGGCGAAGTCCATGTGTAGCGACTCGTCGCGGAACACCCAGTTGGTGCCCGCCGCCAAGCCATGCAGCAGGCCCTTGGAGCGCAGGAAGTAGACGTAGGCGAACGCCGCGAAGAAGAACAGTCCCTCGACGCATGCCGCGAAGCAGATCAAATTGAGGACGAACTGACGCCGATGCTCACGCGTCGTGAGCGCGTCCAAGTTGGCGATCGAATCCATCCAACGGAAGCAGAAGTCTGCCTTGGCACGAATCGACGGAATGTTGTCGATGGCAGCAAATGCTTCTGCACGCGCTTCGGCATCGGGCAGATAGGTGTCGAGCAACGTCAGGTAGAACTGGACGTGGAGCGCCTCTTCGTAAATCTGACGCGACAAGTACATGCGGGCCTCCGGCGCGTTGATGTGCCGGTACAGGTTGAGCACGACGTTGTTGCCGACGATCGAGTCGCCGGTCGCGAAAAACGCCACGAGACGTCGGATCAGGTGTTGTTCACCTGGGGACAGTTTCGTCTCGAGGTCCGTCACGTCCGTCGTGAAGTCGACCTCTTCGACGGTCCACGTGTTGCGGATGGCGGCCTTGTACTTCTGGTAGAAGTCCGGGTATGCCATCGGACGCAAAGTGAGGTTGATGCCGGGTTGCAGCAGCGCTGCGCCTGAGGTCGTTTCGTTCGTTGTCATTGGCAAGCCTCGCAGCTTTCGGGGTTTTCTAGGGAGCAAGCGACTGCGGCTTCGGGGTCCGGTTTGGGGGAGGAGGGCGCGGGCGGCGCCGAGCTGACGGTCGTCTGTCCGATCCGCGTCGCAGGACGTGAACGCAGGTAATACGTGGTCTTGAGTTTCTTCTTCCACGCGTAGAAGTACATCGACGAGAGCACGCCGATATTGGGGTTTTCGATGAACAGGTTCAGCGACTGGCTCTGATCGATGAACGCGCCACGGTCGGCTGCCATGTCGATGAGCGAGCGCATGGGAAGCTCCCAGGCGGTACGGAAGACGCGTCGCACTTGCTCGGGGATCTCGGCGATGTCTTGGACCGAACCTTGGCTGCGCTTGATCGCATCCCGCACTTGGGGGCTGTACAGATTGAGTGACTTGAGGCGCGCTACGAGGTAACGGTTGACCTGGATGAAGTCGCCCGACAGCGTCTCGCGCTTGTACAAGTTCGAAACCGGAGGTTCGATGCACTCTGCGCAGCCGGCGATCGAAGCGATGGTGGCGGTTGGCGCGACCGCGAGGAGCAGCGAGTTACGCAAGCCCACTTTGGCGATTCGTTCCCGCAGCGGCCCCCAGCGCTTCTCGTCCACTTCGACCCCCCACAGATCCATCTGCAGCTGGCCTTTCGCCGCGCGCGTCTCGGCGAAGGAAGGATGTGGACCGTGCTTTTCGGCGAGCTCTGCCGACGCCGTGAGCGCGGCGAAGTAGATCTCTTCGAAGATCCGGCGGTTCAGCGCGGTCGACTCGGCGCTGTCGAACTCCCAGCCCAACGTGTAGAAAACGTCTGCGAGCCCCATCACGCCGAGTCCAACCGGACGCCAGCGCACGTTGGAGTTCTGCGTGGCGGAGATCGGGTAATAGTTGCGATCGATTACGCGGTCGAGCGCGGGCACGACTCGCGCCACCGTCTCACGCAGCTTGTCGAAATTGAACTTGCCGTTCTCGACGTGGCTCGCGAGGTTGATCGAACCGAGGTTGCACACCGCGGCTTCCTCGTTCGACGTGACCTCGATGATCTCGGTGCACAAGTTGGAGAGGTGCACGACCTTGCCGCTCGTGCCCGTTTGATTACACGTCCGATTGCACGCGTCCTTGAACGTCATCCAACCGTTGCCGGTTTCGGCGAGCGTGCGCATCATGCGCCCGTACAGCTGACGAGCAGAAACCTGCTTCTTCGCCAAACCATCTGCCTCGGCGGCGGCGTACGCCTTTTCGAACTCTTCTCCGAACAGGTCGACCAGGTGCGGCACGGCCTTGGGGTCGAACAACGACCACTGCTCGTCGGCTTCCACGCGGCGCATGAACAAGTCGCAAACCCAGTTCGCCAAGTTCAGGTTGTGCGTGCGTCGTGCTTCGTCGCCGGTGTTGTCGCGGAGCTCGAGGAACTCCTCGATGTCGGCGTGCCATGGTTCCAGATAAACGCAGCACGCTCCCTTGCGTTTGCCGCCTTGGTTCACGGCAGAAACGGAGGCATCCAGCGTCTTGAGCCATGGGACGATGCCGTTGCTGTGCCCATTGGTGGATTCGATCAACGACCCGCGTGAGCGCACTCGCGAGAACGCGAGGCCGATGCCCCCGCTGAACTTGGAGAGCAGCGCGACGTCCTTGTAGCGGTCGTAAATGTCGGCGAGGTGGTCGTTGGGTGAGTCCAAGAGGAAACACGACGACAGCTGTTCATGCTTGGTGCCCGCGTTGAACAACGTCGGGGAACTCGGGAGGTACTCGAGGTTCGACATCAAGCCGTAGAGCGCGAGCGCCTCGGTCAGGTCGGCGGCCAGCGCGCACGCGATTCGCATGAAGAAGTATTGCGGGGTCTCGATCGCCGTACGCAACGTCGGGTGGCGGAGCAGGTAGCGGTCGCACACCGTCTTCAAGCCGAAGTACTCGAAGCGTTGGTTGCGCTCTGGAGACAGCGCAGCCTCGAGCTCCTGGTGGAAGTCACCGACGAATTGCCGGACGCGGTCGTTGATGAGGCCGAGGCTGGCGCCCATCAGGATCGAGTCGCGGAACGAACGAACACCCAGCGCAGCGACGTCTTCTTCTACGTATTCGGCGAGCAACCGCGCCGCGAGGCGAGAATATTCCGGTTCTTCGCCGGTGAGGTCGGCGGCTACTTGGATCGAGATCTGGTCGAGTTGGCGCGTGGTCGCCCCGTCGCGCAGTGCCCCGATGGTCTTGATCGCGACGCGGGTTGGGTCCACGTTCGCCAAGCCACCGGCGTGGCGCTCCACGGCGTCAGCGATGCGCCGGACGTCGACGCGCTCACGCGTGCCATCGCGCTTTTCGACCATCATGCGAACGCCACCGTTCGCCAAGTCGTTCGGGTTGTCGCTCCTGGATGCTGCTGCCGTGTCGTTCACTGGTCTGTCTCCTCTCACCGCGGTTTTTGGAGGAGACGACACATCGACCTCGGGCAATACCCAGGCCGCCGTATCCCTCCCCTCGAGGTAACGAACTCGAACTCGCACCGTTGCTCGAGCTATTTGCTTGTCGCGTTACGAGTTACCGTTGGCAGGTCTTCGGACTCGTTGGCACAGACGTGCGACCACGATGCGTGCACACGCAATGTGGACTCAGGCCTTCCTACCGGCGGCTGCTTCCCAGGACTTGGCTTCCCAAGCACCCAGTGCGATTGCCCACGAGCCGCGTAACCGTTCTAGGTTACCGGTGTGGTGCCACTTTCGTTCCAACTCACCGCTGCGGGGCAGTTCCGGCCTCTCACCGGGATTCCCTCTTGCCCTGTCGCGTCGCCTGAGACCTTCACCCCTGAACATCGGTACCTCCCGAGGAGGAAGGAGGGCGCTCGTGCCGCTCCTACTGCGATGCACCAGAAGGTTGTACTGATCACAAACTCACGTGACAGACCAACAGCGTCACTGAACGTATTGGGGGTAGCGGCGTCTGTCAACCCCAATATGTTGGGCACCCTATCGAGACCACTCGAGCTACCTCTCGTAGGCCCGGCCCGCGGCCTTGGCGGCTATGTCGGGATTTTGCTCCGGGTACGCCGTTTCTGAGAAACCGCGCGCAATGCTCACGATTGGTCGCTGCTCATGCTGCTCGGAGATGTCGCGCGTCGAACGCGACTTGTGTTTGCGATGTGTCCGCGAATACGGCGAGCGAATGGCCCAGTTGATCGCCCGCGCGCGCGTCGAGACCGGGTTCGCGCGCGCCTGCGCCGAGCGCATGACCCCCGAGGCCCGGCGATCGTTCATGCAGGCGTTGCATGGCCCGACTGGGCGGGCGCCGATGTTGCCACGTAAGGTGCACGGTCGGGGCGCGCAGAGTCGAGCCAGCGATCGAGGGCATTTGCGTTCTGCTCGTGAACTGCCGCGAAAGTGACGACGTGCTCGACGACGGCCGGGTCGCCCAAGAGCTTGCGGTGACCGAGGCCGCGGGTAGTGAACACGCGACATCCCGGCCAATGCCGTGCATAGGTTTGCGCGCACTCGAGCGGGACGTCGGCGTCGTCTTCGTCGTGTACGACGAGCAGAGGCGTCTTCATGCTCGCTCCGAAACTTGCCACCCGCTGGTCTTCGAACAGCATACCGGTGCGTGCCGAGAGCAGGTTTTTGAGGGCGGCTTCGCCGCGTTCGCCGATGCCCGTCACGCGGGCAAAACTGCGTGCCCCGCCGTCCAAGGCATCGGGCGGAGCCAAGTACACGACGGATTTGGCGAAGTATCCGCGCTTGAGCGCCAAGCTGATGGCGGGACATCCGAAGGAGTGCCCGATCACGCATGCGGGATCGCCGAAGCGCTCCCGGAGTTCGAAGAGCGGCGGCAACCAGCTCGCGATGGTGGCGTGTGTCCCCGGCGAGCTACCGTGACCCTCGACATCGAAAGTGACCACGCGAAAACCATTTGCCACGAGCGGCTCGACGAGCGCTCCCAGTTGTGCGCCGCGGCCCTCCCAGCCATGCACCAGCACGACGAGAGGTCCTGCGCCGAAGGTCCACGCTTGGACGCCTCCGGCGAGCTCGAGGGGCGTGCCCTTGGCCAAGAGCAGCTGCTCTCGTTCAGGGCGGGGCCAACGTCGGGGTTGCGTAAACCAATGTGAGCCCAACCACGCGGCCAGCGTGGGGTTAAACCTGGCGATGCGCCGCAACCAAGGTGTCCCGCGAGGTGGACGGTAAGTGGCGGTCCGGGCTGGTGTAGTTGATCGAACGTTCGTGCTATTTTCTGACATGACTAGCTCCTGATTAGCTAACCTTGCGCGCGCGTTACGCTCGCGCGTCCTGGATCAACCGCTCGAACGCGTTCCGCGCGCGAGTCTCCCACTTGGGGTCTTTGAGCAGGTGACGGTAGTGATGCAGCGCGTAGAAGACGCCTTGCAGTTCGAAGGCGAACGTCGCGCAATCCAGATCTTGCCTGAAATCGCCCACCTCTTTGGCGAGCTCCGCGCAGCGCGCCAGGGTTTTCGCCCACTCCCCCTGGGCTGCGAATACGGCATCCCTGACCGGCCCCGGTTGTTCGTCGAACTCCACCACCGCCGTGATGTAGACGCAGCCCCCGGGTAGCTGGTCGAGGTTGGTCCAAGCAAGGTAGTTCTCGAACAAGGCGCGCACCCGGCGCTCGCCGCGAGGCTGCAAAAAGGCAGGCCGCACCGCGGTCTCCACGAATCGCCGTTGAGCTTCTTCCAGCACGGCGATCTGAAGCTGCTCCTTCGAGCCGAAATGGGCAAAAAGTCCCGACTTCGACAGGCGCAGCTGCTTGGCCAAGCTGCCCACCGTGAGCTGACCGAGCCCGGCCAGGCTGGCAGCTCGCAACGCGGACCGAACGATCCGCTCGCGGGTATCGGCACCTTTGTTCACGACCTCCCCTTTTTAGCACGATCGTTCGGAAAGCGCAACCCCCCCTACGCCGCACCGTGCCATGACCGGCGCCGTCCTCGCTGTAAGAACCGGTGGGGACTCCGCGTCGGTTTAAGGGGCGACCTCCCGGCGTCGTATAGACGTAACATGGGCCGACTGGTGAAACATGTGCTGCCGGTCTTGGCTGCAGTGTTTACCTCGAGCGGTACTCCGCGGGCCAAAACCGCGGAAGTCACACACGTCGTGAGCTCGCTGACCCCAAACTCGGAGCGGGCGGGGAGCGACTTCTTGCGATTGCGGAGGCGAATTGGAACACACCTCCTGCACGTCGGGCCCGCGCCAGATCTGTACAAAGACCCAACGACCCGCGAGGGCGTACGGCTGGCCCGCTACCGCTCCGACGGCGAGGAGCTCAAGATCTGGCATCTGTTGCCGAGTCACAATCAACTGTGGACGACCAACGGCTACCCAGCGGTGATCTTCGTACACGATGGGACGTCGTTCTCGGAGGATGAACTCCAACACGCGCGGAGCTTCAGCGACGCAGGCTTCGTAGTGCTGGCGCCGACGTTTCGGGGCGAAAACGGCAACCCCGGCACCCATGAGATGTTGTTTGGCGAACTCGAGGATCTGCAAGCCGCCACCACCTATGCGAGTGAATTGCCCGAGGTGGACAAACGCAAGCTCGCAATCTGGGGCCACGGCTTGGGCGGCATGTTGGCGGCGCTGACCAGCCTGGTACCACGCCTCGGAGTGCAGTTCACGGGCAGTTCGGCAGGTTTACGTCCCACGAGCGCCTTCGAGGTGATTCAGAGCCCGTTCGAGCCGAACGAGGTCGAGCGCAACTTGCGCGTCCTCGGGCCCAACCTCCACCACCTGCGGACACCGCACTGGGCCTGCGTCGCCGAGCAAGACCCGGCCGTCTACGAAGAAGCGACGCGTCTCGGCGAGCTCGCGCAGCACTCCAACTTGCCCCTCTATGTCGAGAAGGTGCTGGGCAATCGAGCGACGAGCCGCGCCGTGTGCACGGACCACGCCGTGACGACGCTGCTCCAACTGGCGCGCGGCTCGGATCCACCCCGTGCCGAGTCTGGTAGGTGAAGCGAGGACGACCGACGCGCTAGCGCTCAACGTGTGGACGCCCAGGTCGCGGGCTGTTAACCTGATCGTGGAACCGACGCAGCGTTACCGCGAGTCGCGGTGCGAGCGGCGACGCATGACGGACAGCTGCCGACCCAAGCCCCTTGATTTCGCGTCTATGGGCCGCGTTCTAGGGCGCCCGCAAGGCAAGGGTTTCAGGCCCAAATAGCGCCCGCTTGGTCGGGTACAGCTTGACCTTTCGGGGGTCAAGCGATACCCCGCCAGATCCGCCCATGACGCCGTTTCCCATCCGAAAAAACCCGGAATTGCCCCAACTCAACAGCGACGTGCTCGCGCGCTGGACGCGCGAAAACACCTTCGCTCGTACGATTGAGGCACGCAAGGGTAAGCAGCCGTGGGTCTTCTACGAGGGGCCACCGTCGGCTAACGGCGTCCCCGGCATTCACCACGTGCTCGGTCGCACGCTCAAGGACACCTACTGCCGCTACAAGGCGCAGTGCGGCTACTACGTCGAGCGGCGGGGCGGCTGGGACACTCATGGTTTGCCCGTCGAGCTCAACGTCGAGAAGGCGCTCGGTATCACCAAGGAAGATATCGGCAAGAAGGTAACGGTCGAGCAGTACAACGTCGAGTGCCGCAAGGCCGTGATGAAGTACTCCCAGAACTGGCGCGAGCTCACGGAACAGCTCGGTTATTGGGTCGACATGGACGCTCCGTACATCACGTACGACAGCAAATACATGGAGTCCGTGTGGTGGTTGCTCAAGCGCATGTTCGACCAGAACAGCTTGTACCGCGGTTACACCATTCAGCCGTTCTCGCCGATGGCGGGCACCGGCTTGAGCTCCCACGAGCTCAACCAACCCGGCGCTTACCGAGAGGTGACGGACCTGTCCGTCATGGCCATGTTCAAGGTATGTGCTCCGAGTGAGCAAGTGGCGCGCTCCAAAGTCGCGGCCACCACGAACCCGCAGATCACTCAGGCGCACCCCGCGCTCGAACACGAAGGCTTCAAGGCCGCTCTCGAAACCGGTCCGCTCTATTTCTTGGCGTGGACGACGACCCCGTGGACGTTGCCGTCCAACACCGCGCTGGCCATCAACCCCGCGTACACCTACAACATCATCGAGACGCTCAACAAGTATACGGGCGCGCGAGTGTTCGTGATCCTGGCCGAAGGCTTGGTGCCCGAGGTGTTCAACAAGACCGAGTTTACGGAGTTCAAGTCCACTTGGGACAGCCAAGCCAAGACACCGGTGCCGTACCGCGTCGCGGGCTCAATCTCGGGTAAGGAGCTCCTCGGCGTTTGGTACGAACAGCTACTGCCCTGGACGTTGCCGGCAGAGGCGCCGGAGCAAGCGTTCCGGGTGATCGGCGGAGATTTCGTCTCACTCGAGGACGGTACCGGTATCGTTCACATTGCGCCCACCTTCGGCGCCGACGACGCGCGCGTCGCGAAACTTTCGGGTGTACCGCCGATGCGCGTCTTCGACGCCAACGGCGACTTGGTGCCGCTGGTCGATCAGCGTGGCCGCTTCGTGCGGCAGGTCGGGGCCCTCGCTGGCAAAGCCGTGAAGGACGGCTACTACGCCAAAGGCGAAGAGGTCGTGAACGTCGACGAGAACATCGTCGTTCAGCTCAAACACGACGGCAAGTTGTTCCGTTCCCTCAAGTACAAACACAGCTACCCTCACTGCTGGCGGACGGACGCTCCCGTCATCTACTACCCGCTCAAGAGCTGGTTCATCAAGAGCACCGAATACAAGCCACAACTCATCAGCCTCAACAAGACGATCGCTTGGCATCCGGAATCGACGGGTACTGGCCGCTTCGGCGAGTGGCTCGAGAACTTGGCGGACTGGAACCTGTCGCGCGCTCGGTTCTGGGGCATCCCGCTCCCGATCTGGGCTACGGAGGACGGCTCCGAGTTCAAGTGCATCGGTTCTTTCGAGGAGCTCAGGGCCGAGATCGCCAAATCCATCGCCGCCGGTGTCATGAACAGCGATCCGTTCGCTACGTTCACCCCAGGCGACATGTCGCCTGCGAACTACGCCAACATCGACGTCCATCGACCGTTCATCGATGGCGTCACGTTGGTGTCCGAGTCCGGCAAACCGATGACGCGAGAGTCCGAGGTCATCGACGTCTGGTTCGACTCGGGCGCGATGCCGTTCGCTCAGGTGCACTACCCCTTCGAGAACCGTGAAGCCGTCGATGGCAAGAAGGAGTACCCGGCGGACTTCATCTTGGAAGGCGTAGACCAGACCCGTGGTTGGTTCTTCACCCTGCACACCATCTCCACGATGTTGTTCGGTTCGGTGGCGTACAAACACGTCTTGTCCCACGGCTTGGTGCTCGACGCCGAGGGGCGTAAGATGAGCAAGCGCCTCGGCAATACCGTCGACCCCGTTGCGACGCTGAACAAGTTCGGTGCCGACCCCGTGCGCTGGTACATGGTCACCAACAGCCCGCCCTGGCTCAATTTACGCTTCGACGTGGCCGGCGTCGAAGAGGTGGTCCGCAAGTTCTACGGCACCTTGTGGAGCACGTATTCGTTCTTCGCGACCTACGCCAACGCCGACGAGTTCGTCGGCAACGAGCCGCTCGTCCCTGTCGCCGAGCGACCGGAGCTCGACCGCTGGATCCGTTCCGAGCTCGAGCTCCTGGTGCACACGGTTCGCCAGAACATGGATGAGTTCGAGGCCACCCGTGCGTTCCGCGAGGTGCAGAACTTCGTCATCGACGATCTCAGCAATTGGTACGTACGGCTCAATCGCCGCCGCTTCTGGAAGTCGGAGATGGGCAAAGACAAGCTCGCCGCCTATCAGACCGCCTACGAGTGTCTGATGACGGTGTGCAAGTTGATCGCTCCCGTCTCACCGTTTCACGCCGAGCAGCTGTACGCCGACTTGACGACGCGGTTCCCGCAGCAGGCCTCCGTGCATCTCACGGACTACCCGGTGGCGGACCTCTCGCTCGTCAACGACGAGTTGAACCAGCAGATGCGCGCGACCCGCAAGGCGGCGTCGCTGGCCTTGTCTTTGCGGAAAGACAAGAACATCAAGGTCCGTCAGCCGCTGTCGCGCCTCACGATCGTGACCGACGCCAAGTTGGGCCAGGCGCTGCAACCGATGCGCCCCTTGTTGTGCGAAGAGATCAACGTCAAAGAGGTCGTGATCAGCAGCTCGGACAACGAGCTCGTGGAGCGCAGCGCCCAGCTAGACTTTCGCGCCGCGGGCCCGCGTTTCGGCAAGCAAAACAAGGCCGTCGCCGAAGCGATCAAGGCGCTCGGCTCCGATGCGCTTCGGCAGCTCGCGGCAGGCGAGGCTATCGCGATCACCATCGACAACGAGACACTCGCCATCACCCCGGATCTCGTCAAGCTCACGAGTCGTGGCAAAGCCGGCGCCGAGCTCGCGACCGACGGCAACGTTACCGTCTTGCTCGACACCAAGGTAACCGAGGCGCTCAAGCTCGAGGGCTTCGCGCGTGAACTCGTGAGCGCGATCCAGAAGCTTCGCAAGAACGCGGACTTCGAGGTCACGACGCGGATCCGCCTCGTCGCGGCTAAACAACCTGCCTTGCTCGCGGCGCTCGAGGCGCACCAGGCCTACGTCTGCAACGAGACGTTGTGTCAGGCGATCGAGCTCGTCGACCTGCTCGACGTCCCGGCAACCGACGTCGAGGGTGCAGCCTTGCACCTCGAAGTGCACGCGATTTGATCCGGTAATACGGGCCCGCGGGCTTGGTTTGGGGATTGGGCCCAGCGCCCGTGGCGAACCGGAAGCGGAGCACGCACGTCGACAAAACGCAGTGAGGGAGCGGCAACTGGCGTTGCCTCTCCCTCACTCGTTCACTCAAGCGACGTAGCTCAGTATCCGAGACACGCGCCGAGCGCCATCTCCTGCTCACCGCACATCATCGAGTAGGCGATCGAGTAGGGGTCGCAAATCCAATTCTCGGGCCCGGGAGGCGTCGAGGCGAAACACGCGTTGTACGCCGAATACTCGTCCTTGCAGTCGGGGAAGTAGTCTTGGAAGAACTGCACGTTGGACAGGCACGTCTGCATGCAGCTGTCGAAGGACTGCGTGACCTCGCACCCCGAAGCGAACTGCGCGTCGCAAACGGCGCCACACTCGATCTGATTGATTTCGGCTTCGCCACACGCTCTGGAGTGTTTACTCGCGGTGACCGTGGAAACCCCGCCGTGAGGGGCGCCCAAAGTGTAGGACACCTTCTGTTTACCGCTGAACTTCACGCCGAACTGGAACGAGTGTTCACCCGGCGCGAACTCCGTGGGGCGACGATTCTGGGTGTCCATCGCAGCCTTGTTGCGTCTCCCGTAGGGGATGCTCATGTTGACGCCGTTCTGGTTGTCGTAGCCGAAATACGCCGTGTACGTGCCGTCGGCGTTCGGCGCGACGCAGTCGAGGATCGGCTTCACCTGTTCGCGCCCCGCCTTCTTCGCGGCGCGGTCCAAAAATGGCAGGAAAGGTTCGACGCGAGTGTGGAGGTTGTAGTCGGCGCAGTAGAGGCCGGTCCAATAGTTTACACCGGCCACGTAGGTCTTGCCGCCTCGCTTCACCAACAAGGGACCACCCGAGTCACCAAAACAGCCGTTCGAATAAGGAGCTGAGCCGTCGGTCTTGATCACGTGCTCGCGAACCTCCGGGTCCAACATACCGGGGTTGGGGTCATCTTCGTGGAAGTCTGCTTCCGTGGGGCTGCCGAGGATTCGCGTTTTGCCGGTGCGTTGTACCTGTGAACCGGTAGCACTCACGGGACCAGTGACCGTATCGGCGCCCCAGCCCGAAATCGTGGCTTCCTTGTTGACGAAGTGACGATCGATCTTGAACCGTGCGAGTGGGACGGGGTTGAAGGGCAGCTCGCGATCCAAGTAGACGACCGCCATATCGGGGTGGACGAGAGTCGGATCCCAGTCTGGGTGTGTCTCGAAAGAGTCCGCGCGAGCAAACACCGAGTCTTCACCAGGCGGCGGTGCAACCACGAAGCCATTGGCATCGGCCACCGCCGCGTAGTCGGCGGCGAAGTCGTTGCCGTAATACACGTGCACTTGATTGGTGAAGGCGTTCTCTACGCAGTGCGCGGCCGTGAGCACGACCCGTGAGGTGAAGTAGGAGCCCGAGCAGGTCCTCGTACCGATGGAGCCGTTGTTGTTGAACTTGACGTAAACCATCACAGCTTGATCGAGTCCGCCGGTCGATGTCGCGTTGACCACAGCGTTTTCGACCGAGCTGTAGTCGTCCTGGGCGTCCAGGTTTTCACCTGCTCCAGAACAGGCCAAAGCCGCGGCTGCCGTGCTCATCAACGCGTATGCACTGAATCTCATGAGTTCTCCGTTTTGGCCTCGTCCAAGGGGGGACAGAGGTTCTTGTTGGTAGAAGAACCTTTGCACAGAACTTGAGGGCCGACTCGAAACTTTAAGGGAACAAAAACCTGCATGTCCCCATTTGAAAGTGCCCAGTTCAGGCGCCGGCGTCACACCGTTCTGTTTCGCTAGGTGAAACAGTATGCGTGTGCCTAAGCTGTCGTGGGTTAACCAGCGGTGACTGTAGGTGTTTGTGCTAGTCCCTCGGTGCCGGTGTGGTTACGTCGCGGGGGTGGTGGGATCGCGTCGGCCAATGCCTCTGAATAGGATATCCACGAGCTGTGCGATGATTGCCTCGTGGGGCGCTTTGGGGATCAACGGCAGGTGGGGTCCGCCTACCTGTAAAAAGACCTGTGGCATCGTCCCCATAGCCACCACGCTCGCAACTACGGCAAAGGGGTCGACGTCTTGCCGAAAAGCGCCCGACTGGACGCCGTCGGCGACGAGTTGGAACATGAGCGCGATGTGTCCTCGCTTGAAGCGTTCGATCAACCTGCCGAAGCGAGGCGATGCGGTAATCGCCTCGAAGGCGACCAAACGCAGGATCGGTCTCTCGTGAGGCTGCAGCCCGCCGATGCGCGTGTAGAGCGCTCGGATCCGGTCTTCGAACGAACCTTCGCACTTGATCGCTTGCGTCAGGTCTTCGAGTAGCGCCGCGTACACCTTCTCGACGACCGCGAAGAACAGCTCGTCTTTCGTCGGGAAGTAGTAGTACACCATGCCGATGCTCGTGCCGGCGTCCTTGGCGATGCTGCGCAACGACGCAGCCTCGACGCCGGACTCGGCGAAACGCGCCGCCGCGGCGCTGATGATGCGGGGCTCGATGTCGGTACGCGGGCGAGCCATTAGGCCAACTTCTTGCTCACGCGTGCCGACGCGATGACCAGCAACACGCCCAGGATGCACGTCATCCAAACCAACTCGTGCTGGACGTCGTGAAACGAGCTCCCTTTGAGCGCTATGCCACGCACGATTCGCATGAAGTGAGTCAAGGGCAGCGCTTGTGCCAGCCATTGAGCAGGCTGCGGCATGGCTTCGAACGGAAACATGAATCCGCTGAGGAGGATGTTGGGCAGAAGGAAGAAGAACGACATCTGCATCGCTTGTTGTTGTGACCGGGCCACCGTGGAGAACACGAGACCGATGGCCAGGTTCGCCGCGATGAACACGAACGCCAGCCCATACAACATGAGGAAATCGCCGCGCAAGGGAACGTCGAAGATCACGCGTCCGGCAAGCAGCACGATCGACATTTGCACGTAGCCGATCAGCACGTAAGGCAAGATCTTCCCGAGTACCAGCTCGATGCGCTGAACTGGCGAGACGATGAGCTGCTCCAATGTGCCACGTTCACGCTCGCGAGCGATCGCCATGCTCGTCAGCATGACCATCGTCATCGTCAAGATGACGCCGATCAGGCCGGGTACCACGTAAACTGCCGTTCTAAGGTCGGGGTTGTACCAAAGCGTGGGTTCTACGTTGATGCTCGCCGTCCGCATGGCGTTGACCGGAGCGGTGTCGACGCGTAGTTGGAGGGATCGCGCGGCGGCAACTCCAGCGGCCGTATTCGTCGCACTGGCGATGACCAGCGGGTCGGACCCGTCCACCACCAATTGCGCGGTAGTTGGCTCGCCACGGCCCAAGCTCCGAGCAAAGCCGTTCGGAATCACGAGCGCGACGCGCGCTTCACCCGCGCGAAAGCTGCGCTCGATGTCCCCGTAGTTCTCCACGAAGCCGATGAGCTCGAACGACCCCGTAGCTTCCATGCTCCTGTAGAAGTCTCGCGACTGCGCACTGCCGTCCTGATCGAAGATCACGGTGCGAATCTGTCGAACGTCCGTGTTGATGGCGTAACCGAACAGCAGGAGTTGCATCAGCGGTAGCGCGATCATCATGGCCAACGTCAGCCGATCGCGCCGCAACTGTCGAAGCTCCTTGAGCGCCAACGCCAAAGCTCTGACCAGCATCAGCTCACCCCTTCCGCCCATCGCGTCCGCTCGTCGGCGCGCACCATCGAGACGAACGCATCCTCTACGTTGGCGCGCACGTGTTGCGACGACTCGATGGCGATCTTGGTTCCCAGTACCTCGCTCGCTACGTGTAATGCGTCTTCGGCCCCTTTCGTGCACAGGCGCAACACGTGACCATAGTGAGACACCTCTTCGACCCGCGCGTCTTGCTGGAGCAATCGTTCGGCGGTCGACGCGTCGGCGACGCGGAGCTCGGCCACGTTCAGTTGACGACGCCTGACGATGTCGTCAGGGGTGCCCACGTCGAGCAACGTGCCCCTGAAGATGAAGGCCAGTCGATGGCAGCGTTCGGCCTCATCCATGTAGTGCGTCGTCACCAGAACCGTCGTGCCTTCGGCCGCCAGTTGGTGGATGTGCTCCCAAAAGTCGCGGCGACTCACCGGATCCACCCCCGCCGTCGGCTCATCGAGAAAAAGTAATGGCGGCTGGTGAATCGTCGAACTCGCGAGGGCTACGCGCTGCTTCCACCCGCCGGAGAGTGTCCCGGCGAGCTGTTGTTTGCGCTCGACGAGTCCGCTGCGGCGCAGCACCTCATCGATACGTGAAGCTTTGCGTTTGCCGCTCATGCCGTAGATCCCCGCATAAAACTGCAGGTTCTCCTCGACCGTTAGATCTTCGTAGAGGCTGAAGCGCTGAGTCATGTAGCCGATGTTCTGCTTGATGCGTTCCGACTCGCGCAATATGTCGTAGCCCACGACGCGCCCTGTGCCGCTCGAGGGCGTCAAGATCCCGCACAACATCCGGATCGTAGTCGACTTGCCAGCACCGTTGGGGCCGAGGACCCCGAAGATCTCACCGCGTCCGACCTCCAGACTGATGTCGCGGACCGCGACGAGTTTTCCGAACCTCCGTTCCAGGCGCGACGCCGAAATGACCAAATCATCCATGGCTCGACCATCCTCAACGCTCGAGCGCGACGGTTGCGTCGGCCAACGTCACGAACGCGGGCACGCCTGCGCGCAGCGCCTTGTTCCGATCATCGATGCGCACTCGTACACGCACAACCAGGTTCGGCCGCTCTTGCTCACTGAAAAGGAAGCGCGGCGTGAACTCGGTTTGTCGGCCGATCCGCTCCACGACCCCGGGTATCGTTGACGTCAGCGCATCGACGCGTACCTCGACGCCCGTTCCAATCGAGAGTTTGGCGACCTCGGCTTGGGGCACGAAGATGTCCGCGTAAGGGTGACTAGTATCTGCAACGGCGACCACTGTCGCGCCCGCACCCAGTGTCTCACCCGTGCGTGCGTAAACCTGTAAGACTTCTCCTGCCAGTGGCGAGCTCAGCGTATAGTGGGATAGTCGTTCGTCGAGGGCGCCGATGCTAGCTTGCGTAGCGCGGGCCTGCGCACTCGCCTGCGCCACCTCTTCCTTGCGCGCGCCGCGAAGAAGCAGTTTGAGCGAATGCTCGAGTTCTTGGCGTTGGGCGACCGCGCGATCGAGTTGGCTCTGGAGGTCTTCGGTCACCGCACGCGGCGTCGCGCCAGTTTGTAGCAACGCCCGTTCTCGCGTGAGGTTGTGCTGAAGTTGCTGTTCGAGCGCCATGGCCGCTCGAACTCGTGCTTCCATGGCGCGGATCTCTTCGGGACGCGAGCGCGCCTTCACGAGTTCGACGCGTTCGTTCGCCGCTTCGGCTTCGCTCGCGCGGATTGGCTTTTGAGAACGCTCGAGCGAGTCGTCGAGTTTGGCGAGCTCTTGTCCCGGCGTCACAGACGCGCCCACGTCGACCCGAAGCTCCGAGAGACGGCCCGGGAACTCGAAGCCGAGGCGTCGTTCCTCGAACTCCACGACACCTTGAAAGCCTGGGGGCAGTGCCGACTGCTTTTCACAACCACCTGCCAGCAGCAGGACCAACCCGAGCGTCCAGCGGTTATTTATCATGCGTCTTATAATGAACGACTGCCAGAGAGGAAGCAACTGGGCAGCGGGTCTGACGTCGCGCTCCGGGAGATTCCGCTTTCCTTCGCAGCGTTTGTTTTGGTAACCCCGGAAATGGAGGCGTGGCCGAGTGGTCGAAGGCAGCGGTTTTGAAAACCGCCGTATCGAAAGGTACCAGGGGTTCGAATCCCTTCGCCTCCGCAAGCAGAACCCCCCGAAGGGGGGCTCTGCCATTGGAGGCGAAGGAATTCGTGGCAAGCGCTCGTTCCCTGGCGGGCCTCGCTTGTTGGCGCGAATCCCGGCGTTGAGAGTCGCGCGAACGAGAGTGGAGGCGGGTAGAGACGAGGTAGCGCGCTTCCGCAAGCAGAACCCCCCGAAGGGGGGCTCTGCCATTGGAGGCGAAGGAATTCG
>CBINDO010000090.1:0-26445 GCA_966249405.1 uncultured bacterium | reverse complement strand
CCGCCGTGCCTTTTTTTCTCGCGCCGCTCACCTAAAACACGCCCCTCGCGCGTAGCTGCGACTTCCGCCAATGCGCGGTTCGTGTCACGCCGTGCCCTGACGTCGAGGTGTCGTGGCAATCAGTGCGGTCGCCGTGTCGCCCGAAGTCGACACGTGGACGCCCCGACCCCTCGCTGGCAATGGGCCGCACGTCGGTTCGACCGAGCCCGCGTTTCCTCGCCGGAGCGGCAGGCCGCCGGTACACCCCCCGACGCCCTCCGTCCCGCGAAGCGTGGTGGCGGTTTTAAGCGGCTCGGGCGCACTAACACCGAAAAGTTCCGTGGCGTTTCAGCGCAGGCGTGATAGCGTTCAGGAACTCTGAGTCGCGGGGTGTTTCCGCGCCTTGGAGGCGAGGACGGGGGTATCCGTCCCGCGAACCTAAGGAGAAAATCATGATTCAGGTTAGGCTTCCCGACGGAAGCTCGCGTCAGCTCGCGGATGGTGCATCGGCTCTCGATTTGGCCAACGCGATTGGACCAGGGCTAGCGAAAAACGCCGTAGCGGCCAAGGTCGGCGGCGATGTCGTCGATCTTCGCAAACCGCTGAAGGACGGCGACGAAGTGGCGATCGTCACGAAGAAGGATCCAGAGGCGCTCGACGTGCTCCGGCACTCGGCCGCGCACCTCATGGCGGACGCCATTCTGCGCGTTTACCCCAAGGCGCAACTCACGATCGGTCCCGCGATCGAAGACGGCTTCTACTACGACATCTTCATGCCCGACGGGGCGAAGATCACTCCGGACGACTTCGGCAAGATCGAAGAGGAGATGCAGCGCATCGCCAAGGACGGTAAACCGTTCGAGCGCTGCGTCGTGCGCGAGACCACGGACGAGGTCTTCCAGCGCTACAAGGGCATCGACGGGGGCAACAACAAGTTCAAGGCGGAGCTCGTCGAAGACATCCAGAAGCGCGGGGACGAGCTCAGCTTCTTCAAGCACGGAGACTTCGTCGATCTGTGCCGCGGCCCCCACGTCCAGGACACCGGTTGGCTCAAGAACGTCAAGCTGACCAAGGTCTCGGGCGCCTATTGGCGCGCCGACGCGAGCCGTGAGCAGCTGGTGCGCGTGTACGGCACGGCCTTCTTCTCGAAGACCGAGCTGACCGATTACTTCACCGCCCTCGAAGAAGCGAAGAAGCGCGACCACCGCGTGCTCGGCGAGCAACTCGGCCTGTTCGCGTTCAACGAGGAGGCGCCCGGCTTCCCGTTCTACCTCCCCAAAGGCGCGACGCTGTTCAATCAGCTCATCGAATACATGCGCGGCCTGATCCGTCGCCGCGGTTACCAGGAGGTGCGCACCCCGCTCATCATGAGCGAGGAGATGTGGCACACCTCCGGTCACTACGACAACTACATGGAGAACATGTTCTTCACCAAACTCAAGCTCCGGGACGACGAACACCCGGAGACGGTGAAGGACAACGTCGCGGAAGAACGGCCCATGGCCGTCAAACCGATGAACTGCCCCGGGCACCTGCTCGTGTACCGCAGCCGTCTCCATAGCCACAACGAGTTCCCGTTGCGCCTCGCGGAGATGGGGCTCGTGCACCGACGTGAGATGAGCGGCGTGCGTCACGGTCTGTTCCGTGTGCAGGCGTTCACTCAAGACGATGCTCACCACTTCTGTACGCCGGACCAGATCGGCGGCGAGATCAAGATGCTGATGTCCTTCTTCAAGGAAGTGTACACGGCGTTCGATCTCGGCGACGTCCGCATCGAGCTTTCCACCCGCCCCGCCAAGAGCATCGGTAGCGACGAGATGTGGGAGAAGGCCGAGAGCTCACTCAAGTCCGCGCTGGACGAGGCCGGCATCAGCTACGTGATCAACCCCGGTGATGGCGCGTTCTACGGGCCGAAGATCGACTTCCACATCCGCGACGTCCTCAAGCGTTCGTGGCAATGCGGCACGATCCAGCTCGACTTCTCGATGCCCGCTCGTTTCGGCCTCACCTACGTGGGCGCAGACGGTGAACGACACACCCCCGTGATGTTGCACCGCGCCTGCTACGGCAGTTTGGAGCGCTTCATGGGCATCGTGATCGAGAACTACGCGGGCGCGTTCCCGTTGTGGCTCTCCCCGGTGCAGATCACCGTGATTCCGGTGAGCGAGAAGTTCGACGAATACGCCAAACAGGTGAACGCCGCCCTGCTCGACGCCAACTTGCGTTCGGAGGTCGATCTCGGCTCCGACCGCGTCGGCTACAAGATCCGTGCGGCGAGCCTGCAAAAAGTCCCGTACGTGCTCGTCGTCGGTGAACGCGAGGCCGAATCGCAGACGGTCGCGGTGCGCTCGCGCGAACGGGGCGAGCTGGGTTCCTTGAGTCTGGAGGCGTTCCTCGCCAGCATCCAGCTCGAACGGCAACCGGGCGGACAGAAACACGTCGCGGCTGCAGCTGCCGCGGAATAACGCCCCCTCCCCGCCGGCGTCACACGACTCAACGGCGGGGTAACGGCAACGAGAGAAGCGGAGAAGGGCTTTGCCCTTCTCCGCTCCTCTCGTTTGTGGCGTGGTAGTTCCGACTTCGTCACCGACGACCATCGCGGCCCGGGAGATGACCATCGTCGACCTCACGGAAGAGTTGGCTCGCGGGCATCGATGGGCGTTCGGAGTTGGGTTGCCAGGGGCGCGTATGCCAGCCCGTGAACGAATCGACTCGTTCATTGAGGATTCGAGTCGTTCATCGTAGATTCGACTCGGTTCGTCTCGCTCGTGAACGCCAACCGCTCCGTCCGCGATGCACACGCGCGCGCAATGTTTCCGTCATCGTAACGGCGTGCGTCTATTCGGTGCGCCGCTAGACGCACCGAATGAACGCACGCTTGTCGCACGCTCGCACGGGGGCTACTAACAATGAGCGTCCCCGCCGTCGGCGAGGCGCTCATCGTTGGTAGCCGTATGGAAGGCTTCGTCGCCGCACTCGTCGTCAGTGGTGCCGCCATCGTGACGGCGCAGGACACCGGCGCGCCTCGCGCTCGGCTTCAGGCAGCGCTGCGGGCGCTGCTCTTGGTCGCCGCTGCGCTGGCGCTAGCAGCGCTGGTGACCGGCTTCGTGTTGCTCGAGTGGCTCACCGTGAGCTGGGCGTTTGGCTTGAGTAGCTGCTGTCTGGCGCTCGGGTTGCCCGTCGGTTTGTCGACGTGGCCCCGACGTGTCGTCACCGTGGTGATCCTCACGCTCTCCGTGATCGGCGTGGTGATGTGCGTCGAGGGGCTGGTGCCCGACGCGCCCTGGGCGATCTCCCAGGCGCTCGCGCGCGTGGAGTACCGGTCGAGCACGGAGCTCGTCGTCCTCGGCAATGGGGTGCTGAACATCACCGCGCTCTTGATTGCTGCGCAACGCATACGTCGTGACCTCCGAACGCACGGATCTCGTCGCAGCGACGCGCCTTAGAAGCGCCGCGCCTTAGAAGCGCCGCGCCTCGAGCTCACTACGTGGGCATCGAGATCTCACTGCGAGACGCGTTCGCTCACCAACCAGCGACCCGACGTGTGAGACAAGACGTACGTTCCTTGTCCCACCGGTCGACCGTCGGCAGCGAACGATTCGACCAACGCGCGCGCCTCCTGCCCCACGGAACGGATCAGCGTGGCGCGCGTGAACACCCGCTCCTTCGAAGCACACGGCGCGTCGGGTTGGCACGCGGCGACGGCGTCGTCCACGAGCTTCTCCGCCTCTTCTACGACCAGGAGCCGCGCCTGTCCAAACTCGCCCGTCACTAGATCGTGGTGGAACTCGAGGGCGGCGTTCTGCGCTCGATTGGTCAACGCTGGCAACTCGAGCGGTCTCCACTTTTGACTCACCAACGGGTCGTGGTTCCAGCTGAGTTTGCCGAGCAGCCAGAATCCAAAAACCACGGCGGCAATGATGACCTGCAGGCCCAGCGCGATTTGTAAGCGCTTGTCCACGAGGCGCAGACGCCGCGGGGACGAGCCGCGCAGCCACGGTTCGTCGCTCGACGCTGAGGGCTTGACATTCGTCGGGTCTGCTTCGCCCGTGGCCCCATCGAAGGGGGCGCCGCTCGGATCTGCGGTCGACTCGACTTGGTCGGGCTCCGATTCGCGCACCGTCGGGGTTTCGTTAACCTGAGCTCCGCCCTGCACGCCCGCGTGCTCCGCTTCGACGTGGGCGGCCGCGGTGGGCTCGGGGTTGGGAGGTGGGTTCGTGGTCACGACGGGCCCTAGTGGGAGGGAGCCGTACCACGCCGGGCGGGGCTGGGCCCAACCAAAAAATGCACGAACGGCGCCGAACACGCCGCGAACGCGCGGCAGTCCCGTCGCACTCGAGGCTCGGTCGCGCCGAACCAAAGGGTGGTCAATACGAGCGCGGCAACCCGAGGGAGTGTTGCGCCACGTAATTCAGGATCATCTCTCGGCTCACCGGAGCGGTGCGAAGCAGACGCGCCATCCCCCACAGATCCGCCAAGCCGTATTCGGAAGCGAGCCCGTTGCCGCCGTGAGTTTGCATCGCGCAGTCGAGGGCCTGCAACCCCGCCTCGGCCGCGGCGTATTTGGCGATGTTGGCGGCCTCGGCCGCGTCCAACTTCTGATCGTATAACCACGCCGCTTTCTCGTTCATGAGTTTGGCCAGCTCGAGTTCGATTTTGGCGACGGCGAGTGGGTGCGCGACCCCTTGGTGCGTGCCGATGGGTTTACCCCAAACGGCGCGTTCACGAGCGTATCGACACGCCTTCTCGAGCGCGTAACGGCCGATGCCGATGGAAATGCTCGCGCCAAGGATGCGCTCGGGTTGCAGCCCGACGAACACCTGCTTGAGCCCCTTGCCCTCTTGTCCCACGAGCCGTGAGACCGGCACCTTCACGTCGTCGAAGTGGAGCGTGAACTGTTTTTCGGGCGCGCGGATCTCCATGTCGATCTGGTGGGCGGAGAGTCCGGGGCTGTGGGTGTCGACGATGAACAGGCTCAGCTCGGCGCGGCCCGTCGCCGCGTCGACGCCCGTCTTGGTGACGACGAGCAGCTGGTCGCATTCGTCGACGCCGGAGATGTAGTACTTGGTCCCGTTGAGGCGGTAAGTGTCGCCGTCGGGCACCGCGGTGGTCTCGATGTTGTGCGAGTTCGATCCGGCGTTGGGTTCGGTGATCGCGAACGCCATCTTCGCGCCGCTGGCGAGCCGCGGCAGAAACTCGTCGCGTTGTTCGTTGGTGCCGTGACGCGTGATGATGGTCGCGCAGATCGCTGGTGAGACAAGCATGAGGAGCAGAGGGCAGCCAGCTGCCGCCACCTCCTCGCTCACCGCCGAAAGCTCTGAGATGCCGAGGCCCGAGCCGCCGTGTTCTTCGGGGATGTTGACCCCCAAAAAGCCGTTCTCCGAGAGCTCGGCCCAGAGCTCGGCCTGGCGCCCGTTGGCCTTGGTTTGCTGCTGGTAGTAGTCGTGTCCGTATTTCGAGGCGATGCGGCGAACGGTTTCGCGCAAGAGTTGGCGCTCGGGGCTCTCCGAAAACGGCTTCGGAGGGTCGGAGATACGACGAGGGAACGAGTTCATCTGACGGTCCTTTCTGCCGCGCCGGCGTTCTGCGCGAGCAAGTCGGCATAACGGCTTCGTAGCAGCCGACGCATGACTTTGTTGGAGGCGGTACGCGGCAAGGCATCGAGCAGCACGACGCGCTCGACCTTGAACAGCGGGTTGACGCGCTCGCGCACGCGGCTTTGAAGCGCCGTCAGGAGCTCGGCTGATTCGATGGCGTGCTCGCTCTTGGCGACCACGCACATCACGAGCGCCGACGGGCCGCCGCCGGGCGGCGAGAGCGCGATCGCGGCGAGCTCGTGGACGTTAGGGGCGTCCTGGCAAGCTCGCTCGATCTCCGCGGAGCTCACCTTCACGCCCCCGAGGTTCATCGTGTCGTCGGCGCGGCCCAACACGCGGAAGTACTGCGCGCTCACTTGCGCAATCAAGTCACCATGCCGCCGCAGCCCGAGCCGCGGCGCGCCCGCGAAGTATTCGTCGTGGTGATCGCGGTTGAGCAACGTCGTCGAGAGACCCACCGAAGGCGTCGTGAGGAACGCTTCGCCTTCGGTGACCGGTTCACCCGACTCACCCAGGACAACGAAGTTTTGCCCGAGGGCGGCAGTCGTGAAACAACTCGGCACGGATGGGTGAAGTACCGTGCTCGTGATGTAGCCTCCAGCGATCTCCGTCCCGCCGCAGTACTCGACGATCGGCCGATAGTGGGCTAGCCACATGAGGTACAACATGTCGCCCGGGTTCGAACATTCACCCGTCGAGCTGAAGACTCGAATCTTCGTCAAGTCTAGCCCCTCCAAGGTCCGCTCCTCACGCCAAGCGCGCACCAAGCTGGGCACGACACCGAGGTGCGTCACCTGTTGCGCCGCCACGAACTGTCCGAACTCACGTCGTGTCGGCGCATCGTCGAACACCACGAGCGTCGCGTCGTTGAGCAACGTCGCGAAGATCGACCAAGCGCCCATCATCCAGCCGAGGCTCGTCGGCCACGCCAAACGGTCCCCGCTGCGTACGTCGAGGTGCCAACGCGCGTCTGCGGCGGCCTTGAGCGCGCACGCTGGCGTCCATGGGATGGCTTTGGGGCTGCCCGTGGTGCCGGACGAAAACAACACCGTGTTGGTGACCTCGATGGGCGTTGGGTGCGCCGCAAGCTGAACCGCATCGGGGGACTCTGCCGTTATGGAGCCCCACGTGACGTCGCCGGGGCGAAGCTGCACTTCACCTTCCGCGACGACGATGGCCCGCGGCGCGTTCACTCGTGTGAACTTGTCGTACAGCGGTAGGGCTTTCCCCGAACGCCGCACGACGTCGGCGGTGATCACCCACGTGGGCTTCGTGATTTGCAGCCGAACATCGATTTCCTGCTCCGAGTAGCTCTCGGCGATACACACGGCGGAGGCGCCGACGTAGAGCAGCGCCAAGTATGCGACCACGGCGTCGAAGCCCAAGGGCACCGCGATTGCTACCGAGGCACCGGGCCCGATCCCGAGTCGTGTCAACCCCGCTGCGGCGCCTTTGACTGCAGCGGTGAGCTCGCGCTTGCTGTAACTCGCTGGCGCACCTTGGCGTCGAACGATGAGCGCTGGGCTCTCGGGCGCGCCTTCCAAGCAGGCTCGCGCGACGTTGAGGCGCGCGCCCTCCAGCCAGCGTGGAGCTTCCACGTCGTTGGGCGCGCCACGCATCCGCTGCGGTGGAACTTCGAACCGTAGATCCAATGCATCGATGCAGGCGCGCCAATAGGCTTCGGGCTCGGCGACGGACCACGCGTGCAGTTCCGAGTAACTCCCGAACCCGAGCCCGTTCATGAGCCGGGACAAGTTGCTGGGTTGGGCAGGGTCCGGCGCCCACGCCGGGAGCAAACCGTTTTCTACGTTGCGCGCCAAACAGGCGTACAGCTCAGCGTGGAGCTCGAACGGCGCGCGCGCCTCGAGCAAAACCGCGCTGCCGATGCGCCAGGCCTCGTCGGGGGAGCGCGCCTGCGCCAAACGTTGCTGCAACGACGCGGTGATGGGATCGAGATCCACGGCTTGGCCACTCGCGGTGACGGGCGCGAGTTTGGCCAAGCGCGATGCGCAGTGCGCATACGCTCCTTCTAGATCGGTACCCATGCGAGATCCAAAATCGTGTGCGTCGGCTGATCGCGACGGAACACGGCTCGAATCGGCATTCCGATGTGAGGAGTGCCCTCTTTGAGATACGACATGAGCTTGGTGCACACGCCGGGCAGCTCGACGGAAATCAACGGACAGGGCGTCGTCAACTTGAAGCCCATACCCGGATACTGCACCGTGGAGTGAGTGTACACGCGACCTTCGAGGGGCGCCTCTTCCCAGCCCGTAGCCTCGAGGCAATCCGGACAGTGCATGCGCGGCGGCAGCCAGAGCTGTGCGCCCTTGCACCGCGGACAGCGGGTAGCCATCAACTTACCGGCTTCGAGCCCCCGGAAGAACGGCGTCAACCCGCCGTAGGAGTGAAAGTGCGTGATGTCCTTGTGGTTCTTGACCACCAACGGGTTCTCTTCGGCAACGTCGAGCCCTTTTGCGACTACTTCGATCGTCATGGGTGCCTCAAGTCCTTTCCAAGATCGCCATGGTTACGTGACTGCCCGTGCCGGCATGGCTGATGGCCGCACCGCGTTTTGCACCGGGCACTTGGAGGTCTTCGATGTCCTTCGGCATCTGTTTGCCGAAGCGAGTCCACATCGCCGGGTCCTTGTGGAACTTCGCCCACTTCTGTTGCAACTGCCAGAAGATCTCGATGATCTGGAAGATGCCGGTGGCGCCCACAGCGTGCATGCTGCCGAGCAGTCCGCCCGAGAGATTGGTCGGTAACTTGCCGCCCAGGTACGCTTCACCACTCTCGATGAACTCGCGTCCGCGGCCGTAGGGGCGCAGGCCGATGTCCTCGTAGGTTTGGATGTCCGAGATCGTGAACGCGTCGTGGGTCTCGAGTAAGTCGAGATCTTCGAGTGGGTTCTTGATCCCGGCCATGTTGTAGGCCAGGTAAGCCGCCATGCGCGCGGCGAGGAACGACGTGAACCCCGGCCACTCGTGCTGATAGTTCGCGTACAAGCTCGGGTCTTCGTGCGGGAGCAACAACACGTCCATGTTGCGGCGATCGGCCGTACGCAACGTGTGCGTGCCCGAGCAGATCGCCGTCAGTTTGATCGGATTGTCCGTCATCTTGTACGCGTTCTCTTCGTCCGCCAAGATGAGCACCGCCGAACCGACGCTCATCACGCACGACTCCAAGAACGTCAGCGGGTCGGACACAATGCCGTTCGTGAGCACGTCTTCGATGGTGAGCTTGGCAGGGTTCTGTGAATACGGCGACGAACAGGCGTAGCCGTGGTTCTTGACCGCGATGCGCGCCAACGTCTCGCGCGGGATGTGGTTCTCGTGCATGTACCGGCGCGCCATGAGCGCGTAATACGCCGTGTACATCCAGCCCAGCTCCGACTCGAAGTTCTTGCAGGCGGCCGAGGCGATGTAGGCGTTACCCTGCCGCGTGGTAACTTCATCCATACGCTCCCACCCGACGACCGGCACCACCGAGGCGTACCCGGAGGCCACGGCGTGCGCCGCCGCCATGATCGCGTGCCCACCAGTGGCGCCACCGGTCTTGACCTCGATGTTGCCGAGCGGATCGAAGCCGAGCGCATCGTGGATGCGCGCCGCCGCCAGCAGCTGGTCGCCGAAGTGGTCGGCGAACTGCGAGTAGACGCAGTAGTTCACCATGTCTTTGAACTCGAGCATGTCGACCTTGAGGTCGTTCTCGAGCACGGCCATGCGCAACGCGTCGACCACCAACTCTTCGCTCGTCTTTTCTGGATAACGCTTGCGAAAATCGGTCATCCCACCGGCGACGATGTAGACGGGTTTCTCGAAGCGCGGAATGCGGAGATTACCCTTACCAAAACGGATCATAAACTCCTTCCCGAGTGCGGCCCGCGCACGTCTCGAAGCCTCGAACGCGGCCGACCCGAACGTTATTCCACGCCATTACACGAACGACGTGTCGATGCGAACATTGCTGCCAACCATTTAGCTCAGCACGGCTACCGATACGCTTCGCTCGAACCCCAACGCAAACTTCACCCGAAGCGTGCACTTCGCCCGAAAGCAAAGCGCCAGGGCGAAGTGATTTCGAAAGCCGTATTGATTAGTGTGCGACGGAGCAGTGGTTGCCGCCAGTTAATTGCCGAAAAATGGCGACGAGTCAGGCCCATTGGACCCAAAGCTGGAGCGCGGAGCTTTGACTACCTGTAACCTTCGTCTCCAAACGCCACAACCCGACTCGCGCCACCGATTAACGCGGGGCTCCGTCCCACGCCAACGCAGTGGGCGGGAGCCGGACTCAGCCGCAACGGCGCTGGGCCCATCCACAAAAAAGTTCGCGCGTGACGCAACCGAGCCGAAGCGGGACCGAACGTCGTTCATGTTCGCGCCCCCGCCGTGTTGGTCTCTTGGTCATGGTTGGTGTCACGCTCGGCACGGCGGGGTGCGCGGGCTCTACACCACTGCCGACTCATCGAACTCGGTCTGCCGAGCTGCAGCGCGGCAAATTGACGCGAGCTAGAGCGGCGCGTGGTCCCGTCGAACGTCAGAACCACGACTCGACGAAGCCTCACGCGGCTCGGCGTGTTGGCCGAACGCGAATATCCGAGAGCGCGCCGCAGCGACGCCATCAGGATGTTCGGGCGTCAGCTTCGGCAGTCGTGCTCGCGCGCTCGAGCCGGGCGGCGTCGTTTTGGGGGTTGGCGCTGCGCGGCCGCTTCCGACGGTGGGCACACGGACCTGCCGTCTGGGCCGAACAAAAGCACCTTCGGCCAGGTGCCAGACCACCCACTAGAGGAGTTCGTGTTCGGCGACCGGCCGCGACACGCCAACCCTTCCTCGAGCCAAAGGTGGCTGGAACAGACGGTGCGCCGGAACCGGAGTCGCGCCGAAATTGGAGCCGGCAGGCTCGACGTTGAGAATCATTGGCAAATGACGTCCCCGGAATTGAGGGCACGAATTGGTGATACACGTCTCGTGCCAAGGCATTTGGCACGGTTTTGGCTATGAAAACGCGCCCCCTGTTCACCGGCTGCAAGCGGCGCGAAATGCGTTTTTTCGCACTCATTTGGTGCAAATCGGACGCGGTTTGGTGGCACGCCCAATTCGAACGCGCTACCGTTCCTGCCGCGTGAGAGCCATCAACTTCAGGTTCGTCAACTTCGCCGAGCTCGTCACTTTGGTTGAGGCTGGCCAGGAAGAGCAAGACATCCCGCTCGCCAAGTGCTGTGGGACATTCTCGGAAGGAGAGTGGGTACTTGTCAACTTCACCGTGGGGGGTCCGCAGATCCCCTGTTCGGAAATGGGTGCCCCCAATGAGAGCGACGAATCCACCGCCATCGCCGGCCAGGTCGTGGACCGCGGCAACGGGCTGCGGATTGCCTTCGAAGATCGGGACTGGGACACGCTCTACGACTTCGCTCTCGAGCAACCGGTCCAGTCGGCGCCTCCCAGCATTCCCCCGCCGCCCACCGCTGAGACGGTGTCGGTGATCGGCACCACCGTGATGTTGGTGGACAGCGACCGCGACACCCAGGCTGTCGTCAGCGCCCTGCTCAAGACCGCAGGTTACGAAGTTCTGCTCGCCAGCAGCGCCGAGGCCGCGTTCGAATCCCTGCGCGGCGCGCGGGTCGACCTGGTGATGCTCGAGTGGTCTCTGCCGGGCATGTCCGGTCTCCAGTTTTGCGAGCGCATCCGCAACGACCGTCGACTGGGTGAGTTGCCGGTGATGTTCCTGAGCACGCATTCGTCCACGGAACGTCAAGCGCGTGCCTTCGAGGCGGGCGCCGACGACTACGTGACGAAGCCATTCCGCGAAGCCGAGCTCTCGGCGCGGATCGCCTGTTTGCTGCGACGCACTCGTCTCGCACGCAGTGCTTGAACCACGCTGCGTGCTTGAACCACGCTGCGTGCTTGAATCGCGCGATGCGCGTGACGTAATCGCGCGCGCCGGAACCTCGCAGTACGCGCGTGACGTAAAGTGCGTGCGAGCGACGTAATCCGCGTGTCCGAACGACGTATCGCGCGTGACGTTGGCCGACGTCGTTGTCTCACGGCGCTCCGCAATTCCATGGTGATGGGGGCGGGCCCAGCCAGGTGAGACACGTTGGCCCCGAGTTCGAACCGCGGTCGTCTCCTGACGTCTCCCGCCCACCGCCTCGACTCGGGTCTGCGCCCACGCCGGGCCGTCGCTCACACGACGTCGATGGCTTCGGCGGCCAAGGCGCCGCTGCCCCGCACTTGCGCATAATAACGAAGGAACTTGGCGACCATGGCGTCGTCCGAGTCGACGTCGAGAGCGGCTGCAAAGTGGACGCTTTGGACTCGACGCATCACGTTGCGGCACAGCCACGCGTCGATGGCTACCGGATCCTCGCCGGCAACCGTCGTCTGCATCAGCGCCGCCGACGCCTCCTCCATGCGGATGTCTCCACGAATGGGTGCGGCAGGAGTAAACGCAACCCAGTGTGCCACCGTGATGATCAGATCGGGTGCACGCACCGTATTGGCGAAATGCGCGAGCGGACCAGCCATGCGCCAAGACGCGCTTGGCGCCCCCTTGCCGAAGTAGTGGACGGAGCGATAACCCGTGCACAACGGGTGGGTCCCGAGTTCACCCGCGCTCATGTCGACGACGCCCATCGTCGATTTGGTCGCGGCGGTCAATCCCGTGGCGCCGTGTTCGTTGGCGGTCGTCATGTTGATCCACGTCAGTTTGCGCGTCGACGGTACGAGCCCCGTGCTCGTGCGCTCCAAGACGCCGTCGCGCAAGTCGACGACCAACCCGCTGCGCGGCGAGGTGAACCTGGGCCACGACGTCAAGCAGCGCGCCGTATCGAATGGGCTGCGGCCGAGTTCGAAGACGTTACCGAAGTCCCAGTGGTAGCCATCTCGCGTGGAACCGGCTTCGATTGGGCCACGACCGTCGCCGCCGTAAACTCCGAACTCGTGCGCCGCGTCGTGCCAGTCGTCGTTGGCTAGCGCGCTCGGGCCGCCATCGACGAGCCCGACGAAGCTGACCGCGGCGTTGCGTTGCTGGAAGTAGGGGATGAGGTCCCCCATCTTGTTCCAACCTGGTACGTCGACGTTTCTCACCGAGGGGCAAACCCACGCACGCGAGAGCCCCGAGCCGTCATTCATGCGAAAGTGGGTGTTCTCGAAGACGATCACCTCGCCCGCGAAGCCGCCAGGTCGCTCCAAAACATGCTCGATCACGCGTTTCACCGCCGCGACGTTGGTCATGCCTTGATTCCACCACTGGGCGCTGACCTTGATGATGACCACGTCGTCAGCGCCTACCTTGGACTGGATGCCGCCGAGTTTTTGCAATACGGCGTCCACCCCGTCAGCCGGATGCGCGCCTTGCGAGACATAAACTCGGCTGTTCTGCGGCCGTACAATCGGCAGCGCAGCGGGCGGAGGTGCCGCAAACTCGCGGTACTGAGTCCAGTTGCCGAGCCGTACCTTGAACGCCTTGGAAAGGGCATACAAAGCCGCGAACGCACCTATACCCCCACTGGCGCCAACCACGAGACTCCTACGACTCAACCCTCGCGCAAGTTTGCCTCCAGGATGCGCTTGACCCTTTGTCATGTTGCGGCCAGCCTACCACATCCCTCTCGAGAGGTGAGCTACCTTTGACGATGCCCGAACCGCAATACGAAGTTGAGACTGCTGCTCCCCTCGCAGCGCGGGAGAGCTTGATCCGGGTGTGGAAGAACCTGAACGTCAAAGGGGATCTAGCCGACAAGTTTCGCTGGACCTATGAGCAGGCGCCGAGCCTCCCCGAGACGGCGTTCCTCCTGAAGTCGAAGGGTCAAGTCGTTGGGTCCGCAGGGTTCGGCGTTCGGAAGTTTCGCGTGCTTGGTGAAGACCGACGCGCGGCGGTGATGGCCGATCTAGCCGTGGACGCTGAACACCGTACTCTGGCGCCAGCGCTCTCGCTCGTGAAGACTGGTCGGGAGTTCGTTCAGAAACAGTTCGACTTTGCCTACGGTTGGCCCAACGCCAAAGCAGAAGGGGTCTTTGCGCGAGCTCGCTACAAGGCGTTGGGGCGTTTGCACCGCTACGTGCGCGTGTTGCGATACGAGGCATACCTCGATCGCACTGGCTTCTACACCGAGCGCTTGGCGCAGCTAACCCATCTGCCGCCCCCGGTGCTCTCGGTTTTGACGACGCGCTCCGTGACCGCCGTCGGCACGCGAGTGCTCAGTTATGCCAACCGGGTTCGCCACCTCACCAGAACGGCGCGCGTCAAACGAGCCTACACGTTTCATTGGACCACGTTGACGGACGAGCGTATCGACCGCGTTTGGCAAGCAGGTCGCGACGACTACAAGCTCATCTCGGAGCGCACATCGCACTTCCTGCGCTGGAGGTTCGTCAACGACAACGTCCGTGCAGCGATCCTGGCCAGGCGCCACAACGATGCGCCTTGCGCGTACGCGGTAGTGCGGCTCGAACGAGGCGACGCACAGATCGTCGACATCTTCGGTGTGCCCGGCACGTTGCCTTCGCTGCTCGCGTTGCTCATCAGCGCGCTCGGCCAAGACCCGACCGTCCACTGCGTGTCGTGCACCTACCTGGGGCAACCCTGGTTCGTGGATATGCTGCTCGAGAGCGGGTTCGAGAAGCGCAGCGACAAAGGTCGCTCGGTCTACCTGTGTGCGGGTTTGCTCCCCGAACGTTTGGCGCCGGAACTCGAAACCACCGAGAGCTGGCATCTCACCGAACTCGACGAAGACGTCTAGACGGCGCGCTCGACTCGTGCCGGCGAACGCTCGGGCATCCCGAAGCGCCGTCGGACAGCGCGGAAAGCTTCTGTCCATTGTCCGTCCGCGCCGCGAACCGTGAGCTCGGCCTCGGTGCCGGGCTGGTCTGTCGCCGCGGCGCGTGCAAAACAATCCACGACTATCAGCGTCGGCTTGCCTGCCGCGGGCACCACGCGGAGCCGACTTCGTAGATGAAGCCCTCGCTCCTGGCCAGCGACTCGCGCTCGCTCGGCCGACGTATCGGGGTAACACAACACCAGCACGCCGTCGTCCGCGAGCAGCGCGACGCCAGCGTCCAGATACACCTCGAGCCCTCCCCGGATCTCGGCGCGGCACGCGGCAACCTCTGCGTCGCGAGACAAATTCGTCGCGGTCGGTTCGAAGTAGGGCGGCGTGCCCGTGATCAGTCGAGGTTTGCCGGTAACCGCCTGCAACAACCCAGCTACGTCGCGCAAGTCTCCGTCCACGACCGCACAGCGATCGGCCGCACCGTTGAAACGCAACGAACGGCGAGCGCGACGTGCCCGCGAAGCTTGCGCTTCAAGCCCGGTCATTTGGATCTTCGGGAACGCCCACGCGACCAGCATCAGCACGCTGCCCAAGCCGCAACCCAGATCCACGGCGAAAAACCCTTCTTCGCAGCGCATCGCCTCGACCGCGACGTAGGCCGTCACCAAATCGTCGAGACTCCAACGGTGACCGGATTTGGGCTGAAACAGCCGCCAATCACCGGCCAAGTACGAGAGATCCTCGTCAGCCTCGGGTTGGAGCTCTGGGTCGGTGCCGGCGCCCGCCGGCTTGGGCCCCGGAGCGTTCCACCCCTGGGGCCTGCGCGGGTGTTCCGAGCGCGAGCTCACTGGATCAGTCGCTCTGCCAACTCGTTGATGTACTCTTCGATCGCCGTGTAACCCGACTCCATCACCGTCGAGTGATCGTCGCCGTCGGCGGGGTCGAGGCCGTGAGACGTCTCCCAGCTGTCGGCCATACCGTCGTCGTCCGCGTCCGCGGGCGGCTCGGTGGGGGTGAGCCCCTCCATCAGATCGTCGGGCATCGGCATGCCCCACTCGCCGGTTCCGTCACGCAGATCCGCGATCGCACGACGAGTGACCACGTCCCTCGGAAACGCGCCCACCTTTGCCATCACTTCGTCGTAGGCATGTTCGGCGCTCGTCACCTCCGTGGGCCGATAACCTTCGACGCCAGAGAAGTCGAAGTCCGAGATCGCCCGGTAACTTTCGTCGTGATCCTGGTAGTTGCCGCACTGCTGCCACGGATTGTCGAGCTCCCCTGCCTCGCAGTCGATTGCGCCTTCGACCCAGTTGTCGGCGATGTAGTACTCGAGCCCATCGAGCGCGTAGTCGTCGAAGTAGAAGGGTCTGAGCTCGGCGCTCGGACCATCCTTGAAGTAGTTGCCGAGCAGTCGGAACTGGCCCGAAGCAGGGTTGTGATGCACGAAGCCCACTCCAACGTCGTACATCACGTTGTTGAGGATGTCTGCGGGACCATTCGCGATCGCCGGGTTACGGTTCTTGGCGTGCGCGAACAGATTGTGGTGAACCGCGATATGTCGCCCGTACGGACCGTTGATGAGCCCGTAGTTGTGTTCACCCTCTTCGTGCCCTTCCGTTGCGGGGTCTTCCACCGTGCTCCACTGCACAGTCACGCGTTGAGCGCTGTAGAAGTCCATGGTCTCATCAACGCCGAACCCGACGGAGACATGGTCGAAGATGATGTCATGATTGACGGTGAACTGAATCGCATCGAACTGACTGCCCTCGCTGCCGTCGTAACTGGGTCGGACCCTCACGTGGCGCATCACGATGTTCCCGACGCTCTCGTCATAGGCGGCGAACAAGCGGCCCTTGATCGTTATCCCGCCGCCTGGGGCTGTCTGCCCCGCAATGGTGACGTCCCCCGAGTAGATCTCGAAGACTTCGTCCGATTCGATGACCCCACTCACCGCAAAGACGATGATACGTGGGCCTGGCGTGGTGATCGCATCGCGAAAGCTGCCCGGTCCCGAATCAGCCAGCGTCGTCACCTTGATCACCTGTCCGCCGCGCCCACCAGTCGCCATCGCTCCGAACCCGGTCGCGCCGGGGAATGCGCGCAACTCGCCATCGTTGGGGATCACGACAGGTCCCGTGTCCTCGCCGTTGCCCGTCGAATTCGGGTCTTCGGAGTCGACGTCGGGGTCCGTCGTCGTGCCGTTCGGGGGAGTGACATTGGTCGTCTCACCATCACCGGTGTCGTCGGGTTCGCCGCCGGTGCCGGGAGCTGGGCCGCCTGTACCGGGCATGTTCGTCCCTCCGGGGCTGGTCGGCGTGCCGGGCCGGGTCGTGTTGCCGGGGCTGGTGGGGCCCTGTGCCGAGGTGTCGTTGGTGGGCGCGTTCGATGTTGTTTCACCGGCGACGCCAGCGTCCGAGGTAGCTGCATCGTCGGGTTTCGCCTCGCCAGAGCAACCTACAAGGAGCGCCAATGAAGAGACGCCCGAGAGCAACAACCTTCCTGTTACTCGGCGACGACCAGCGTCCGCTGCCCCACAGCCTCGCACGGCAATCTTAGAGGTGAATTCAGCCATGGCACTCTATACGTCAGGAAACAAAGTCACGAAAGGCCCCGTCCCGGCGTCATGAGACACGAGTCCGCTCCACCGTCACAATCGGTTGAACAAAACCCCCAAACATCTCGGGCTACTGCACTGACGACCCAGGCTTCACCGCAAAATGCCGCTTCAGATCCAAAACTGGACCTTCGACCAGCACATAAATCAGCCGTGCAACTGCAAGTAAACCCAGCGGCCCAGCCAACCAATAGAAAACTTGGATCGCGATCGCCTTCATTGGCTCCGCCTGTGCGATCCAGTCGCCAAGTAACGCCCAACATAGCCAAACGTGGATCGGCAGGTGGATCAGGTAAATAGCGTAACTGTGTTTCCCCAGTAACCCGAGCAAGCGCCCACGCAGCACCGAAAGCAAACGCGAACTCTGCGCGGCTCGGTCGCGTCTGGCAACCCCGACTATCGCGACGGCCGACGTCGCCGCCAGCACCGTGTGCCCGATGGAGAGCGTGATGGGATTGGCGCGCGAATAGCCACCGCTGACCACGGCAAGTCCCAAAGTGAGCGCTGCAAGTGAGGTGAAGTGACGTTGTGCAGCTTCGAACCACGGCAACCGCAACTCACCATCGAAGGCGAGCGCCGCGAGTGCCCCGAATGCCAGCGCGTCGACGCGAGTGAACGTGTTGCTGTAGATGACCCCCGCAGAAGTCCGAGTCGCGAGCAATACGACGCGCAAAGCGAGGGCGCCGAACACCAGCACGTAACACAACCTAGCGAGCTGGCGGCCCCGCAGCCAGCGCACCACGAGCGGCCACACCAAGTAGAACTGCTCTTCCACGGCGAGCGACCAACAATGTCCGAGCGCTCCAACGCTCGCTTCGAACAAAGGCGCCCAATTGGACGTGTATGTCCAAAACCAAACTCGGTCCTGGGGTTCGACGACGAACCCCGGCGGCACGGATTCGAGCATGGAGACGCCCCAGAACATGCCGATCAGCAGCAAGTAATATAGGGGAAAAATGCGCAGCGAGCGGCGCATGTAGAATGATTGCCAGTAGTTCTCACTCGAGCGCGTGGTGACCAGAATCCGCGTGATCAGGAAGCCTGAGAGCACGAAGAACAACTGCACACCGATCCACCCCGCCTCCATCGGCACCAACACCATGCGCCACCAGCGGTTGTCTGGACCACCGTCCACGACGAGTTGGTGAGCGAGCACGAGCAAGATCGCCAAGCCACGGACCCCGTCCAGCGCAACGTAACGAGCTGCATCTGGCATGACTGCCTGCTTCATTTGGGGGCCTCGACCGTTCGAACCAGATGCTCCAGCGCTGCCTCGAACATCTCACGGCGCGACTTCCACGGTGCAAACGTGTGGTCGGCCCGAGTGATCATGGTGATCGGCAAGCGACCCGACTTTATCATCGCCTCGGTGGCGCTGCCGCCTTGGTGGAGCAACAGCTTGTACCCCGGATCGGTGTCGGAGAAGATGAACCGTAGGTAACGTCGACTCACCAACACATGGGCGGCGTCTTTTGCAAGCCTGGGCTGCTCCACGAGTCCAACGCGTTCGAGGAGCTTCTGTCCGACTCGTTTGGCTTGGCGCCTGGCGGTGCGGCGGACGAAACCCGCGAGCTGAGCGATGTCGACGTTGCCCGACAGAAGTTTCAGCCAGCGTTTCGGGTCTTTGATCGATTGAGAGTAGTACTGCTCTTGCCCCACCGTCTTGAACTCGTCCGGAGGCAAAACGCTGGCGCCCTTCTCCCAATAGAACGTCAAAGGATTGATCAATATCGAGCCCACGAGCCTGCTACCCGAACGCGCGTGTATCGCCGCCTGGAAGGAATGGTAGGCGCCCGAACACACGCCGGTGAGCACGATGGGCCGGCCTTGCAAAGACTCGGACAACGCATCGACGGCGCCGAGCACTTCCTCGACACCCCGATCGGGGTAGGTCACGTTCTCCTGCTCTGGGTTACCGACGCAGCTCTCTCCCAAGTTCGAGAGGTCCACGCGCAGCGAGACGACGCCGTTGTCTCCGAGAAACCGCGTCAACTCGACGTTGACTTGATTGGGTCCAGGCAAGTGCACGGACCCCGCGTTGGCTACGATCACGCCGGGGTGAGACGCGAAGTCGCGCCGGGGTTGGGTCAAGATGCCCACGAGACCTGCCTCGGACACCACCAGCGTCTCCTTGGTGCCGCTCGGCGACGTCCAGCTGCCGTGAAGCTGCTCGGGAGCGCGCGCGAGGTTTGGACCGGCTGCAGAGTGCGCGGTGAACCAGCCGACGATTCGCTCCAGCAACGCGTGCGGCACTACCGTCTTGTGCGGTTCCTCGAGCACGCCCGACGCTCCCTCGCTGGCAATGAACGTGACGTCTCCGGCCGCCAACGCGTCGACCGAAGCTTGTCCCCCTTCGTGGACGAGTAGCAGGGCCTTGGCGCTGGTGAGCGGCGATAACTTGATACCTCGAATGGCTTCCTGCGTCTCCTGGGTTACGGCGAAGCCTGCACACTCCAAGAACGACTGTCCGGGTTCGGGGGGTACCTCGCTGAATTTCGCAACCGCCTGAAGCTCGCGAGCGTAGGTTTTGCCGTTGAGGATTGGGTTCCAGACTGCAACGAGCGGCGCGTCGCGCTTCTCTGCAGCCAGACTCGCCAACGTCGCGCCGAATCTGAACCCGAAATACCCGACGCGCGATACCCCGGGCACGCTCTCGAGCAACGCCGCTTGCGCGACGATGTCGGCGATCCAAGTCTCGATCAGCCGAGGAGCGAACAGGTCGGAGCTCGAACAACCAAGCCCGCTGTAGTCGAAGCGCACGACGACGAAGCCCTCGCCGGCCAACTTCTCCGCGAGGTGACGATACGTTCGATGACTGTGCACGTATTCGTGAAACGGCGGAGCACACAACACCACCCCGACGTCGCGCTGCCGCCCGCGAGGCAAATACACCGTCGTGAACAAACGGCGGTCATCGACGCTCAGCCAGCCAGCGCACCGAGTAAACGCGTCCGTCCCTGGGAGTTCCCTCTTCGAAGTGAAGTGATGAATGGTCTGGGTCATTGGGCGGACGCAATACGATGAGACTGCGCGTAGTTGAGAGCGGTCAAGTCGCCGCGCAAGCGAGTCGTTCCCTGCGGTTTGGAGAATCGGAAGCGGTAACTCTGACCCGGGACCAGGTGAACGTAGTCGTCGATGGGGGCGCAGTCCCGTAGGTCGAGGTGCGCGTAGTGCAAGAGCGCGTCGGTCTTCACGTCGACGAAAGGTTGACCGTCGTGTTCACCGAACGTGGTTTGCACTTCACACTGTTCGACCCAAGCGCCCGTGCCACCGCCGACGAAGCGTACCGCCTGTGACACGAGATGACCGTCAGGGTCGAGCCATCGAGCGGTAACCGCCTCATGTTTACATGGCCCAAACCGGTACGACCAAGTCGTGTCGAGGAAGTGGCCGAGCAGTGCATCGACGTTGCACGCGAAGTGCCCCCGCGCAGGCACAAGCACTTCACGCTCGGCGCGCGCTGTACAAGTCCTTCCTTGATGCCACAGCTCCACGATCAGCTTGCCCGTGCATGGCTGAGTGGTCTCGTTCAGCAGACAAACCGAGTGCCCTTCCAACCCGCGGTCCTCGAGCAGCGTTTGGAGGGGCGCCAGAGTTTGCTTGAGAACATGGGCTGCCGGCTTGACGACACCGGCCGCGTCGACGAGCCCCCAACCGGCGCCCGGAACCAGGTCGTTGAAGAACCAAATCAGGCCTCCGGAACACGCATTTTCGGGATTGCGCCACGCGGTGAACACTTGAGCCATCAGCTCGCCGGACACGACCGACGAAAGGGCGAGGTAGCGCTCCAAGTTGCTGTAGCGAAGCGCTATCGGGTCTACCCCGAAGACGGTCTTCGTGTAGTGGTCTCGAACGTCCTCGAAGTCCCAACCAGATCCGTTGTCACGGTGCACGCCGGCTTTCCACGCGGGAAGATGCGGAGCGGGGGACGACGTCCCGAAAAAGGCCTGCAAGCTGCGACTTGCAGGGACATTGGCAAAGGCCAAACACTCGGAGGCAAACTTCACTCGCGCGACGGCCAGGTCGGAGATATCACGCTGGTACGCGCCAACCCCATAATAGTGCGCGATGCCCTGCGACGGATGAAATGGTAGGTCGCCGCCCGACGGGGACGACGGGAAGTAAACCGCTTGCCCGTGATGCTGAGCGCACAAACGCGGCAGCTCCTCTGCGAAGAACTCGTTGCTCCAATCCTCCCTCGGCAAGCCGACCATGGCCGCTTGTTGTTCGACTTCGCTGCCACCGCAGAAGGCGACCACGCTGCCGTAGCGCGCCGCGCGTCTCAGCACCTCTACCACCTCGTGCGTGACCTCTTGGCGGAACGACGGTTCGGCGAACGGATAGTCCATGTTGGCGAACATGAACTCTTGCCAGACCAGGATGCCGAGCTCGTCGCACGCTGCGTAGAACGTGTCGTCCTCGTAGGTCATCGTGCCGCCGACCCGCAGCATGTTCAGGCCGAGATCTTTCGCGGCTTCCAAGAGCGTGCGTAGCCTCGTGGGCTCGTTCTGGAGCGACTTGATGTCGCTCACCGTCCAGCACGCACCCCGTACGAAAACTGGTGTTCCGTTGACGACGAACTCGACCTTGCCGTCATCTCGGTTCAGCTCGACCGTGCGGAAGCGCAACGTGCCGGTGCGCTGCGCCCGTCCATCGACGTGGAGGACGAAGTCCAACCCGCCACGAGGACCGTGCGAGTGCGGCCACCACAGCGGCGGGGAATCGACGCACGCCGTCACTTCGAAGTCGAGGTGCTCGCCGCGACGCGTGGTACGAGCTGGGTACCGCGTGTCTGCCACGACGACCTCGACGGTCGCGTCGTCGATAGGGGCCCACACCGTGCCCGAGAACACCGCCTGCCCCGTCTTAGCGGCGACCGAAGTGCGGTGAGTAAACGCCTCGACCTGACCTGGATACAACGCGCGCACGCGCACCGGACGCCACGGACCGACGGGTTCGACCTTGGGAGTCCAGCTCACCATGCGCCCCAATAACGTCGTCCGCACGAAGCGCAAGTTCTGCGACTCGACCAACTTCGTCTTCCAACGTGGCCGCGGGCGCTTCTCTGCGAGCACCGGGTTCAACGCGCGAAACACCAGCAGCAGCTCGTTCGTCGACGCGACGAGGTGAGACACGTCGATGGTGTGGCTCCGAAACATGCTTCGGCTCTCCAACACCTTCACGCCGTTGATCCAAACCTCGCTGATCGTCGCCAGACCTTCGGCGTCGAGCAGCACTCGACACGCTCCGCTGGCGGCAGGTGTCGCGTCGAACGTCGTCTTGAAGACCCAATCGCGATCTTCGAACCCACCCGAGCTCGTGTCGCCGCGCACGTCGACGCCAGCCAAACGAGCGGATGCGACGGTGCCCGGAACTACTGCCGGCACCCAATCGGTAACCAGCTCTACGTCGCGTGGCTCGAGGAAAGTGCCGGGCGCCATCGACCCCACCGACCAACGACACTCGGAAGCCAGATCCACGAAGAACACGCGCCTCCCAATAGTCGAAGGAAGGCTAGGCGTACAGTCGCTTCAACAGGTCCGTGCCCTGCTCCCAGCGAGCGCCCATCGCGTCCAGAGGCTCTAGAGCTAGCGGCTTCTTGCGTGCCATCGCGCGGGCAAGTTGGAATTGGAACGACTTGGCCGTCGTTGCAATGAACTTGAACGACTCGATGGCCTCGCCCGCTTTCGTCTCACCACGGTCGTGCAACCACTGCAGATACGTCTCGCACAACTCGAAGCACGCTCCGTATTGTCGCAGCGTGGCGAACGCGTAACGATGGAACATCTCGATCGGCTGCGTCATCAACCATTCCAAATCTTTTTGGAACTGCGCCTTGAAGCTGACGAAGGGGTTTTTTCTCGGCAACCAACGCAGCTGCTTCGAGAAGCTATCGAGAGACTTGCCGAGCAAGACCTCGGCTGAGATCTCTCTCGGATCGGCGTGCAACTTCACGAGTTCGACGAATGGCGGCAGCATGCGGTCGTGAACTTTGCCGCCGAGCTGGAACAGGTTCTGGAAGTCATCCCCGTCGACCGAGTAGTACCCTTGGTTGTGGAAGTAGCCCATGTGGCGTTCGGCAACGCAGATCTCGTTGACGGCCACCGTCGACTTCACGTGCTCGAGGCCGTAGGCCGTGCCCGCCGTGTCCGGGAGGAAGAACGAGTCGAGCTCCACGAGCACCGGTGTTCCGCGCTCGACGTGGTACTGAACATGCTCGACGAGGACGTTCCAGGGATTGAGCTCGTGGACCTCCATCCCGTACATGTCGAGCAAGTCGGAGTGGGAGTACTTGAAGAAGGTCCATTGATCTCCTTCGAAATCAATGCCAAAAGTAAACGGCAACGCCGCCACGGGATCGAACCCCAAGGAGTGGATCAGCTCGACCAGCACGTCGACGTAACAGTTGGTCTCGAGCCACGTCCGCTCGGAACCATGAATGTAGTGACGTGCGTACGTCTTGGGGTCGAGCGTGACGATGGACTTCATGACAGCCGCAGCTTCTGCCGCACTGACGCGGGCCATCGCCCGAGGTCCAGCCCGTGAGTCTTGAAGAGCGCGAGGGTGATACGTTCCAAGCCAAATCCCATACACGCCGAATGTGCGGGTTCGCCGTTGGGCTGGAAGATGCCGTACTTCACACCAAAGTGATCTTGATGGTAGTTGCAAGAAGTGATCGCCGTTGGCTTCTCCTCGGAGCAAATCGGGTACGTCAGCTCGAACTTGAGCTCTTGTTCGCGCTGAGACGCCTTCATCACCTTGCCGCCTCGCCCGAAGAATGGATCGTTGGCGACCTCGACCTTGACGTCCAGCCCGACCTCGCGCAGCAGGTTGGAGGCGTGTTCGATCCAGTAGGCGCGATGGGCCAACGCCTGCTCGGGAGTGCCGATGCGGACGTACTCGTGCATCCGAAAGACCTGCATGCGCGCAGGGTCGTCGGAGGGCTCGTGCCGGAACACGAAGCCGCGCAAGTCGACCGTCCGCCCGTTGGGGCCCAACGTGCCTTTGGCCGTCGGGTAGAGCGGATAACACACCGCCGGCACCATCATGACCTCGGTAGCCGAGAGAAAGTCGGTCCAGCCAGCGTCCTTGGCCTCGACCTTCTCGAGCATTTGACGGTGTTTGCGTTCGTCCCCGACGAAGCTGTGAACCGAACCGAGCAGGTCCGGCATCGTCTCGATGTGGTCGTTCTGTAAATAGTGCTGGCGGTTGAAGATCGGGGGGAAGCGCATGACCTCGGGTTTGAGGCTGGCTCCCGCTTCGGTGGCGAGTGCGTCGAAATTCTCGAGCACCTTCTCGAAGTCCCCCCCCAAACCGAAGACCCCGCGCACACCGCTGGGAATGAACAGGCCAGCAGCGATGAGCTCGGCCTGGAAAGTCTTGTATGGGTCGTGAGACCCGTGATTGTCACACATCGTTCATACCTCCCTGAGCGCGACCTGCATCGCTGCGTTGTGGCCACGAATACGGTCGTTGTTGACCATCAACGCGGCGCCGTAAGCATCGCGCAGGTGCCTGCCGAGACTGTTCGGATTGTCGTTCTTGTAACCCATGATGCCGACGATCAAGAGCGCCTTACCCACGATGTCGACGACCATTTCCGAACACCGCAACTTGACGTTGTTGGTGCGCGTCGAAAAGCCGTAGCTCTCGAAGGCCTCACGGTTGCCTTTGGCGAGCAACGTCTCGTACTCGGCAATTGCCTGGTATAGTCCGCTGCGCATGCTGAACAACTGCTCGTCGACCTCGGCCAAGCGTAACATCGCGACCTGACTGCCCTCGGGGTTCTTGCGAGCGGCTGCGCGCACGGCTGCCCGCGCCTTGCGAACGGCGTCTGCGGCGATGCCGTACCACAACGAGCCCCACGTCGCGTGAGCGGTTGGGTGCATCGATTGCGCCAAAACATCGGCGAATGGCTCCGGCAGGATTTGCTCCACCTTGCCGCTGGTGGTGACCGTGTAGCCAGAGCTGCACGTCCCTCGGAAGCCGAGCGTGTCCCACGTGCTGAGCGGCTCGAGCTTGCAGTCTTTGGTGAACGCCACGACGTGGACCTGCTCGTGTGGTTGGGCGTTCTTGTCCTTGCGGCAGGTGATCAATATGACGTCGGAATCGAGAGCGTAGGAAATGACCGGCGCCTTCTTCTGCAGGGTGAAGCGGTCACCCTCCACCTCGACGTTGCAGATGCTCGAGCGGAGGTCGCCACCAACTCCAAGCTCCGTCGTAGCCGAAGCTAGCAACCACTGTTGGTCGCACAAGTCTCGCAGGAAGTGACGGAAGTACTCCGAACCATGTCGATGGTTCGTGATACACGCCACCTGAATCTGGTGCATCGCATACACCATCGCCGTCGAGGCGCAGTGTTGTCCGAGGATCTCGCACAACTTCGCGACCTGACTGATGGTCAAACCGTCCCCGCCGTATTCCGTGGGGATGAAAGTGCTGAGCAGCTTCTCGCGTCGGAAGGCCGCAAAAGCCTCCTTGGGAAACCGCGCGTCGCGGTCCACTGCTGCAGCGAACTCGGCAACTACACCCTTCGCCAGCTCATCGACCGTCTTTACAATTTGCTCGAACGTGCGCGCCGCTGAGGCCATCTTATCCGATCCTTCCTAGTGTTTGATCCGCCTGAAATTTCCCGCACGCCGGCCGGTCGTTGGTCTGTCGTCCCGATCGCTCGACGGCGTCGTGTCGTCAGGACTTCTTCAGGTCCTCGAGGGCATCACAGAGCGACTGAATGCTCTGGAACGTTTTGCGGGAAAGCAGGTCGTCCCCGAACTCGACGTCGAACGCCTCTTCGATCGCCAACATCAGGTTGACGGTCGTCAACGACGTCAACCCGGCTTCGTAAAGGTTGCTGTCGTCTTTGAGCTGGGCAGGGTCCACGCTGAGCTTGCCCGACTTCTTCAATATCTCACGGAGTCTGTCTTGGTACATGTGTCGTCACCTCGGGCGCCCGCGCTCCCGCAACGTTTGAGGGGCGAAAGATAACTGGACGGATCTACTCGTGCAATAGGATTTTGCTTGTCATTTCCGGCCCTTCGAGACACCTCCCAAAAGGGCACAGTCGCCGCTGCAAGTGACCACTGCAGATCGAGCAATTAATGCGCGAGTGGTCTCAGAGCGGCTTCGAGAAGCTGTATGCAGCGATGGAATAGCCGGCGCGAAAGTAGAACTTGTGCGCGCGGGCGCGCTGCACGCCCGAGTCCAGCGTCACCGTCGAACAGCCGAGTTCTCGAGCTATCGTTTCGCAGTGCGCCAATAGCGCGCCGCCCACGCCCGCCGACCGATGTTGCTCGTCTGTCACGAGGTCGTCGACGTACAAGAATCGACCCGAGAACGTGTTCTCGTAGCTCCTCCAAACGGCGACGCCGACCACGGCTTCCGCTACCCCTGCTACGACCAGGCGCCCGCCAGGGGAAAAAACTCGACCCATCGCGGCCGAGTAGTCGCTGGGGATCTGGGTCGCAGCTGCCGGTGCGTCCGCT
>CBINDO010000089.1:0-26458 GCA_966249405.1 uncultured bacterium | reverse complement strand
GTCTACCCCGATGACAAAGTTCACCCAATACCATCCCCCAACAACTTTCGAACACCGCATCAAACGTTCGCCCTTGAGACTCACCGCGCGTTCACCGATACTACGAAGCGCCACCCCACAAGTTCGAAAGGTCGCTGCGCGCGTTGTTTATGACGTCGATTCTCTGTTGCTGCCGTTCAACGATATACACCCTGGCGGTCCCCGGATTACTCGTGCTCGCCGCCTGTGCCGGACCGCAAACGGTTCGCGGCTCGGACGTCGCAGGCCTGGATGATGCCGCGATGGGCACCGGCCTCGACCGCCGAGACCTCGAGGTGATGTTGCGAACCAACTTGAACGCACTGAACTCGTCCGCGGCGGTCGCGCGCTGGCAGGGAGAAGAACGACCTACCGTAGCGGTGCTGAGCATCAAGAACGAGACGAGTGAGCATATCGAAGGCGCCCTGGACGCGCTCATCAGCGACGTAGAGACCGAGCTCGTCAACGCGGGCCACGTGCGGGTAATCAGTGCTCAGGATCAACCACAGTTGATGGCCCAGGTGCGGTCTCAACAGACGGACGCGTTCGATCAAAGCCAGATCGCGAGTTGGGGCCAACAGGTAGGCGCCCGCTACTTCGTGACCGGCAAGGTATATACGGTGGACGAACGCCAATCCGGGGAACGCCGCGTACAGTACTTCCTGTTCATGAAGGTACTCGAGGCTGCGACGGGTGATCTCCTTTGGCAAAACAAGGCGAACACGACCAAAGCGATCGTCCAGTAAGGCGTTCGACCGTGGAGGCTCGAGTCCATTGTCGGGGTAGCGACTTCACAACAAGGGAGACACAGCATGGGAGCAACATTCGATAACACGCTAACGTCGGGTTTCCGTCGTCGGGGTTCAGCCGGCGTCTACGTTTTGGCCCTGCTTTTCGTGGGGTGTGCTGGTCACTCGGCGCGAACCAAGACCGCGCGGGAAGCGCTCAGCCACGGCGACGCGTCGGTAGCACTGCAGTCACTCAATTCTGAGCTCAACGTCGCCTCCGAAAAGCAGCTGCCGGAAGATACCAGCGGCGACAACACGATTCTGCTGCTGGATAGGGCGGTCGTCCTACAACAACTCGAGCGCTACGATCTGTCGTCCCGCGACCTCGAGGTGGCGGACAAACAAGTCGAGATGCTCGATTTCTCGCGGAGCACCTCCGACGAGATCAGTCGATACGTCTTCAGTGATGACACCGGCCCGTACAAGGCGCCCCCCTACGAAAAGCTCATGGTCAACACCATGAACATGCTGAACTACGTCCTACGCGGCGATCTCAGCGGCGGCCGGGTCGAGGCGCGCCGTTTTGCGGTGATGCAGAAGTACCTCAAAGACAACGAAGATTCGGGCACGGAGTTGTTGGGCCCTGGTAGCTACCTCGCCGGCTTCATCTTCGAGAAGAGCGGCGACCCGGAGTCTGCACTCCGCTACTACGACGAAGCGCTGCAGTTCGGCGCGTTCGAGTCTCTCGAGCCAGCGATACGTAGCCTCGCAACTCGTTCGTCGTACCGAACCCCCAGACTGACGAAGATCCTGGAGCCAAGCACGGAGCCGCAGGCAGCCGGTGCGACACCCGACGCTTCGCCAAAAACCGACCAGGCGGCGCCGGAAGTACCGAGCGCTTCCGTCCACGGGTTGTCCGCGGACCGCGCCGTCTTCGGAACGCCGGGAGTGGACCAGACCTCGAAACCGGACCAGCCGTCGAGTCCGGAGCAGCCCTCGGGTGCGGTCACGGACGATGCGACGAACGCTGATGCAGACTCGGTCCCCGTGCCGGAAGACCCACCCTCCTCCGTATCGGAGACCGAAACGCCCAACGTCCCCGAAGAAGCGGAACTGCTCATCGCGATCAACTTTGGACGGGTACCTGCAAAGGAAGCGAAACGAGTGGCGATCGGCGTTGCTCTGGCGGAAGCCGATGACTCGATGGACCCAGAGAAACGCAAGCAGGCAAACGAGTTATCCAAACGGGGGCTGTTGACCTGGATCAATTACCCGAGCTTGACAGCGCCAAAAGGTCCCTACTCCACGCCAAAAGCGCGAGTAGGTGAAGATCGCATCGAGCTCGACCTCGTTCCAGTCGACGATCTCACGGTCGAAGCATGGGAGAAGGTTCGTGGGGCCGTCGTCACTTCCGCAATCACTCGGATGATCACGCGAGCGGTGGCCGGAGAAGTAGTTGAGAAGTCGAGCGATAGTCCTTGGGCCACCCTACTGAGCGTGACGCTGCAGGTCGGGATGTCCGCAGCGGACACACCGGATACGCGGAGCTGGTCGACGCTGCCCGCTCGCATCGCACTGGGGCGTGTCAAAGTGCCGGCAGGGAAACACACGGTCGAGCTGTCGGTGAGCGGGAAAACCGTGCGACACGAAATCGATCTCGCGCCTGGAGCGTGGGAAGCCGTGGGGCTGACCGTCCTCAAACAGAATTGACACCTAGTAGTGAACAGTATACGACGACGGGCGGCGAAAGGGTTACAGATGCGGATGGCTTGCCGAGGTGACTGGCGCAGTCTTATCATGCTTTCGGGTGTCCTGGTGGGGGCTGGCGGGGGCTGTGGCGGCTCGGCGTTGTCTCAACGTTACGTCGATGAGCCCAAAGGTGACGCCTACGAGTACGGAGCTCCCAAGAACACGCAATATTCAGCGGACGTCGCGACCGTCCATGACCGCATCAAGGTAACCGTATTTCAAAGCTCCGAATGTGACCGCATCCTCGTCAAGGTGATGTCGCGCACACAGGAAACGCTGAGAGGTGACGAGGTCGTCGAGCGACAGTACGTAGGTCCGGTTCAGATCGCGGACCGCACCGAGGCACCCGTTCCGTGTGAACACAAGTTCGCCAGGGGCGCGCAGGTAGCCCTACGGGCAGGAGCCGCCACCTATCAACTTGGCACGGCTGACGCGTTCGGCGAAGTAGAGACGAGTCTGTCCGCCGACATGAAGCAGAGCCTGTACGGGCAGAATACGCCGCCAACCGTGACCCTCCTCGTTCAGCGGCAGCCCATCATGGAGATTTCGCTGGACGAGCTCGCCAAACACGAACAGCGCACCGCGCAGCTCGTCGCCGAGTTCTCGGCGCTGCTGGGTCAAACCACGATGTCTCCGGATGACACCGCGCGTTCTTACGTACTATTCGAACAGCTTCGCCAACTGGATCGTGGGAATGCCGAAGTGCACGGGTTGTGCCGCAGGTTCTTGGAACTCGTCTACCAGCGAAAGGCAGAGGAGTCACTCGAGCTGATGAAGAAGAATCTTCAGGCCTTGAATGCAGCAAAGGACTTGCTGAGGTCGGCGAGTGCTTCGGTCCCGCCGTTCGTCAGGGTTGCCATTCAAAGCGGCGAGACGGACGCTCGCGCCCTGGATTGGGCTCAAGGACAAGTTGCCGTGACGGTACGCACTCAACCTGCGGCCTGCTCCGCGCCCTTCACCTGGAGCGCCGCGGCAGACGAGGGTTGGCCGCTGCAAACGAGAATCGCGTTGAACTACCTTCGCTACGCTTTCGACGATCCGTTCGCCCAGCGCGTTCAAGCGCTGTGTGGCAGTTGAGCCCGCGCTGGTTCGGGGTAGGTTCGGATGGTGAACGACCGAAACTCTCCACTCCGCTACGTCGTTGCGCTTGCCCTTTGTCTAGCGGTTGGAGCTTGTAGCTCGGCGCGTTTACTAAGCCCTGCAGGTGAACACGTCGAGGTGATGGAGAACCGGATCCCCGTGGGAGCCTCCAGTCTTGGAGATGTCAACGCGGTGTCGGGCCGGGGATGTGGCACCTCAGGGGAAGTGGGTTCACGTGAGGAGGCGATCCTACTTCTGAGAAACGAAGTGGGTCAGCGCGGAGGACACACGGTGCAGCTGCAGGAAGTGACGCGCGGCGGCGGAGCCCAATGCAACGAGTGGACCGCAAGAGGTGTCGCCTTCGGCGTCAAGGCGACGTCGAGTCACGTCGTGAACGAGACGCGAAGCGGTCTTGCCTTGAAGGGAGACGAAGGCATCGCTAGGCCGGCGCCCGATCCAGCCCCCAAACTCGAAGCAGAAGCAGCACCGAGCCACAGGTTGCCTGCGCCCGAAGGTCCGGCCCCGTATGCGCTGGGCTTCGATCGTCCGGTCGAGGGTTGTCTCGAAGGGCAAGTCTATCCACTCGAATCTGATGCGTCCAACTTGGACGCCCCTTACGCCAATCGTTCACCGAAAGCGCGGTTGTGGGGCTGCGAGTGGGATATGCGCGACCAACCGCTAGACCAGGCCATTCCACGAGCGAGGCCTGGGCAGGCGTTTGCCGTACGCTATCAGGGAACGTTCAATGCCCAGGAAGGGGGCGTGTTTCGCTTCGACGTGCACACCTCATCGGACGTGCGCGTGACCATCGACGGCGGCGTCGTCACGGAGCAAACCGTCTCCAAGGATGCGTCGAGCGGCGCGTCCGGGGCCATGGCGCCAAAGAGCGAAGCTTCTGTATTTCTTGGCGAAGGCAAACACCAGATCGTCATCGAATACCTGGCCGCCGGTTCGCAACTCTCATTGCAGATCGGCGTGAGAGCCCCAGGTAGCGCTCAGTCGACTGGTTTGTCGATGAGGCCCTCTAGCCCCCTGTATGCAGCCCAAGGCATCGACTATGTGGGCATGGCCCCGTCGGATCGTTCGAACCTGCGTCAATTGGTCGAAGTCGGCGATCGACACTTGACACTCAACGGCCGCATCTTCTTCGGCACCAATAGCGCCGAACTCAACCATGAAGAGCAAAGCGAGACGTCCTTGCTGGCTATCGCCCAAGCCATGCGCGAGAATGCGAACGTTGCCTGCATCGAAGTGCAAGGTCACACCGACGACCGAGGAGACAAGACCTACAATCTGGAATTGTCGCGCGAGCGCGCCGCGGCCGTGCGTCAATGGCTCGTCGATGCGGGCGTCGAACCGCACCGGTTGACGTTTCGCGGTTACGGCGGCAGCGAACCGCTCGATAGCAACGCCACCGAAGAGGGCCGAGCGAAGAATCGACGCGTTCAGTTTGCAAAGCGTGCGTTGGGGCCGAACGGTAGCTGCGTGGCGGGAGAGGCCGCGCGAACGGTTCACAAACGACATGCAGATCCGGCGCTCGCATCTGCTGCGTGCGCTCGAAGTTCGGAAACTCGTCGACAGTTGACGGCGGAGTTGAGCGTCTGGCTCGCCGAGCACCTTGAGTGTGAGAGCGATTCCGATTGTACGCGCGCCGTCCCGCTGGAGTGCCCAGGCAAACGCAGAGCTCTCAGCTGTGGCTGGGTTTTGGTCAACGGAGAGAGTGTGGAGGCATTGCGTGTTCATGGCGCCCGTTTGGACTCGGTACACGGCTTCTGTGCGGCGCTCCCCGAGGACGACTTGGTGCGCAGCTGCGGCGGGTGCACCCAAAAGGTCCCCACCTGCCAAGCTGGCACGTGCGCATTATAAGCGCGTGACCACCGACCCCGAAGCTTGAACATGCAAAAGCTCCGTCCCGGAGATGCCGTCGGCGAGGACTTCGAGATCATCCGTTCGCTGGGAAGCGGGGGGATGGGGTCGGTTTATTTGGGTTTGCAGCACTCGACCCACAAGGTAAGAGCCATCAAGGTCATGCACGACCGCTTCTCGAAGGACACATCCTTCGTCGAGCGGTTCGAGCGGGAGGCGCGCATCGGCTCACGCATCCAGAGCGACCACGTCGTGGACGTCGTCGCGGCGGGTATCGATCCGGTGAGAGGGCTGCCGTGGTTGGCGATGGAGTACTTGGATGGGTTCACGCTAACCGACGCGATGTCTCGGTTTGGGCCACCCGGAGCAAACGATGCCCGGATCGTTACCGATCACTTGTGGCATGCCATCTGCGCAGCTCACGACGCGAACGTCGTTCACCGTGATTTGAAGCCAGACAATCTCTTCTTGGCGGTAGCGCATTCGCCGGGCCGACCTTTCGAGCTGAAGGTGCTCGACTTCGGCATCGCGAAGTGGCTGCATTCTCGAGCCGACAACTCGACGCTCCGCGTGTTGACCCACGGATGGGGAGCGCCAGAACAAGCCATTCCAGGCGCGCCGCTGGGGGCCCAAGCGGACGTGTGGGCGCTTGGGCTCGTGCTGTTCTGGCTGTGTACCGGCCATAGCTTTTGGCACGATCCGGACAACTTGGACCGCGTTCAGGTTCAGGTCTTCAATCTTCCCATCCCCGCAGCCTCGACACGCGCTGGCGAGCTGGGGATTGGCGTAGCGTTTACACGCGAGTTCGATGCTTGGTTCGCTCGCTGTGTGACGCGAGAACCGGCGGATCGCTTCGAAAATGCCCGGGCGGCATTGCGCGGCTGGCAAGCGCTGAGCGTCCCGTGGTCGACGAATGCGAGCCCGTGGCGAGCGGTTGCGTTGCCGTTCGCCACGACTGTCGTCGCTGGCGAATCAACGAAAGCCGAGCCGCCTCGCACCAGCAACGAAACATCAGACCTGCCAGTCGAGCGCGCGCCACGGTTCACGTCGGCGCCCCTCGAGCTGAAGCGTGCACCATCATCAGCTGCAAGGCGTAGCGGGCCGCACGGGTTACTCAACCGCGCATGGCCGGCAGTGGCGGGCGGCGTAGCTTTGGTGACTTCGGGCGTACTGCTATCGCGCAACGAGCCGTCCGATGCCCCCGCTGTAACAACGGCTTTGCAACCGACCGCTCCGCCGACGACGACGCAAAGCGTCCCACCAGGAATGCTGGTCGTCCCCGCTGGTGAGCTCGTTGTGAGACTCGGCGACGACCCCGAGGCGCCCCCGCGGCGCGTCCGCTTCACGCGCCCGTTCGCATTGGACGAGGCGGAAGTGACGGTCGCTAGCTATGACGCGTGTCTCACTTCCGGTGCTTGTACGCCGCCCAAGCTCGTCATGCCAAATGATGGCGCGAGTTCTCTTTCTTCCCAATACTCACAGCTGTGCAACGCGAGCCGCACCAACCGCGGGCAACACCCGGTGAACTGCGTGACGCGCGGGCAGGCGTCAGCGTATTGCAGCTTCCGTGACAAGCGGTTGCCCACGGAAGCCGAGTGGGAGTTTGCCGCCCGAGGGTTCGAGCCGCGACCCTTCCCGTGGGGCCAGCGGCCTCCTCGCGCGTGCGAAGAGGCCGTGGTCAATGGCTTGTGCCGTCGCCTTCCCGACGACGCCCCCACACGCCCGGCCACCGAACGCTCTTCTGCAGCGAACGGACCATTCGGGCACGTTGATCTCGCAGGAAACGTCTGGGAATGGGTGTTAGCAACCGAGGCGGCGCAGGTGGTAACCCCAAACCGCGCCATGCCCCCAGGGAGCGAAATCAATGAGGTCGGCATCCTGCGAGGCGGTGCCTGGGACGAGCCCGCCGAGGCCGCTACGACGACGTCACGGCGCGCGTTTGCCATCGACTCATCCGACGTAAACGTGGGCTTTCGATGCGCGCTCGACTTATGAATCGTTTCAGGAGAACGAGTCCACGCGTGATGTTGCTCACGCGACACAAGCACGACACACAGCAGGCCCCGGGATTACAGAATTAGCCGAGCCCACGCACCGTGCCGGAACGGCCGGTCACGAGTGACGGTCAAATCGACAGCCACCACTACCAACGCTGTTGAATTCACTTCACTGCCGGAGGAAAACACAACACCCAGAACAACCGGAGGAGGCAGGCGGCGTGACAACCGGGAACTCGCGAGAGGAAATGGCATGGACGGCGTTCGACGGCGGCTTGAGGCTGAACGCAACGCACAGTGACCGTAGTTGGAAGTTGGTACACACCCAGTACGCTTTCTGCGCGCTCACCCAAGGCGCCGCCGATTGGCAGTATCGCCGCAGAAGCTTCACGATCCAGCCGGGTAAAGTGTATGTCTGTGAGCCGGGAGAGGTGCACGCGACGGTCAGAACCTACGGTCCGGGTGACTACACGGTGTTGTTCCTCGACTTGGAGTGGTTGACGGGGTTATCCGAAGAGCTTGCGGGAGTGCGAGCTCCTCACTTCCCCGCGGAGGGCATCACTTCGCCGCAGCTGTGGCAGCAAATGGTGGCCATCGCCAGTGCCAGCGGCTCGAGCAAGGAAGAGCTCACTCAACGCGCCTCCGTCACCCTGGCAAGCGCGGTCGCGGGCCGCGACATCGGTCAACGAACAGCGTTGCGGGCCCCGGTACTCGAAAAAGCCAAGAATCAACTTCGACAGCGATTCGCATCCAATCCCCAACAGACCATTCGCATCGACGAGGTGGCTCGAGATCTCCAGCTCGGCTACCACACACTGGTCCACGACTTTTCGCGTCACTTCGGCGCTGCGCCTTACGAATACGTCGCCATGCTGCGTCGCCAGTACGTGCTCCAGCTCCTACGCCATGGCCCGTGTGAACAACTGGGGTCAATGACCGCGATCAGTCGCCAGGCGGGTTATTCCGACGCCTCCCACATGAGCCGCGACCTGCGCAAGCATTTCGGACATCCGCCCCAAGAGTTGGCGACGCAACTCCACGCGGGTTGGAGAAAGCGCAGGTAGCGTCACTTGCGAACTGGTATGAATCCCGTCGTGCCGACAGCCCGGACCGGAGCAACTGACCCTCAACCCGAGAGTGCGCGAGAGACAGACCGCCGCACCAGCTCGATTCATTGGGTGTATCCAGAGCCTCGGATTACCCGGTTGATGCTGAGCGATAACACGCTGGGACGATCACCGGACTGCGATGTAGTTCTGGATGACACGCGCGTTTCGCGTTGCCATGCGACGCTGTCGCCGACGCAGCCTGGCGTTTGGGTACTAAAGGACGACGGCTCGTCGAACGGGGTAAACGTCGACGGCCAACGGGTACTGTCGGCGACCGTGCGAGACGGCTCGGTCGTTCGTCTCGGCGACTGTGTCGGCGTCATCGTGCACTCGGAGCAATCGCATCGCCCCCCTGACCAGATCGGTGACGGAGAGAGCCGTTACCTTGGCTCGGGAAAGGTGCAAGACGTTGTCGGCTACGCTGAACGTGCTGCCACGACGGGCGACCCAATCTTCATTCATGCAGAGACCGGCACGGGCAAGGAATACCTCGCGCGAATCATTCACCGCGCGAGCGGCAGATCGGGAGCGTTCGTACCCGTCAATTGCGCTGGCTTGCGTGGATCATTGGCCAGTTCGGGCTTGTTCGGGTATGTCCGAGGGGCGTTCACCGGAGCGGACCGAGCGGCGACGGGTTTCGTTCGCGCCGCGGCGCGCGGGACGTTGTTCCTCGACGAAGTAGGTGAACTGCCCCCCGAGGCGCAGGCACTGCTCCTCCGCACCGCGCAAGACGGCGAGGTAACGCCAGTTGGCTCTACCTCGTCGGAACGCGTGGACGTGAGATTGATTTGTGCGACCCACGTAGATCTGTTGGCCAGCGCCTGCAACGGCGGTTTTCGACCAGACCTCTACTACCGGCTCACCACACACACGCTGCGTCTCCCTGCGTTGCGACACAGACGAGAAGACATCGCGGCCCTCTTCGACTTCTTCAGCGCAGTCAAACGAACGCAACTCACGGCTGGCTTCGTGGAGCGCCTGCTCGTGCACGACTGGCCCGGCAACATCCGTGAACTGCAAAACGCTGCGGCTGCTCTGAAAGTTCGTGAACCGAACGTGGCCGCTTGGACAACCGCGTCCTTCCACGCGGCAACTTCGAGTAGCACCCCGCCGCTCGAGATCGACGACGCGACCCGCCCAACGGACGCTCTGCGTGACCGCGGTATCGAACTGTCGTCTTTGGCGCCCGAGCGTCGAGCGGACAGACCTATCAGCCGAACGCCGGCAACCAGCGTCCCGATGAGTGCGCTTGGACGCGCCGATTGGCTCGAACTCTACAATCGCCATGGGCGCGTAGCGGCCAAGGTGGCTGAGGCGACCGGTTACTCCGCCAGCTCGGTCAAGCGTCACCTGGCGAAGTTCGGTATCACCCAGAGCTGACCTCTCATCTGCCGTTGGGCGCCCAACGGTCGCCCACTGAGCGCCCAATCCACCGCGAGCGACCGGTCACCCTGCGTTCGTTGGAGGCCCTGGCGCGGTTGCACCCGTTGTTTTGCACCGCATACCGCGAACACACGCTTGGCACGTCGAGTGCAATTGGGCAGGGCATGAGTCGAAACCCCATACTTCGCAGTCTCACCAGTCCACCAGAACCGAGAATGCCGCCTGCGGTCGCGCAGCACGGCCCGGTATCGCCTTCGACAGTCATCCTTCGAACGGCGAGAACACGCGGCGTGACAACAGTGTTCACCATCCCCGGCGGCCCGCTCATGCCCTTCCTGCAGGCATGCGAAAGAGAGGCCCTACGCACGGTCGTTTGCCGACATGAAACCAACGCGATGATCATGGCCAGCGCCCACTACAACGTGACGGGAGTGCCAGCCTTGGTCGCCCTGACCTCTGGTCCGGGTGCCGCGAATGCCGTCAACGGCTGCTTGTATGCTCTGCGCGAGCAAGCCGCCGTGTTCATCGTCTCTGCCCGACCTGCGGGGCACAAGCTGGGCCGCGGAGCGGTCCAAGATTTGGACACTGCTCACCTCTACCAGTCGCTCACCAAGCGCAGTGAGCAGCTGCTGCACCCCGACCAAACCGTGCACATCACGCGCGAGCTGATTGCACTCTCTCTACAGCCCAACGCTGGACCGGTCAACCTGACCCTCGCCTGCAATCAATGGTGAACCACATGGATATACAATCTCCCGTTCGAAACTCATTGCTGCGATGTGCCCCTGAACTGTCGACTATCGCGCAACGTTTGGACACTGCCAAAGCTCCGGTCTTGCTCGTCGGAAGGGGCGTCTTGTGGAGTCGTACCTGGGATGCAGTTCGCGACCTGGCGCGAGCCGTACCCCGACTGAAGGTCGCGACTACCCCGGGCGCCAAGGGATGTTATCCCGAGTCGCTTCCGCAGAGTGTTGGCGTCTTCGGGTTCGGCGGAAGCGTGCGTGCCGAGACCGCGCTGTGCGACGCCGATTTGGTTTTGGTTTTGGGCACGCGTTTGATGGAACAGTCGTCGCTCGACTGGCATCCGCTGTTCGCGCGTGACTGCGTGTATCGCTTCGACCACCTGGCCTCTGGTTTGGTTGCCACGTGGGACCGTCAAGTCCCAGTCGACGGAGACCTGCGTGAGACACTTCCCGCCTTGGCAAGGCTCGTCGCGCACCCCGAGGGTGGTGACGCCGCACAGCCCGAAGTATGCGTCCGAGCCGAGGCTACGCGCTCGCCGCGGTCCGGAGACGTCGGCGACGACCGCGCCCTCGAGCCAGCCGCGGTCATCGAGGCCATCGGTGAACATCGAGACGTTCCCGTATGCGCCGACGCGGGAAACAGTATGTGCTGGGCCATCGAGCGGCTCCGTCGAGACTTGCCCGCCACGTTCTACGTGAGCCTCGACTGGGGCACGATGGGCTTTGCCTTGCCTGCTGCAATCGGCATTGCGATGGCAACGGGCAAACCGACAATCGCGCTGACAGGTGACGGCTCGATGGCCATGGGGGGCGGCGAACTACACACGGCCGTAGAGCAACGGCTGCCGGTAATCGTCGTCGTTTTGAACGACAATGGCGCCGGGATGGTACGGGCAGGAACCGCGCAGTGGTTTCCCACTTTGCCCGAGCTCACCGGGTTGTCTTACGTCACACCGCTAGATTTGGCAGCGTTCGGACGTTCCGTCGGAGCTCGGGGAGTGAGGGTTCGCACCCAGGACGAGTTTCGCGTCGCCTTGACCGATTCTCTGCGGCACCCCTCGCCCACCGTCATCGACGTCATCATCGACCCCACGGCGGTGCCACCAGCAATCTCCGAACGCGTGAGGGCGTTGAAAACTCCCGACGGCGCAATCAAGGACGGTGGAGGCATATGCTGAAGCCGGAAACCCTGCACGTGTACTTGGCGGCGGGCCTTCATCTCACTCAATTCCCCATGATGCGTCTGATTCAGCGCCGCATCCCGCTGGCGTCTGCTCTCGAGTGTCTCCCGCCACTGTCCAGAGCACTGTTCCGTGCAATGATGCGAGGCATCGTGTTCTACGTGGCCGGCACCGGACTGCTCGCCGCCGCCAACGCGCACGCCTTACTGCACTCTGAGGTCGGATTCGGACTGTGCGTGCTTCAATCCGTGATCTGGACGACACGGGTTTGGCACCAAATGCGGTTCGTGCGCGGGCTTTGGCCGAACGACACCAAGCTCCTATTTTGGACCGCGACGTCGATCTACGGCACACTGGCTACGCTATACTCGTGGTTCTGGATAGCTGCGGTTGCCGACTGATGTTGGTTGGGCCCAGCTCTGGGAGAAACCCGGCGTCTCACGCCCACCGCGTGCGCGAACTCGATAGCTCGCAAGCACCGGAGGGCGGTGGACGGGGTTCGGGCCCCTCAAGTCAGTCGTGCCGATACATTTGCGGGCATGACCGAGGCGCGACTCGACCCACCTTCGTCCTCGGTTTGCAAACGTTGGAGTGTCGCGACAGCCGGTCGCAACACGTTGGTAACCACACCTTCGACGACGCGCACCCAATCTGTAGAGGTGATCCGCCCTCCAACACGTAGCGCTTGGTCTGGTAAGCCGAGGTCGGTTGGAGCCGGTAATTTGCCCAGCGCGGAATCGAACGTCGCCGCCACCGTGACGCGCACATCTCTTCCGTAGCGTTGGATGCTCCACGCCACGAAGCGCCACGCCAATTGCGCGTGCCGGAGCTCGTCCTCCGCCATCTTCGTCAGCAGGCGTGCTAGGCCAGCTTCACTACACTGATGAGCCTGCTCCGAGAGGATTGCCGCAGCAATCGTCTCACCAATGCAGCCCTCGATCACCGCCGCGGCAACGGCCTGCTCAATGGTATGCAGTTGAAGATCGCCAATGGGCAATACGTCGGGACCGACCGCTACGCAAGACAGCTGCTCGGCTACGGTGAACGCGATACGTGCGTGCTCGATTTCGTCCAACGCGGCGAGATGGCACTCGCGAAGGAGCTCTGGCGGCGCCCCCAGCCGCAACAGGTCCAAAGAGAACTGCGCGAACGAGGCGATCGAGGCGTGCTCCATCTGGGCGTCCGCTATCCAAGCATCACTCAACTTCCGCCGTGCGTGCTCCCCCAGACCGCGCGCAGCTCGAACTAGCGCGTCGAGGGACGAGTCTCTCGCCACCTCGCTCGACGTCCACGCGTCTCCCGACGTGGTCCCCGCCACGAGCGCAGTTCCGTTAACCAGAAACGGTCTCCCGCAGCACGCCCCCTCGCAAGCTACGTAGCAACACGAGCCGTCGGGTTGCGGCTGGCCAGGACCCTGTGCGGGGTTGCAACAGCTGGTGGCCACCCAATCGAACTTCATACACCCGTTCTCGTCCCACGCCGCGGCGATCTGTTCGTCGCTGCGCGGCGGGTCCAACGGGATTTGCCCGACGCCGAATCGCGCCTGATTCTCCATCTGCGCAACGTTCAAACAAAATTGCGTCGACGTTCCGAACTCGCACGCCACCTCGGACGAGGCGACTTCATCGGACGTCGAACTCGACTCGACTGCCGTAGGGGCGGTCGTTTGCGTCACACCGAGGTCGGACGACGCGCCGCTCTGCGAATGCGCCGTCGAAGTGGCACCTTCTGAACTCGAATGTTCCTCCAGCTCGTTCGGCGAGTTGCCACTTGGGGTCGAACTCTTACCGCCACACGCAGTTGTTCCCAATAACGAGCCCGCCCCAATGGCGGCGAGGACTTTCGGCAAAAGAAGCGAATAGACGGTGCGATGAGCCATTCCTCAAATGAAGCGCAACACGGCCGCGGCGGCAACTCCGAAGCGCCAAGAGCGGGTCTGCCAAACCTGTGACCCGCGACCAATGCAACAGGTGAGCGCTCGAAAAGCGGGTGGCAAAAGCCGGGGAGAAACGACCGCCTCATCGCCGTTGGGCGGCCGTTTTTAACCAGAACCCGCGACGTTCGCGGCGTCGGGCGCTTTCGGCTGCTTCTCTTTGGCTTTGAGGGCCACATACGTCGTCGAGCTGAGGCCCAGCAATGCCAACGTGCTGGCATCGAAGTCGGGGAAGGTCCCTGCTTCCCGCTGTGCTGGAGAAAAGGTTTCGACGACGAAAGTGACGGCGAAAGCCACGTTGAAGACCAAGGCCTGGAATCGATGAATGCTGATCCCCTGTTCATCGGACAATATGTCGATGAGCAAGTGTGGGGTGGTCGAGCCCGAGGTTTGGGCTGCAACGGCGCGGGCGATCCCCGGATCTGCCTGGTCACGGTCGTCGATGATGCGGCCAGCGACGGTCGTGGTGCTGCTGAGCCCGAGTAAGATCAAACAGGTGGCGTTGAACTCCCAGAAGCGCCCGTCCATCCCCCAAATCAAAATCCAAGAGGGCAAGATCACCACCGTCCACCACCAGAGCTGCACCCGAGCCCAGCTGTAGGTGCGCCCTCCGGGTCCAGTGTCCCGCAGCGCGACTGGATGAACCAGGAGCCAGATTGCCCCCGCCGCAAACAGAATCAGCTCCGCCGCCGCCACCGCCCAACGTTGCTCTTCACTCATGTGTCCTCCAACCGGCATCCACCGCCCAATTCGTTACCTGCATCAGGTTAATCCGAGACGAGGGTCGGTTCAGTAGTAGTTTTTGCAGTGCGGTGGGTAGAGCGGGAAACGGTAGCCGAAACGGGGTAGCAGGCGTCGTCCGGAGCGTTTGACCTTGACACCGACCGGTTTCGACAATACGTAACCACATGGTTACTCATTCACTCGACGACTTACAGATACTTGTGACAGGGACGTATGAAACGTAACCAAGTGGCGACGCCACGGCCCAACAACGAACCCGTCGACGAGGTCGACGTGTTCCGCGCGATCGCCGACCCGACGCGTCGCGCCATCCTCGACCAGTTGCGCGCAGGACCAACCCCGGTAAACGCTTTGGCATCTGCCTTCGAGCAGTCTCGCCCGGCGATCTCCAAACACTTGAAGGTCCTTCGTGACGCTCACCTCGTCAGCGAGCAACGCGCCGGGCGCGAACGCTACTACCAGCTCGAACCTCAACCGCTGCGCGAGGTCGCGGGGTGGTTAGAAAGTTACCGCTCGTTCTGGCTCACGAGCTTGACGCAACTCAAACGTTTCCTGGAAGAAAAACAATGACGCGCATTGACCCGAAACCCCGTGCCCTTGCAGACACCGCCGCTGGTACCATTCACGCAACCGTCGAGATCGCCGTGAGCCCGGAACGGGTTTTCCGAGCGTTGACCTCCGAAGAAGTAACTCAATGGTGGGGTTCACCTGAGCTGTATCGCACCACGCAGTGGACCGGCGACCTGCGTGTCGGGGGCGCGTGGCTAACCAGGGGCGTCAGCGCAGACGGAATGCCGTTCTCGGTCGGTGGTGAGTTCTTGGAGATCGACGCTCCCCGTCGTCTGGTGATGACTTGGAAACCGGACTGGGATGGCGGCAGTAGCACCACGATCAGCTACGAACTGCAGACCATTCCAGGCGGCACACGTCTCACCGTTCGCCACTCCGGCTTTGGCGACCGAGTCGAGTCGTGCAACAGCCACGCCAACGGTTGGGAACGTGTGCTTGGATGGCTGGCTGCCCACTTCCCGGAAGGGTCCACGCCGTGAAGTACTTCTCCCCTTACAAGCTCGCGACGTATCTCCTGTTGCTGTTCTTCGTTGGTCACACCTTCGGAGGCATGCTGGCCCAACGCAGCATGGGCCCGGCATCGGATGCAGTGTTCGAAGCGATGAAGACGGTTCACTTCGACTTCAACGGCTCGGACTCCACTTGGTATGGCTTCTGGTTCGGCTTTGGTCTAATGGCGTCGGTCTACCTCGTGATGACGGCGTTCATCATTTGGTGGCTCGATCGGGTCCCCACCACGGAGTTCCGTTGGGCGGCGCCCATTGCATGGGCGCTGACCGCTGCCCAAGCGGCGACGGCGGTCCTCAGCACGTTGTATTTCTTCGCTGGCCCCGCTTCGTTTGGTGTGGTCATCACGGCCTTGCTCACGCTCGGCACGGTCCGCAAGACGCGGGGCTCGAACGCTGGAAGTTGAGTCAGCACCGCTGACTCGAGCTCAAACGCCGCTCACGTCGAGCCCGAGCGTATACAAACCGCTAAACCTCACCTGTCGGTGTTCGGGCAGAGCGTGGAATTGACTACCTTGCACGTCGCGCCAAAGGCGCTCGAGCAGCGCGGTGCGATAAAACGCCGCACCGCCAGTAATGCTCACCGCGAGTTCGACGGCATTACGCACAGCGCGGGCAAGTAACGTCTTGCGCGTTAGCTGCGCGTTGGAAATCGCCAAGCTCGGCGTGAATGCGTAGTTGTCGTTTGAGGCGAATCATGTCCTCCCAACAGAGGTGAGCCAAGGTTTGTGCGTTGCAGAGCTCGCCCAGCCGAGCCGCATCGTCGGCGCCGGACTGACGCAACTTTGCGATGACTTCTTCGACTGCGCGATCGACAATTCCGACATACGGTGCCATGTAAACAGCTGGTGCAACGCCAAGTACGACGTCCCAGACCGGGTGCCACTTCCCAGACGGCCGCTTGACACTCACCGCAGCGTCCGGCACGAATGCGTCCTCGAGCACGACGGTGTGCGAACCACTGCCGCGCATCCCCAACACGTGCCAATCGTCGAGCAGCTTCACGCCTTCTGCCGACAACGGGAGCGAAAAGTGGACGATCGAAGGTCCGTCGGGGTCGTCCGGAACCTTCGCGGAAGTGACGAGCACCTGCGCAGCCTCACAGCCGCTCGCGAACCGTTTACGCCCGCTGACGCGGTATCCACCCTCCACACGCCGAGCGATACCATTGGAGTTCACCCAATCCGTGGCTCCAGTGCTGACCAACGCTAGGTTTTGCGAAGCCACGCGCCGCAACAGCGGCTCGGCATCGGGCTTGCCAGCGCGGTACTTCCAGACGTTTGCCGCGACGAGGTGGGTGTGCATCGAAAAGGCGAGCGCCGTAGCGGGGCAGGCTTGGGCGAGTTCGTACACGGTGCGGCACACCGTTTCGTACGATGCGCCTCCGCCGCCCAACTCTTCGGGTATGGCCATGCGGAAGAAGCCGCCGCTCACGAGGTCACGAAAGTTCGTGTCCGCGAAACGATCCTCTTGGTCGAAGGTTGCCGCTCGTTCCGCGAAACGCGGTCGAAGGAGTCGAGCTGCCGATATCCACTCTTGGTTCATTGGTTCCTTTTCTGTGACCCGACGGGCCACTGCTGCCAAAAGTGCTCAACACTTCGCCGAGCGGCTAGTAAGGAAAATGGACCAAAACTCCTTCCTATTGGCACCACACGCCTGAGGCGGACTGGTCACGGGCCTCAGAGTGAGCCACCTCGAAGCACGGAACATTGGGCTACGAGCGATGGGGGTATTCGTCCTCAGGCGCAGGGCTCGCTTCGGTCGCCTCGTATTCGCCCGGTTCTCAACCTGTTCCGTGCTCTAGGCAGGCTCGGACGAATTGGGCATGATGAAGAGGATGAAGTCGTACGGCCAGTTCTGTCCCGTCGCTCAAGCACTCGAGATCCTGGCCGAGCGCTGGACTTTGCTGATCGTCCGCGAGCTCTTGATGGGGAGCCACCGCTTCACCGACATTCAACGCGGTGTGCCGTTGATCTCACGGACCTTGTTGTCCCAACGCTTGAAGGCCCTCGTCGACTGCAACCTGATCAGCAAAGAAGAAAGTGACGGATCGCCTCGTTATGCTCTCACAGAGGCGGGTGAAGCCTTGCGAGAGCTCGTGATGCAACTCGGTGTCTGGGGGAAAGCGTATGCCCAACGGCGCATCCCCGACGAGCAACTCGATCCCAAATTGCTCATGTGGGACTTGCAGCGGCGCTTGAACCGGGAGCATCTTCCAAACCAGCGGACGGTGGTGCTCTTCAAGTTCGCCGACGCTGCGGCGGGCGAATCACGGTTCTGGCTTCACGTGGAACAGGACAACGTCGACTTGTGCTTTACGCCGTCGGGATTCGACGTCGATCTGACCGTCGACACGGACGTGCGTACATTGACGGAAGTGTGGATGGGTTACCAAGAGCTCGATTCAGCCTTGAGGAGACGCATCATTCGACTCAGTGGGCCGCCCAAGCTGGTCAAGTCGTTCCCGAGTTGGCTCATGCTCAATACGTTCGCTCCAGTTCCTGGCCCCCTGCCTGCTGCCCTTCGCGATTAGGCTCGATGCTGACCCTCCATGAATTGATCTCCCGCTCGGCGCAAGCTGGACGACTGACTTGGATCGGCGTTCGCCCCGAACGTAGGCAACCCATGCTTGCTCTCGAGGAAGGAAACTTGATCGCGGGCCGGGGCCTCGAAGGCGACCGAGCGAGTACCAAGCTTGGTCGCAGCCGGCAAGTGACGTTGATCCAAACCGAACACTTGACGACAATTGGCATGTTACTCGGACGGCCGCCGCTCCACCCGGAGTTGTTGCGCCGCAACCTCGCGGTCAGTGGGATCAACATCCTCTCCTTCCGCACCGCGCGGTTTCGAATCGGAGATTGTGAACTCGAGGGCACGGGCCATTGCCACCCTTGCTCGCGTCTCGAAGAGACGTTGGGCTTTGGTGGTTACAACGCGACGCGCGGCCTCGCCGGGATCACTGCGCGCGTATTGCGCGGTGGTGCGATTCGCCTCAGAGATTCCGTCGTATTGCTGGAGGGACAACCCGAAAACGGTTGACGGAGCGACCTTCGCGCTGAAAAGACGGGCACATGGCTCACACACTTGGCGCGCTGGTGATCACAGGAAGCAGCCGTGGGATTGGTGCGGCGACCGCACGCCTCGCCTGCGCACGTGGCTACTCAGTGTGTATCAACTACGTCAACGACGAGGAAGCTGCGGATCGGCTCGCGCGCGAACTTCGGGATACGGGCGCGCGTGCCACGACGTGTCGTGCCGACGTCACGGTCGAGGCTGACGTGGTCAGGCTCTTCGAGCATGCCGAACGCGAGCTCGGTGCGCTCGTCGGGTTGGTCAACAACGCCGGGATCTTGGAAACTCAAACGCGCGCCGCCAACATCGACTTGGCACGGCTGCAGCGGGTATTTGCGGTCAACGTGTTCGGTAGCTTTTCATGCGCAGAGCAGGCGCGCCGGCGTATGTCGACACGCCTCGGTGGCGCGGGCGGCGCGATCGTCAACGTCTCTTCCGCCGCCGCGCGTTGGGGCTCTCCGAACGAATACGTCGACTACGCTGCATCCAAAGGAGCCATTGATACCTTTACGGTGGGCCTCGCAAAAGAGCTAGCCGAAGAAGGGATCCGAGTGAACGCCGTCCGCCCGGGGTTGATCCATACCGAGATGCATGCCTCGGGTGGTGAACCCGGCCGTGTCGAACGGCTCCAGACAACGGTGCCGCTTCGACGCGGCGGAACTGCGGCCGAGGTTGCTCAGGCCATCGTTTGGCTGCTATCGCCCGAAGCGTCGTTCGTGACTGGCGCGTTGCTCGACGTGAGTGGAGGTCGTTGACGGCAGCGACTCCGTCGGCAATCCACCACGAACTCGAGACTGACAGACGTGGTGTGTGCCGTCGACACTTTCGTGCGTCCACGAAGCGGCGTGAACCGCCGCTTCGTGGACCAACATCAGCCCATCGTTGGCACGCTCAATGGCCCTTTGCTCCCGCGATCGACTTGCCGAGGTGCTGGTGAATGCTCTTGCCGGTAACCGAGCGCGTATACGAATTCGCCGCAACCAACACGAACCCAATTGGCCCGAACAACATTCTTGCTGCCACGCCCGCAGCCAGATGCAGGCCTCCTTCGGCGAGCCTGCCGTCCGCGAGCAAGCTTGCTCCCGGCACAGCCAACTCGGCGACCAACTTGATGCCTCTCGCAGCGGTCTGAATTCCATCGTCAGACGGAGGAGCGCTCAGCGAGGGCGTCGACCCTTCCTTCTTGTGCACGTCGTGTGTTGTCATTTGTTCTCCATTCCTATGTCCCCACCACTGGTTGGCTCGGGGCGTCCTTGCAGAGTCTGGCGACCATCGCCAAAGCTCAGGGTTTCACGCTGACGTCACGTGGTGACGGCGCGTTGGTCTTTGAATCGGTCCTTGATTTTGCCCCGTGGGGTGCGCTCCAAGGTACCAATTGCAACGAACTCCACTTCGGGTAACTCGACGAGACCTGCCGTGTAGATCTCGTCGAAATCGACGGACGACTTGATCACCGCTCGAACGACTGCTTCGCGGAGGTTGCGATCGCGCAGTGCCGTCGGCTCGACCTCCATCACCACCTTGACTCGATCTCGCCGCTCGTCGCCGGTGATGATGACGTTGTACGACGTAGTTAGTGCATCGATGTCGCCGAACGCGCTGTCCAGTTGATACGAGTGCAACTTGACCCCCGTCTTGAGCGTCACGCGATCGTCAGATCTGCCCATGAACCAGATGCGCGGGGTCGTCCGTCCACAACGACAAGGTTGGTGAGAGATCCGCACCACGTCTTTCATGTCGTAGCGAATGAGTGGTAGCCCAAGATTGAGCAGCGTCGTCACGAACAGACGCCCCACCCCCTCGCGAAGCGGCTCACCCGTCGAGGCGTCGAGTACCTCGAAGTGCGCAGAGCCGACGGCCAAGTGGTGCCCGTCGTGCTGTGTACACTCGGAACCAATCATCCCAACTTCGGATGACCCGCTCGTGTCGAACACCTCAGCCCCCCACTCGCGCTCCACCCGCCGCCGCGTCTTGGCCGTCAACACCTCGGAGCCTAGGAAGATCTTGCGGATCTGGAGGCTGTGAGGTTGTACGTCCAGGCCGCGGAGCTGCTCGGTAAAATGACTGAGTGTGGACGGTTGCGTCGTAATCACGGTAGCGCCCAGCGTCCGCATCAAGCGCGCTGCAAACTCCGGAGGCGTCGTCAGACCCAACGGTAACGTCGCACACCCGATCGACTCCAACATTTCGGTGATGATGATTCCGGAAGCGAGTGGCAACGGACACAGAACGGCCGCCACATCGTCCTTCGTCAGCTCGGCCGCCTGCCATACCGCCGCCCAGGTCTCCACTATCTCCGACTGATTGTCGCTCAAGAAACACACCTTCGGATGGCCCGTCGTTCCTCCAGAGACCATGACCCGGCGTAGCCGCGCTTTGGGAACGGCGACGAGCTCGTTGTTTCTCTCCACGACAGTCTTGGTCTCGAGCGCCGGGATCCGGTGCAAGTCTCGCCACGACGTGATGTCTTCGACGCTCAGACGCGCCTCACGAAAGACGCGGGCGTAGTAGATAGAACCAGCCAGAACGTCACCGAGATATGTTTTGAACTGCTGCAACTGCAGCTCTTCCATCCTGTCGATGGAGCATGTTTCGAACGAATTCATCCCCTCTGCCTTTCCTGTCCGAGTCTGTGCGCCGGCGCTGCCGGAGCTACGACACAGTCGAGCTCCGGCGTGCTCATGCCTGTTTGCCCAGATGTTTCTCCGTCGAGAACTGCTTGGTCGCCTTATCGAAGTAGCTGCGCTTGTAGAGCGGTTTGGCGGCTTGCACGAACGCGCCCAGGCGTTGAATCCCTGCCAACAGATACTTGCCGTTGCTGCTCGCTACTCGAAACTTCGCATCGGTGGTATCCGGGTGGTCGAAGAACGAGATCAGATCCCAAGGCTCCAACGCGACGTTCACTGACGTCATTCGACGCGCGATCTCCTCGGGCGTGACCTGTGACCGGTCGCCAGCGAGCAACACGAGGACGTGGCTGTCGTCCCAACCACGACCGATCTCCAGGATCGTCTCCGGAAGAACCGAGGCCGAAACCAACCTCAGGTCGACTTTGTCATTGAACCACGCCTCGCGGCTGTAGGGGCACGGCGGCAAGTTGTTGAACATCGGCGAAGGGACGCTCAACACGCTCTTGATCCATTGCCCAATGTGAAGCCGTACGTCATCGATCTCCATACCGCTACTCCTCAACGTGCGCGCTGTACCAGCAAGGTGGCGTACCGAGGCTCGAAGTCGTTGTATCTGCCGGGTATACTTCGACTAATGCGTGGGTAGACGTGGCTCGTCGTAACGCGCAAGCCGGCCTCTTTTAGTTCTTCGATCAGCTTTTCGGGGTCGAAGAGGTGGGAGAATCCCATGTCTTGAATCGAACCGTCACGACGCTCGAATCCGTAGGTCATGCAATGGGTAGCTGGGTCGTAACCGACACGAAAAGGCATCGTGCTCTCCTCTGCGCCGAGCCGCATGAACACCTCTGCCGGCAAGTGCTCGCGCACCAGCGCCTGCTCGTGTTCTGCTACGAAACGTCCGCCGGCGGGCCGCAGACTCACACCGAGCAGCAGCCGATCCTGGATCCGCATCTGTCGGTACAGTCGCTCCAAGAAGCTCTGCCGTTGCTCGAGCGAGCAATTGCCCAGTGTGTTGCCCAGAAGACAGAACAAGTTGAGGCCCTCGGCGTCGAAGGCGCTGCGTGTGGCCACGACCTTGTGCAACTCGGTGATGAAGTCGACGCGCAGCCCAGACATGGGCACAGTGACCCCCCCTTGCGTAAACAGCTGACTCTGCATCGATACGAACGTCGACAGGCGCACCAACTTCTCGATCGCGATGGCGTCGGGATCGGCGATCTCTGCCTGTGCCAATTGTTCCGTGCCGAGGGGACCAAAGACGAGCTCGGCGTCGTGTTTGGTCCAGGTTCGTTTACCTCTGCCAAGAATCGTGAAACTCGCATACCGCGCGATGTGCGGGTTCGTGTCGACAGGCACGTATCGCACGGATCGCATGCCGGCGCTGCGCAGAGCCGCGATCACCATTGCGGTCTTGATGCCGTCGCCCGTCCCGAGGTCGACGACGTTCACGTCGTTGACCCGAAGCGACTTCATGACGTCGACCTGCAACGCTCGCTCCAGACAACGCAGTTCTTTGTCAATCTTGCTACCCGGCGTAGCGGCCAGCAGCTCGGTGAGCCTACAGAACGTAGTGCCCATCTCGTAGCCGTGGTACCAATCATGACTGGAACCTGGTGCGCGACGTGCGTTGAGGTTGGCCGCGCTCGTAGGCGGTTCAGACACGACGGTCGGCAAGTGCTCTTCGACGACCGGGGCTTGATTAGAAAGGGTTGGCATATTGATATCCGAATTCTGAAGGCGAGTGACTGAGTTTCTCGTTGATGGGTTCGACCAGTGAAACGGCCAACCGCGCCGTCATTGGAGCGTTCTTGAAGCCGTGGCCCGAACATGCAGACAAGACGACCGAATTGCCGCGCTTGTAGATCAAGTAGTTGCCGTCGACGGTGTTCGTGTACCTGCAGACGTTGCTGCCTGCCTCTTCCGAGTTGACGAGCTGAGGAACGAAGCTAGAGAGAAACTCGCGAGCGTCGTCGCGGAAGGATTCGACGTCGGTGCACGCGTCGAGGCGATGGGGTTCCTTCACCCAACGGCGTTCGTCGTACTTATCGTCATCCACGACCTTCATGAGACCTGGGCCGTGCACCGGGAAGACATATCGCCACGTGTTCACGTCGACTACGATGGGAAACGCGGACGGCAGATAGGCGTTCGGGTCTGGCGGTCTGAAATACAGGATCTGATGTTCGGTCACCCGCGTCTTGTCATGCAACTCCGGCACCAGGCCGGAGTTCATGTAACCCGCCGCGAAGACGACGCCCTTCTTTGGCAACACGTCACCGCGGCTAGTGATGAGGCGCTCGACGGTTTCACCGCGGCGCACGCACTGCTCGACGGCGGTGTACTCGAGCACGGAGGCCCCCGCGCGCCGTGCCAACGCACCGATCGCCTTCACGGCTTTGCGAGCGTGGATGAACCCCGCCGTTTCGTCCAGGATGGCGTGGTCGTAGGTGTCGTTACCAGCAATCTGCGGATACCGTTCGACCACTTCAGCTTTGCTGAGCAACCGGTGTGGCAAACCAAAGCCGTTCATCACATAGGCGCTGTCCGCTGCGAAGCGTCCATTCGCCGGGTTCTTCCACCGCCTCAGTGTCGACGACTCGTGAGCCCCGAACACGAGCATTCGCGAGGGCACGAACAACTCGACGTCGCCCTGGACTTCGAACTGCTTCCACAGCGCCAGCGATTCCGTGCATAGTTGCGTCATCCGGCGGTTCGAGCCGTAAGCGCTGCGGAACGCCCGCGCGTGTTCGCCTGAACTAGAGATCGGCGAAACGGGCCCCACCTCGTCCCGTTCGATGAGGATTACGTCGAGGCCGCGATTGGCCAAGTAGTACGCGACACACACACCCGTGATGCCGCCCCCGACGACCACGTAGTCAGCTTCGATCATGATTCAACCTCCCTCCGTTTACTTTTGCGACGCCTCAGCCGCCGAACGCCACGGACCGCAAGACTCCTCTCGGGTCGTATTTGTTCTTGGCTGCCATCCAAGCGTCGAAACGGGCGCCGAAGTGCCGCCGCCACCCGGCCTCGTCCATGGGACCAAACCAGTTGGCGAGATAAGCTTTGCCCCCGATGCCCCACAGGTAGCGACGCACTTCGTCCAGGCTGGCGACCGTCTCTTCATACACCGAGTCGTCGACGCTGGTGGGCAACACCGCCAGGATCACGGCCCACTCACCCGCAGGAACGGAGAAAAGCTTCGGCAAATTGGCCGTTGGGATCCACGCCAAGCGGTGTCCATCACCGGCCCCACGGGGCAACATCTCGAGCACCTTGGGCAGCGCTTCGCGCAGCATGTCGGGCGTGAGGAGGCAGTCGATCCAAGGATGTCTCCGTTCCCAGGCGCGGGTGCGACGCATTTGCTCGAACCGGTCGCGATAGAGGTCGATGAACTGCGCCGTCTCTGCGTCGTCTCGCGCGAGCACTGCGGCTGCGTTCAAACCGCCGACGACGTGTTCGTCAGCTGGTGGGCTGTTCGGATACTCGCTTCCAACGGACAATCCGTAGCTCCATTGTTGCTTGGGAGCGAAGCCGTTGGATGTGGCGCGTAGTAGCTGCGGCCCAGCCCACAGGAACGCTTGCAGGTGGTCGCAGCGTTCGTTGCGAATCAGCGCCTGCTGGGCGTCCAACCACGCCGTCTGGTCGTGAAACACGAGCGACCAGAGTCGTACCTTGGGTTGGATCGCGCGTAGCGCCAGCGTGGCACGACTGATCACGCCGCACCGGCCTTGTCCTCCCAAGACCGCATGGAAGAGCTCCGGATCGCGGTCTCGAGAACACTGCAGTCGCAGCCCGCCCCCGGTTACCACTTCGAGACTCGGCACGTTGGAGATCACGGGCCCGAATCGGTGACAGTTCGCGCCAAATCCCGCTGCGGAAAGCACCCCTCCGACCGTGAGATCCAGGTTGAACGAGAGGATGTTGGGAAGAAACCCATGGCGCAGCGTCGCCTCGGCGACGCTGCGTAAGGTGGCGCCCGGGCCACACGCGATCGTTCGCCGCTGCACGTCGACGTCACCAACATCCGACATGCGCGTGAGGTCCAACGACAAACCGCCGTTGGGCAGTGATTGTCCCCCGCAGCTGCCTCTCACCCCACACGGCGTCAGGCCGATGCCGTGCTCGTTTGCGTGGCGCACTATCCCGACTAGCTCCTCGACGTCGCGAGGCGAGGTTATGCCCTCCGCGCGCCCCGATACGAGATGCCCAAAGTCGCGTGACGCCGCGCTGAGTGATTCGGGACGGCGGTCGATCTCGAACGTGGAAGTCTCGCGATTGCCCGCGAGGGTCACCCCCGAACTCGGACCGACCGACTCACAACGACGTCTCTCCAACGATTCAATCATGCGGATACCAACTCCTCCCTGCGGCTCGGATCGATAGCGGTGCGGAGGGCACGAACCAGTGAGGTCTGGTGCCACCGCACACGAGATTCTGCCTCCACCTCCGTCACGACCTCGTCACCGCTGAGCGGCAGCGCATCCGCGGCCGGGACCAAGCCTGGTGCTTCGTCGACAGTCGCGACGGCGCGTTTTCGCGCGTAGAAGTGCGTGCTCACCCCCAACGTTGAGAACACGTTGTTCAACAACAGCGCGGTCAACACGTTGTACTGCGGGAAAAAGGCCCCAACCAGATTCACCCCCGACGGCACGAGGCAGATCGCCAAACTGCGCCGCAAGTTCGTGTTCAGCCGGTGGGATAACTCCACGACTTCCGCGAGCCGTCGCAGACTGCCGTCGACGAACACGATCTCCGCGACGTCCTTGGCGATCGAGCTCGCGCCCGCGATCGACATCGCTACGTCTGCGCTCTGTAGCGCGATGCTGTCGTTGATGCCATCGCCGACGAAGCAGACGACGCGTCCCGCAGCCCGCAGCTCCTCAACGATGCGCGCCTTGTCTCCCGGCAACACGTTGTGAAAGTACTCGGCCAGGCCGAGGTCGCGCGCGAGGCGTCGCGTCGGTGCTTCGTCGTCACCGGAAACGATGGCCATGCGCGAGATCCCCAAGGCTTTGAGCTGTTCAATCACGTGAAACACCTCGGGTCGTGGCTGAGCTTCGAGCTCCAGTGCACCTTGGATGCAGTCATCGACGGCAACCAAGATGAACGTGTTACCAGCCGCCTGACAGGCTTGCCGTCGAGACTG
>CBINDO010000088.1:0-26636 GCA_966249405.1 uncultured bacterium | reverse complement strand
CGTCGGCTGGTCCGTTAATGACGAACCAGCCCAACGTCGCCGACCCCAACACTGCGATGCTCAGAGCGCCCGCCGAACTCCAACACAACCCGGTCGTGGCGACGAGGGTAATGTATGCGACCGTGCCGGCGGGATGTACGATACCTCCACGCAACGCCACCAGCATCGTCACGAGCACGAAGGGGCCGATGGAACACAGCGCTCCAGCAAGCTGCAGACTCGTTTGGTGTAGAGCGAGCGCGGCAGCGAAGACGACGAGCAGCCCTGCGTAGCAAAACATTACGGCAGGTGGCTCGCCGCGCCACGGAGACGTCACGAGCAGGAACAGCACCGAGGCACCTGCGATAACGGCGAAGTGACGAACCACCGTCGCCCGTATCGGCGCGAGGATGTCGTTTTCCGTTCGCGTAGCCATCTCGTTCATCTCGAACTCCACAACTTTGGCACTGGGTGAACCAGTCCGCCGGGCCCCGTAGGGGCACGACAAACGCTGCCGCCCATGATTACCAAAGTTACGGCGCTCTGGTCACGTTCGAAAGCGCGGAACGGCGTGCGTTGTGGAGCAACAGGACGTACACGAGGTCCAGAGCGAAGATCAGGAAGTAGAGGAAATAGAGGAAACCCCAGCTGGGTATGTCGGGGCGGATGACGGGCAACAGAGCGGCACATTGAAAAGAGGTGCAGGCGGTGCCGATCATCTTTAGCCACGCTGCGCCATAGTTCAGGCCGGCGCCACCGGGCTGACGTTGGAAGAACATCGAGATGAACGCGGCGCTCATCACCAAATTGATGACGAAGGCGTCGATGAAGCCGAGCAGGTCGCCGAAAGTGAGCACGAAGCTCAGCTGCCCGACGAAACACAAGACCAAAACCGCAGCTAGCAGTAGGTGGAAGTATGGCTTCAGGGTGGCAACTCGCAGGCATTCACGGCCGTCCCGCCACAAAAGGGCCAGTAGGCCGAGGTCGAGAATCACCCAAGACCACTCCAAGACCGCCCAGGCTTTGCTCGGGTTGGGCAATACGAACACCGCCATCACTTCCCACGTGAAGTTGAGGCAGATCGCCAACATCGGGATGGTGTTGACGCGCTGTTGGTAAGCCTGCTTGATCAGAAGGACGTAGGCGACGGTCCAAAGCACACAGCCCAGCACCCCGATCAAGAAGTAAGGCGACTGCAGGGGATGGTCCAAGCCCTCGTCGATGTGCTGCAACAGAAGCCTGTCCTGCTCGTCCAGGGAGATTGAGCGGACGGGAACCCCCGTCAAATCGGAGATGGCGTCGTTCCAGGGTTGGTTGGAGTTTGGAAAACGGAGCAGTTTTCCGCAACCGGTCGTCGCGGCTACGGCGACACACGCGAGCACCGCCCGGGCTGTGCGCGAAGGGGACGCCCCGGACGTTTCAGTTGCCCGGGACATTTACGCCGCCTTTCGCGTTTGGGCCTTCCAGTCGTCGTGCAAGACCGTCGGGATCTCGAACATGCGCCGAGGTCCTTTCGTCTGCTCGTCGATGAGGTGTTGGATGAGACGCAACGTGAGCCAACGGAATGCGAGCTGACGGCCGCGCGAGCCGCGCCGGAAGTTGTCCACCGCTTGGGCGAGCCACGCGACGCTGCCCACCAAGATGTCGCGGACGGGCTGGCGCGGCAAGCCGAGCAGCTTCGCGAGGACCGGTCCGGTGAAATACCTAATCAAGCTGTAGCGCAGACCCGACAACGGACCGAGTACCTCGCCGACCAGGTTGGCCAACGCCAACGTGAGCTGCTTGCCCGAAAGAGTGTCGGACTGTGCCTCGAGTGCCAATGCGGTCGTCAGCTCCTCCGCTTCGGCGACCGTGTGCGGCAGCACCGTTGGATCGATCCCGAGGATTCGTCCAACGACCAGCCATGCATCCAAGTAAGCCTGCGCCTCTTGACTAGAGATCGAGAGCCCTAAACGTCGTAGGCCCGCGAGGACGACTTGCGTGAAGCTCATCAGGGTGTAGAGCAGCTGCAGCTGACTGATCGGTGCGCCCAGCTTCCCGCTATCCCACCTGGCGTGTGGGTTGGCGAGCAGCATGCAACGAATCGCAGCGTGCATCAGCCGCACCTTCTGCGCAGACCGCACACCGTAACCGCGCGCGCCCAGGCCCCCTGGCGCGAGCACATCCACGATCATCTGCGCCGTTTGTGCGACTCGTAGGTTCGGCTCCTTACTGAGAAATCCGGTTTGGTTGAGGACCTCCACGCCGCGCGCGTTTGCGTAGTCGAAAGGCAAGGCTGCGCAGCACAGGACCATCATTATCTCTGGACCGTGCTGCGCGAAGAACAACTCACCCGCTTCGGCCCGCCGTAAGTCCGATTCTGCCACAGGGAGTGTCGAAAAGTAACGCTTCACGCACTCCGGGAGATCGTCGGGGATGGGGCCACGATTTCTCGTGAGACTATTGAGTAGCCGCTGAACGCCCGGCAGTGAATGTGTCTCGAATAGCTCGGAAATCACTGCGTCCGCCACCGGATCGCCGCGCTGCTCGAGCTGCAACAATAGCGCAGTATCCCACCTCGATGTCCCACCCATGACAATCAAGATGGCTCATGGCTCAGTTTCGTGCAAGCTGCCCCGATCACTCTTTTGAAGTAAACACTGTTGCACCGTCGATTGGTGAAACGGTGTGGCATCGTGACAACGTTGATGGGAAAACGATGATGTGCGCCATTCTGGGCTACTGTCGCGGAGCCGCCCCAACGACGCGCTGCCCAGCACTCGGCGGACGGGGTGGAACAGTGTTCCAGCGTCAGTGTGTTGCGCCGGTAGCGATGACTGGGCTCGACATCGCCAAACTTTGCATGACGTCTCGAATCGCCTTCTCGAGGTTCTCCTCGGAAACGGGCTTGGCGATGCAAGTTCTCCCGTGACGCTGCAGAAAGTTGCGAGTGGTTTCCGAAATTGGTGCCCCGGTGAAGAAAACGAGACGCTTTTCGTCGCCCTTGCCCTCTTTCTGGAGGGCAACGAACAGCTCCAGCCCGTTCATGTGGGGCATGCGTAGATCGCACAGGATCACGTCGTAGCGCTCGTGCCGCAGACGAGCCAACGCCTCGACTGCGCTCTCCGCAACCTCTACTCGGTGATGGTCGCTGAGGGCACCGCACACCGTATCGCGGACGGCGCGGTTGTCGTCCACGACGAGCACTGCGAGACGCACCGGCTTGGTTCGCCGCTGGGTCTGCAGAGTCTGTGGCGCAGCACTCACGGTTCGCGCGGGGGGCAGAGTTATGCGGAAGGTGGTGCCACGGCCGAGCTGGCTCTCGACCGTGATTTCGCCCGCCATCGATGAAACGATGCTGCGGCACATGGCCAAACCGAGGCCGGTGCCGATACCGACCGGCTTGGTCGTGAAGAAGGGGTCGAAGATCTTCTCCAGGTATTCCGGAGCGATGCCAATGCCCGTATCGCTGACCTCTACCACGCAGTTGCCGCGCTCGTCCGTGTCGGTGAGGACACGAATCCGCGCCTCTTCGGCGCGATTCGAGGCGAAGGCGGCGTCGGCCGGGCCGTACGCCTCCTCGATCGCGTGGGCGGCGTTGATGAACAGGTTGAGAAACACCTGGTGGAGCTTGGCGTGGTTCCCGGTAACTTGAGGCGTGGGGTTGTAGTCGCGGTCCAGGCGCGCACGGTGCTTGAGGTCATTGCCCATCAGCCGCAGTGCAGACTCTACGACCGCCCGCGGGTCGATCGATTCCGTGGTGGTCTCGTCGGCGCGCGAGAACAAGCGCAGGTCCTTGACCACTTCGCTCACCCGCTCAGCGCCTTCCAAGGCGTTGCCGAGCGCCGCTTCGGTCTTGCCCAGGTATTCGGCGGGCAATTGCTGACTGTAACGGTCGAGCTGGCGCTGGGCTATCCTCAAGCTGAGCAGCACGTACGTGAGCGGGTTGTTAATCTCGTGCGCGACGCCAGCCGCCATGGTGCCGAGCGACGCCATGCGCTCGCTCAAACGCAGCGACTGCTCCGTCCGGCGTTGTGCGGTCACGTCTTTACGCAGCGTGACGTAGCTGCGGTTCGTCCCTCGACCGCCCGGGATCGGCCACGTCGTGCATTCTTGTTCGAACAACGAGCCGTCCTTGCGGCGCGCCGCGAACACGGACCTGTGTTTCTCGCCCGCGGCGAGCAAACGTTTACGTTCGGCAAGCACCGTTTCTTCGTTCGGGTCCAGCTCGAGGTCACGCGCCGTCCGACCCAACAACTCGCTTGGTGTGTAGCCCGTGATCCACTCGAGCGCCGGGTTGACGTACAAGAAAGCGCCGCTGTCATCGACAATGGCAATGCCGTCTTCGGCGCGCTCGAGTGCGTGGATGAGCACGTGAAGTCGTTCGTTGCTCTTGGCCAGCTCCGCGGTACGCGCTTCCACCTGTTGTTCCAGGCCGCGGCGGTGAGTCGTCAGCTCGTGTGCCAGGTGAGACAGCTCACTTTGCAGCGCTTGGAACTCACGCGGCTCCCAGAACGCAGCCGTGGTGGCCGGTTGGGGGGTGGCCCGTTCGTTGCCCAACTCCTGGATTTGGCCCGCCAAGCGACGGAAACGCCGTGCCAGCCAGGTCGACAACGCCGCAGACACCAGCAGCGCTACGCCTTCGGCGATGGCCGCCGCCCACCAAACTTGCTTTCGCTCGTGGCGCGCCAGCGTCTCGATGATGGAGTTGGGCTCGGTCGCCACCATCCGCCAACCCGGCATCGTTGGAATGGTCACGGCTGCCCCTCGCATCAGCGTGCCCGCCGCGTCTGGAGCCGTGGTGAACTTCGTCTCGCTCGCAGGCAAACCGAAGAGCTCGAGCGGTGAGACGTCCGTCAACGGTTTCATCACTCCCGCCGAATCGAGCACCACGCGTCCCGTCGCGTCGACGAGCGCCAGGCGAACGGGAGAGTCTGCACTGAGAGCCTCCGCCATCAAGGGACGCAGATGCTGCAAATCGAGGGAGCCCTCCGCGTAACCCAAGAACACTCCCTCCCGAGTGGTGATCGGGGTTGCCACCTGGACCGCGGGTTCGTTCAGGTACTTGCCCAATTGGGCACGCGAGAACACGGTACGCCGCTTGCTGGTCACCTCTTGGAAGTAGTCGCGGTCACGGTAGTTGGCGTCGAAGTGGGCTGTGGCTTGCCCGGGGGGCGTCGCGCGCACGAGCGCCGTGCCGTCGGGCGTTCCCAGGTAGGTCCCGCCGTAAAAACCACTGATGCGGAAGTGGGCGCTCAGAACTTCACGGCTGGCTTGGCTGTCGAGCGCTCCGTTGGCGGCGACCGCGGCAGCGAGCGTCTCGAGGTCGCGCTGGCGCGCGTCGAAGAAGTCACCGGCACGTTGCGCTGCGTTGCTGGCGAACGCAAGTAGAGCTTCGTCGTGCCTGACGCTCACTTCGCGAGCGTGGTGTTCCGCTTGCGTGAGACCGAAAGACACGATGGGCAGCGCGGTCGATGCGCCGAGTATTGCGAAGAGGTAGCTTCTGACCCCAAACGACCCCATGTCGGTGCTCCTACCCTATGTCAGACGCTTGACCCCGTCCAGTCAAAGTCGATGTACTTTTTCGGGTCATGCCGACGTCGGCGAGGCTGCCCGGTCATCGAAAACGCGCACCGCGTTGCCGAAAGTCAGCTCGGCCACCGCGGCCATCGGCAGGTCGATGACGCGTGAGACGACCTTGGCCGCCTCGACCACGGCGAGGGGCGAGTTTGGTAGCCCGCCGTGAAGTGCGCGTTGGGGACCGTCCGTCTCCAACACGATTCGTTCCCTCGGGGTCACGCGTAATGCTGCCAAGGCCTTTTCGCAACGAGGTTTCGTGAGCTGTATCCCGTAGCCCAACGACAGCCCCAGCCGGCAGTACGACGACACCAGCTCGGCGTTGCCCGAAAAACAGTGAACGATGCCCCCTCGCGGCAGGCGGTAGCGCCGGAGTGTTTCGAGTGCCATTCCGTGCGCTTGCACGACGTGCAACACGATCGGCAGGGACAACTCGACGGCGAGTTGCAGATGTCTCTCGACGATCATCGTCTGCAGTTCGAGGCTCAGCTGTGGGCAGCGGCGTGCCAGAGGTTTATCCCACCCGCATTCACCGATCGCCACGTAGCGACGGCCGCCGGCCTCGCGCGCAAGCACTGCCAGAGCGTCGTCCACGCGTGGCCGCGGGTCCAACTCGCGCCAGGCTTCTAGGGTGAACGGATGCAAGCCCACGCCCACGGAAACGCCCGCGAGGTCGCGAACTCGTGAGTGCTCCGACTCGGATGGCTCCGTGCCGGGGACGAAGACGCGGTCGACGCCCCCGAGTCTTGCCTCCGCCCAGACCTCCGCCGCCGTGCCATCGAAGCCCGCCAGGTTCAGATGGCAATGCGAGTCGAACCACATGTAAGCCCAGAGGCTAGCCGATTGGCCCGAACCGGGGTATAGGCGGCGCCGATGAAATCGCGAATTGTCCGGATCGGATTGGTTCAGCAGGCCTGTTCGAACGACCGAGAGGAGAACGTCGCCAAGGCGTCACTCGGCGTCAGCGAAGCGGCCGCGCGCGGTGCGAACGTCGTGTGTTTGCCCGAGCTGTTCACGTCCCCCTATTTTTGCCAAGTGCAGGACCCGGCGTTCTTCGAGCTGGCGGAACCCACCAACGGACCAACCGTCACGCAGATGCAACGTTTGGCGAAAGAACTCAACGTTACGATTCTCGCGGGCTTCTTCGAGCGCCGCGCGCCTGGGTTATGCCACAACTCGCTGGCGGTGATCACTGGATCGGGAGAGACGACGGTGTATCGCAAGATGCACATCCCTCAGGACCCCCAGTTCGAGGAGAAATTCTACTTCACGCCGGGTGACACGGGCTTCATGGCCGTGGCGACCCCCGAGTGTTCGGTCGGTCCGCTCATCTGCTGGGATCAGTGGTACCCAGAGGCAGCTCGCTTGACGGCGATGCAGGGCGCCGAGGTGCTGTTCTACCCAACGGCAATCGGTTGGGTGCCGGAGGAGAAAGCTGAACACGAGAATCAGCGCAGCGCGTGGGAGACGATCCAACGTGCGCACGCCATCGCGAACGGCGTGTTCACGGTCTCGGTCAACCGCGTAGGCGTCGAGACTTCGCCCGCCGGCGAGATCCACTTCTGGGGCAACTCCTTCGTGTGCGCGCCATCGGGGGAGGTGTTGGCACGCGCTGGTTTGGGAGAAGAGGTTTTGGTGGTCGAATGCGACCTCCAGCAGCTCCACGACACGCGCCGGATCTGGCCGTTCCTCAGAGATCGGCGCATCGACGCTTACGGCGGGCTGACGAGTCGTTGGGGGAAGCCATGACCTCGCGCTTACCCGCCGTGGAGACGCCGAGCGCTCTCGGCTACCGGATGCCTGCCGAGTGGGAGCATCACAGCGGAACGTGGCTCACCTGGCCGTGCAGCGAAGATTGGCCCGGCAAGCTGCAGACGGTCCGTTGGGTGTTCTGTGAGATCATCCGCTTGCTCGTCCGGTACGAACGCGTGAACTTGATCGTACAGAACGAGTCCGTGCGTCGAGCGGCTGCAGCGGCCATCAAGAAAGCCGGGGTAGGTCTCGAGCAAGTGAGCTTTTTCACGGCCGAGACCGATCGCACCTGGGCTCGCGACAACTTGCCGACGTTCGTCGTCAATCGTGAGGAGGGGAAACTCGGCGCCGTGAAATGGTGCTTCAACGGTTGGGCGCGTTACGACGATCACAAACTCGATGAAGCCGCGGGCATGGCCGTCGCCAAGTCGGTGACCAAGGCGGTGGGCGGCGATCTATTCGTGCCGCGAGTCGGGCCGGGGACGCGGGCGCGTCGGTTCGTGCTCGAGGGCGGCTCCATCGACGTGGACGGCGAGGGCTCGGTGCTCACGACTCGGCGTTGCCTGCTCGGCGCGCCGCACCAGCGTAACCCTGGTATGTCCGTGGCCGAGGTCGAAGAGGTCCTCGCACAGTACCTAGGCGTATCCAAGGTGTTGTGGGTGGAAGATGGCATCGCAGGCGACGACACGAGCGGACACATCGACGACTTTGCCCGTTTCGTCGCTCCGGGTAAAGTCGTCGTTTGCCAGTCGACGCGCGGCGATGCCGAGGCCGCGCTGCTCCGCAGCGCCTTCGAGGAGCTGTCGGAAGCGACCGACGCCCAAGGGCGTCGCCTCGAGGTAGCCACCCTGCCGATGCCTGAGCCGGTGTACTACATGGGTGAACAGCTACCTGCCAGCTACGCCAACTTCTACATCGCCAACCACGCCGTGCTCGTACCCGTATTCAACGACGCCGCAGATTATCGAGCGCTCGGTATCTTGAGGGAAGTGTTTCCCGAGCATGAAGTGGTGGGGGTTTACGCACGCGATCTGGTCGTGGGCCTGGGCACTCTGCACTGCAGCACGCAGCAAGAGCCGAGCGTGGCGTCCCTTTGATCCTGGGTGTTTCGAGCCCTGGCCGCCCCGAGGTAATGCCCACCCACGATCCACGTCGTGGGTGAGGCGATTGTCGACGCCCCGAAGCGGCGCTCCGCCGCGTTGACCGTTGAAGTGCAAGTGATGGACTAGCAACGGCTTTCTGCCTCGGCTGGAAGCTGGCGGCGGCTCGCCTCGGGGTTCGAGCATCACACCTCCACCACTTTAGGCCCGACCAATCGGGCCGTTCACCAGACCGATGAGCTCCCGTGCGTTGTTGGCTTTGGGGAAGTTTGACGAAATCAGTCGCGAAGAGCTGGAGTCGATTGCCGCCCAGTCCGACCATCAGCTGCTCGTCGCCAACGACGTCGCCAAGGCCAAGGAATACCTCGAGCATTCCAACCCACAGGCTGTCGTCGTGGACGTCCAGCAGGAAGGTACCGAAGCCTTCTGCCTGAACTTGCGGGCGCAGGCTACACACGCGCTCACTCCCATCGTGGCGATCGTCGATACGGTGAGCGACTTGGCCTTCGCGGGTACCTTCAGTTGGGGCGGCGACGACGTCGTGGACGTCTCGAAGACGCAAGCATTGGTGGGACGTCTCAGGAAATTGCCGCACGAAATTACCATGCCCATCTCGGGCCGACGTGGCGTCGCGGTGGTCGCAGATCCGGACCGCGACCGTCGATTGGTGCGCGCCCGCGTGCTCCGCAACGCCGGCTACCTCGTCCAATTTGCCGTCACCGCCGAGGATCTGCAACGAGCCAGCAGCGGCGGGCCCGCGTTGCTCGTGGTGGACGAGGAATTGGCTGGGGGCCTAGGCGTCTTGGCGAGCGCCAACGACAATACCAACGCGCTTTATCTCGCCGCGCCGCGCCGCATCGGAGCTCTCGCAAACGAGCTCCACAACTGCAAGTCCACCTTGGTGGCGGACGGTTTTGCGCCGCCGGAGAACATCGTGTTCTTGGCGAACGAGCTCAGTCGTGGCGGCGCCTCGGACAAACGCTCGAGCAAGCGGCTCCTGTACGGCACGCGGGTTGTTTTCCGAGGCGTTGGACGCGAGGAAGAAGACTTCGGCTACAGCTACAACATCAGCGAGGGCGGGTTGTACGTGCGCACGTTGGCGGTCCCAGACGACGACCGCGTGTGGCTCGAGCTGCGACCGCCCCGCACCGACCGGCTGGTGCGGCTGGAGGGTGAAGTGGTGTGGCGAAGGCCGTTCGGGCCGTTGGGGTTCGCGACCGTCCCGCCTGGTTTTGGTATCCGCATCGTCGACGCGACGGCGAGCAGCCGCGCCGCATGGGACGCTGGTTACGCGGCGTTCGCCGCGGCCCTGGGCTTGGCAGCGTGAATCGTGGCCGCGAGCGGCCGCGGCCTAGCCCTTACGGGCTCCCGCGGTGCCCGAAGCCGTAAACCGGTGCTGAAAAGTTGCTCAGGTCGTGCGCCGGTTGCTAGCCATGCCGGCCATGGGTTTCAGTCGGCGGATGAGCGCATTTCGGCCCTTCTTGCGGGCAGGCAAGCGCTTCGACGCGAGCGCGTCGGACCGTCCGTTACTCGTGTTCGAACACGTTCACAAGTCGTATGGGCCGAACCGTAGCGTGCTCCGCGACTTGAGTCTCACCATCGAACGCGGCGAATTCGTGTTCTTCACGGGCCCGTCCGGGGCCGGCAAGAGCACGCTGCTCAAGCTCATTTATGCCGCCGAGCAGCCCGATTCGGGTCGCGTGTTGTTCCTCGGCAGAGACATCTCGAGGTTGCGCTCGGACTCGGTGCCCTACCTCCGCCGCAACATCGGCATCGTGTTTCAGGACTTTCGGCTCGTGCCCGGTTGGTCCGTCGCAGAGAACGTGGCCGTGCCTTTGCAGATCCTCGGCCTCCCGCGCAAGACGGTCTACACCCGTGTCTCCGAGGTGCTCGAGCAGGTCGGGCTTGGTGGTCGCGGTCAGGATCCGGCGGGCTGTCTCTCGGGAGGGGAACAACAACGCGCTGCCATCGCTCGCGCGATCGTTGCAGAACCGGCCCTCGTGTTGGCAGACGAACCCACCGGAAATCTCGACCCGCAGCTGGCTTTCGACGTCCTCGAGCTGTTCGAGGACATCAACGAAACGGGCGTCAGCGTGATCTTCGCGACCCATGACCGTACGTTGCTCGACGTCCACCAGCATCGCGTCGTCGTGCTCGACGAGGGCCAAACTCAAGACGTGCCCGATGGCCTACGCACCGTTGCCTAGGCACGGCAAACCAGGATGAAGAATTATGAAAGCGGTTGAGCGTGCCTGGCGCGGTGGTCGAAGTGAGTGGCAGATGCACGCCGTCAGCGCGATCAGTGCAGCGGTTGCCTTCTTGTGTTTGGCATTCGCGCTGCTGGTCGTGGTCAATCTGTCTCGGCTCGAGCAACACTGGGCGTCGATCGGCAAGCTGACGGCGTTCGTCGTCGAGCGCACGACCGAAGCAGACGCCATGCAGATCTCGCGGGCGCTCAAGGCAACTCCGGGCGTTCAGGCCGCCCGTTATGTCTCCTCCGAGGTGGCCAAGAGCGAGATGCTCGAACATTCCGCGACCCCGCTGCTCGAGTCGCTTCCCACCGCCGCGTTCCCCGCCGCAGTCGAAGTCGAGCTCGACGCCAGCGTGAGCCCGGAGCGCGCCCGTGAAATCGCAGCCAAGCTCAGCCAACACCCTGGCATCGAATCGGTAGAGACGTATGCCCACTGGACTCAGCAGGTGTCGAAATTCGCCGAGGCTGCGAACGTCCTGGCCGGCTTCTTGTCGCTTATCGTCTTTTTGGCGGTCGTGACCGTGGTGTCTTCGTCGACCAAGTTGCTGCTCGAGCGGCGGCGGAACGAGGTGGAGGTGCTGCGCATCGTCGGCGCGACGTCCGAATACGTTCGACGTCCCTTCATGGTCGAAGGCGCGCTCCAAGGTGGGCTCGGCGCGGCTTGCGCCGTCGCGGTCACCGGCGCGTTGTTCGCCTTGTTCCGCGCGCAATTCGACGAGCAAGTCACCGTGTTGCTCGGCATGTCGCCGCGGTTTTTGCCTTGGTTTTTGACCATGGGCTTGGTCGTGGTGGGCGCGGGCCTCGGTTGCATGGCGTCGTTCCTGAGCCTACGGAGATCGTTCGAATCATGAAACGCACCACGGCGTTCGTCGTGTGCGGGCTTTTGGTGAGCGGTGCCGGTGCGGCGCTGGCCGCCGTGGGCGAACAAGAGCCCCAGCCGTCCGATGGCGCGGCCCCGGCGCCAGCGGCGAACACCGGTGACTTGGTAGCGATCTTGTCCGAGTCTCGGGAAAAAGAGGTGACCCTGCGGCTCCAGAAGTTGGCCGAAGAGCGTGAACGTCTCGCTCGCGAGGTCACCGTGCAGGGCCGTGCTTACGTGCGGATGCTGCGGCTCGGTTTATTGCCGCTGAGCTCGGGCTTCGACGGGTTGGTGCGCCACGCAACCAGGGTCGAAGGGTTGTCTCAGGGGCTCGAACGCCGTCAAGAGATGATCCGCGTCCTCGACACCCAAGCCAGTGCTCTCAAGGACGGCGTGCTCGAAGCGCAACGTCAACGCTCGGAACTGCGGGTGCACCTGTCGGAAGTCCAGCGTTCTCGCGACGCGATCCTCGCAGCTCGCGAACGCGAAGAGGCTTACCGTCGCGCGTTTGGTGGCGCGCAGGGGAACATGGCCGTCTACAGTGCCAATCCGGCGGCGGGTGACGAGTCGGCCACCTTCGCGGAACTGCGCGGCCGTTTACCGTTGCCGGTCGAGGGCCGCGCCGAGGTGGTCGATATGGGTCCCACCACGAACCAGGGGCCTTCGGTTCGCCTCCGCACCGCAGGAGGAGCCATCGCCCGGAGTGTATCCAAAGGCCGAGTCGTGCTTACGGGTGAGCACGAGGGCGGTGGGCGCTCGGTCGTCATCGACCACGGCGGGGGCTACACGACGCTCGTCGGTAACCTGACGCGGGTACACGTTCACGCGGGCGACGAAGTCGCTCGCGGGGCCGTGTTGGGCGAAAGCGCCGCGGTCGACGGCTACGCGTCGGTCTCTTTCGAGGTTCGGAAGGACGGCGTCAACTTGTTCGCGGTCGACTGGTTCGGGCTCTGAGCTGCCGGAAACGCGCGGGGCGCATTCGCGGAGCCGATGTCGCCACACCGTGGCGTCGCGGCGCGCCGCTCGGAACGTCGACTTTCCCCGCGGGCGCACCCTCGTGGCGGACGGTGGGCTGCACCAGCGCGCGGCACGACGCTTGCTACCTCTCGTAACGACGAGTTTGTCGTCACGAGAGGTGAACATCATGAGCACAGCGGGCAGCATTCGAAAGAAGCACCAAGCGCAGGCGAACACGCCGGCACGAGATGATAAAAAGCAGGCATCGACGTCTTCGACCGACGACTTTTACGATGAAGTGGTGCACGCAGGGTCCGACGAGCCAGATTCCGACGCCTACGACAAGCTGACACGCGTGGACGGCGTCGATACCGAGCGCGATGTCGTGGACAACCTGGACCCGGCGACATTGCTCGCGTCCCTGGAGCGCGCGCACGGAGACAACGCGGAAGTCGAGGCCGCCGACGTCGATGACCAAGCCCTCGAGCAATCCAACGACGTGGAGGGCGAGCTGCGCCCCGACGACCCCCAGGCCGAGGACGATGACGGAAATGTCTCGCCAGAGGAGCTCGGCGAACAGTTCCTGAGAGCTGCTGCGCAGCAAGAGCGGCGCACCAAAGCCGACGACACGGAGCCCAACGCCGACGTCGACTTGTTGTCGGACGAGGTCCACCAAGCATCGCTGTTTGATCACAACCACGACCCGCTCGACAACCCGAGGTTTCCGCACATTGCTGCGGACGAAACGGCGGCGAACGCCGATCACCGTCGCGCCCGTGCCGCCGCAAAGCGCGCAGCCTCTGGCCGCGCCCCCAAGCCCGAGCGGTGAATTCTGTCTCACCGCGCCCCGCGCCCGCCACGCCACCCCAGCTCTCTTGCTCGCGGTCGCGCTGAGTTCGAGTGTCAACCCTGGGGTGGAACCGGTCCATGCTCACCAGGATCGCGGTCCCCAGGCGCGACATTTCCGATGCGCACCCCTACGTAATGGCGGTGTCGTTGGAAACGGGGCAAGTGCGACGGGGATGCAGGTTGCTCGCTGCAGGCTCGCACGATAAGCGTCGAAGCGTATTCGAACCTCTAACGGAGAGCTGTCGTCATGAACTTACGTGCCTCACTTCCATACACCTCGATGACCCTCGGGTTGGCCCTGTTGACGTCCTGCGGCGAGTCTGGCACCGGTAGCCCAGTGAGCACGGACACGACGACCACATCGTCGACCACGACTTCTGCTCCGAGCACCACGTCGAGCTCCAGCATTCCAACGACGGGTAACACGTCGCAAACAACGAGCTCCAGCTCCTCGCAGTCCACCTCCGGCGAGGGCAGCCTCGGGAGTGATTCCGACGAGAGCTCGGACCTCGACTCGACGACGTCAGCCGCGCCGTGTGACGTCCCGTCCTTCTCGGTGTTCACCCGCTCCGACACCGACGCCGCGTGGGACGACAACGACTTCAGCTCCGTCGTGATCGACGCCACCGGTTGCCCCCCAGCCATCCATGCGGATGTCACCTGGCCCCACGAAGCAGGCTGGGAGAACGCCGATCCCAGCGAGGCCAACCGGGAGCAAACGCACTTCACGCTCGACTCTTACGGCGCCGGCGATCTCACCAACAAGGAGATCACCGCGACGATTGAACTCGTCGATGACCGACGGGGCCCGAACGCCACCGCGGGTGGTTATCTCGTCTCACTGGTGTCGGTGTCCACCTTCGACCGCGTCGTCGTCGTCGAGCCAGTGGTCGAGCCAGACGCTGGTGCATCCGCAGACGCTGCCGCCGAGGTTGATGCTGCGCCGCAGACCATCACCGAAACGGGGTATACCGAAGCCGAAACCCCCCCAGAAGATCGCATCATGTTGCGCCACGTCGGTGATCGGGCGACCGTCAGGTTCACGTTGCCAGCCAAGACCGCGGCCATCGACTCGTACGACCCGGCTCGCGCCATCAAGGTCAACCTGCGCTTCTACAACATGTTCACCCCGAGCGAGTCGAGCGAACCCACGTTCCTCGACGCCGGCGCTTCGCCCGTGTTCGACGCGGCGGCCGTGTTCGACGCAGCGGCTCCCATCGTCGCATTGGACGCCAGCGTCACGGAAGTAACACCCGAGCTCGAGCCGTCTCCGTACGACTACCTCACGTCTCGGTTCGCGATCTCGAGGTTCACGATCGCCGACGTCAGCGCGACGCCCTGAGTCGTCTGTCAGGGTCGTGTCTCAGAGTCGTGTGCCTGGTTGAAGGCCGCCTGCGTCCCTAGGTGCCTGCGGCCGTACGCCAACATCCACCACTCTGCAGCCCACTCCACTACCGTCTACCACATGTCCCTCGTGGGGGCGTGGCGTTACGGCGTGCCCCAACGAAGACACTCATGGTCCGGGAGCGAAGCCCTTTTTGTAGGCGGTCTCCGAAAATCTGAGACAGAAATGGCCAGGGTCGAGCTCCGGACCTTCCAACCTCGACTCGGAGTGGACGGGTCTGTTCAGGGGATGGCGTGTCCGGCCGTTTAATGGTCGAGATGTCCGTCCAGAAACGCATCCTACTCATCGACCCAAACGCCGCCACGCTCGACGGCTTGGCCCAGCGTTTGGAGATGTTGGGCTTCGACGTGGTAACCGCTACGGACGGCGCTCAAGGGGCCTACGCTGCGCTGGAAGCTCCACCGGACGCCGTCATCGCGGACCTCTCGATGCCGAGCATGTCCGGGGCTCAACTCTGCCGATTGCTCAACGCAGAGCCGGCGACCTCCGACGTGCCGGTGATCCTTCGCGGGCCCGACGTGCACCGCAATCGGTTCTGGGCCGAGCAGACGGGCGCGCTCAGCTACGTCGTCAAGGGACGGATGGGTGATCTGGTGCGCGCGTTGAACCGCGGCTTCCAACGGGTGCGCACCAACGACGGGTTCTTCACCGCGCTGTCCGCCGACGCAGGAGACGTCCGTGACCGCGTGGCGCACTATCTCGATCAGGCCTTGTTCGCGTCGGTCATCGCGTCGGAGGTTCGTAACCTCGCGGTCTGTGAATCGTTCAACATCTTGTTCGATCACTTGGCGCAGTTCGTGTCGCAGGTGACCAACTACCGGTGGCTTGCCGTCGCCACCGACCGTCCGTGTCGAGCCGGTTTACACTCACGCCCCGGCTCCCAAGATCGCGCGCTAGAGCAGGCGAGGGCGGCGCTCCACTGCAACCTGGACGAGCTCGTCGTCGTCACCGACGACGACGCCGCCGAAGACGAATCGCAGTCCGAACCAATGGTGGAAGCGATCTTGTTCGGGTCCACCAAGCTCGGGGCAATAGCTCTTGCCCCGCGCGACGCGACTCGAGAGCAGGATCGGGAGCTACTCAAGATCCTGTCGCGCGAGCTCGGGGGGCCGCTGCGCACGGCATCCTTGGTCGAAGAATCGAGGATGCTCGCCCGTCACGACGCGCTCACCGGCTTGTTCAACCGTCGTGCGTTTTCGGAGGCAACGCAAATCGAGATCCAGCGCTGCGTCCGCCATGCCATACCGTTATCCGTGATGTTGCTAGACATCGACCACTTCAAGCGCATCAACGACACGCACGGTCACCAAGCTGGTGACACCGTGTTGCGGGTCGTAGGAAAGACGTTGGGCGCTACAGCGCGCCGTTCGGACATCTGCGCGCGTTGGGGCGGCGAGGAGTTCATCATCGTGCTCACCCAGACGGACTCGGAGCCAGCGCTGTTGGCGGCAGAACGGGTACGCAAGATCCTCGAGGGGCTGCAAATCGAAGCCGACAGCGGCGTCCGCATCCCAGTCACCGCCTCGATTGGCGTCACGTCGCTCTACATGACGGACACCCTCGAGACGTTCCTGGACCGGGCAGACAAGGCGATGTATCTCGCCAAAACCACCGGACGAAATCGCGTCTGCACGGCGGAAGTGCCCGAGATCGAGCCCATCCCGATGAGCTTCGACGCCGCCAATGACGACGCCACCGCCGCCCAAATTGCGCTCAAGGCCGCCGCTTCGCTCGGCAGAGCTTGATAACGCGCCGGAAAAGCTCAATAAGCGCGCCATGGTCCGTTCGACCCACCGCGTTTCGGGCGCGTTATTGGCCCTCGCTCTCGCCCTCGGCTGCCGCTCGAAGGCCACGCCCACGCCCGAGCACGACGTCGCGACCACCGCGAACACGGCTGGCGTCACCGATGGCCATGGGGCGCCCAAAGGCGCCGCCACCACCAGCAACGACAAGCTCGTCGCAGATGGCGCGGTGCTCTACGGCCGATACTGCGCCTTGTGTCACGGCCCAGAGGGCAAGGGCTACGCCGCAGACAACGCGCCGTCGCTGGTCACTCGCTCCTTCCTCGAGAGTGCGAGCGACGCGTTCATTGCCGGCGGCATCCGCGTCGGTCGTCCGGGCACGGCGATGGCCGCCTACGGCAAGTTGCGCGGGGGTCCGCTGAACGAAACCGAGATCCGCTCTATCGTCGCGTTCATCCGTTCCAAGGGCCCCGCGTTCGAGCCGTCGACGTCCGTCCCTGCGTCGGGTGACGTCGAACGTGGCGCCGCGCTGTACCAAGCCCAGTGCGTCAGCTGCCACGGGACCGAGCAGGCTCGCTCCACGGCGGTTTGGCTCTTCAACCCCGAATTGTTGCGCAGCGCCAATGCCAACTACCTGCGCCACGCGATCACCCACGGCCGTCCCCCGACGCCGATGGTGGCGTTCGGTCCGACGCTGGGCGAGCAAGGCGTCGAGGACCTCGTGAGTTTCTTGCAGTCGAAGGCACCGCAAAACCCGGGAGCTCCGCCGAAAGTGGACGTCGCGGCGCTCGAGAAGCTGCCGATCGTCATCAATCCGAAGGGTCAGACCCCGTCGTTCACTTTGCGCGCAGGGCGCTTCGTCGGTGTCGACCAGGTCAAGGCCGCGCTCGACAAGAAGCAACGCATGATCATCATCGACGCCCGCTCGCCGTCGGACTTCATCGCTTCGCACATCCCGGGCGCCATCTCGAACGGCTACTACGACCGCGCCGGTCTCGACCGCCTCAAAGACGACGGCACCTGGATCATCGCGTATTGCGCTTGCCCGCACCACGCGTCGGGAGAAGTGGTGGACGAGTTGCGTCGTCGTGATTTCAAGAACACCGCGGTGCTCGACGAAGGTATCCTCGAGTGGCAACACCGCGGTTACCCAGTGGTGGGCACGTCGACAGCTCCCGTGCCTGCGCCGCCGCCCCTACCATCGACTCACGCCACGCCCAAGTGAGGCCGTGAGCAGCAGGCTGCGTTGGAGCCCGGTCGCGCGGGGCTCTCTCCCGCCGCGTTCACTCTCCGATTCGGGCGATGCACTCGGCGGTAGCGTTGGCACACGCGGTTGCGGCGTCGACCGCGGTCCACGACGAGACCTCGTTCGAGTCGTCGCAACCACACTGCCAACCACCGGAAGTCCGAAAGCAGTTCACATTTCGGGGGTCGTACACCAACTCGATGGGTTCGCCGAGCGCGGTCGCCGGACGACTACACCGATAGGAGCTCGTGCAGGCGCGCTCCTCGCCGTTCACCACCTCCACGCTCGGAGCGGGAGCGGCGTCACAAGCGGCATTCCCGAGCGAACCGACGTCGACACCGTTGCGATAGACGTGGGCGCCGAGCTCACACGTCTGGTTCACTGGACGATACGGCACGGAGGCCACCTTGCCGACGAAGAAGTAGTCCGATTCGCCTTCCTGGACGCAGTTGAACTCCGAGTCCTCGTAGGGATAGCGGTAGTACTCACCACATGTCACCACTGGCATGTGTCGCGATTTGACGACATCCCCGTGCGAAGTCGCATACGCAAACGAACAGTGCTGGTCGAGAGTGCAGAAATGCGGCGACGAGCCGCCCCACGCGTTGTCGCCGCACACGGGAGCTGGCGACGGCGGAATGTCAGTGAGACACACGGCTGCGCCCAGCCGACAAGCTTCTTTGGGATCGCCGGCGGTTTGTATCAGGTAAGTGGGGAGCTCTATGGCGCTCGAGTGTTGGGGGTCGGAATAACACCGGCAAGTCCACGCGCTCGGCCCTGCTTCGCATTCGATGAAACCGAACGTTCCAGCGCCCGTGTCGTGCACTTGACTGCAAGTGGTCGAGTCGGACCACACCTCCAAGGTGGACCCCCACAGTACGTCGACCCAATCGAGAGCGGCATAATCTGGCGATAATCCGAGGGGATGAAGCCCTTCGGGCGGGTTGAGCCAATCGATGTTCTCGAACTCGGCATCACTCGCGTCCGAGGGCCAGGTGTCAGTCGTGGGCGCTCCGGAGGGGACAGTACTTACGTCCGCCGCGCTCGTGTCGGGTGCAACGACCGAGCTGCCGCCCGGTTGTTCACTCGTAGCGGGAGTCTCCGACGCGCTCGTGTTCTCGGGCGCGGTCGTCATGTCCGGCGGGAGCGTCGAGCGCTCGTCGGGCGGGAGTGTCGAGCGTTCGTCCGACGCGTCGCGGGCGGTGCTCTCTGACCAAAACGTCGACTCCGCCGAGGAGCTAGGCGTACGCACGGAGCTCGTGGGCTCGGCTGCGGCGCTCGACGACGCGAACGTTTCGGGGAACGGCCTCGACGTGTTCACGTCGGTCGAGCCGTCGGAACGCGTCTCGGTCACACCCGCCTCGGCCGCCTCGTCGAGCTCGTGGTGCAGGCCGCACCCAACGGGCGATTGAGTAACCAGCAAGATCCCAGTAGCGTGCAATTTGCGGCGGATCACCTGTGTCTTCACGGCACTCCTTTCTCGAACGCCCGTTTCTCTAATCGCGCGTTGCCAGATTGAGCGCGACGTTATCACGGCGCCGAGAGTCTGCGCGGAGCGGACGCGGGCCTCGCCGAAGGAGGCGCGGTCCTGTTCGATGACACTGCAGCCGCAGCGCTTTCGGTGAGGCACGCTGGCTCGTTGTGCGTTGAGGTTCGCCCCGGGCTGCGGCGACTAGTCACTGTTCACGCCTCGTCGGCGCAGACGCGAAACCTCTCGGAAAGCAGCTGCTCCGCTCGTTCGACTCGAGCCCGGACTCGGCACCCTCGCGACAAGCCATGAATCCGGACTCGCGAGAGCACCGGACGGGAGTGCTCTCGCAAGCGATTGCCTTCTCGCTCGGCGGGCGCTGCATGTCGCGCTGGAACCGCGTGGAGCCCCGCGGGCAAGTCCCACTTGGTCTCGAGCGTTCGCCGCGAGTGATGAACGAAAGTGACGAGTCTCCCGACTCGAACTGGGCGTCGAGGGCGAGCACTCGGAGCGGTCTCGCGGGGCTCGGTGGCGAGCCACGCAGACGTGCCCATGGGTCGCAACGGGGAGGGCTGCGAGGTGAACAGTCAGCGAACCGGCGCGGGCACCTAAACCCACGGTTCGGCTGTGCTGACGTTACCGCGATTGCCGCCGCCGCAGGTGTGAGGGCGTTCGAATCGCTACTTGTACGTTGAACTATCAGCCGGTGCGACTTCTACATTGCAGAGTTCGGTTCAAATGAACCGAACTCTGGGGGTTAGAGCCGTAGGCGCCGTGCGCGACCGGTGCATCCGGGACGCAGCGCCGCTCGACGCGCACGTCATGCTCGCGCGCTGGCTGATGGCCGCTGTGGTGCCGAACTGCGACTCGTGGCAGAGTCGCGGCATGTTCATCGTCGAGCTCACGTATTTGGCGGACCTATCGGAAATCGACGCAGCGATGCGTGCACACATGGTGTTCATTAAGAAGCACTATGCCGCCGGCACCTTCGTAATGTCCGGGCGCAAGATCCCGCGTGATGGCGGCATCATCTTGGCAGTGGGTGAAAGTCGCGAGCAGATCGAAGAGTTGATGCGGCAAGATCCGTTCTGCAGTCGAGGGTTGGCTTCGTTTCGAGTAACCGAGTTTCGCGTCAGTCAGCGCGCGGAAGACATTCCCAAACGCGTCGAGTGAAACGCTCACGGCAGCACGGCGACGCGCCGCCCATTGCCGTCATTGCTGCGCCAGCGTGACGCTCGGCTGCGTGCAGAGACGAGCGTCTCCGTGTCTCCCACATCGGTGAGGTCCGGCTCCCTCGAAATGCGCACGCGAGTATCTCACCGCTTTTCTTGTCGTCGTCGGGTGCTACGCTGGACGAGTGGGCACAAGGACGTGCCTCTCGAACCGGGAGCGAGGGAATGCAGCAACCGCAGAAAGTGCGCGAAAGTGGTTTTGGTGCGACATTGGCCGGTGGGACGCGACGCCTGTCGCGGGTCGGCTTCTTGATGTGCGTGAGCACGTGGGCGCTGCCTGCGTCGGCGAGACAAGACGTGAGTACGCATCCGCAGTGTCAGTTGGGTGAGATGCAATGTGTGCATCACGTGATCCAGGAGATGAGCAAGCGCTACAAGAAGCTCGCCAAGAGTTGTGATCACGACGCCGTCTTCGCGCTGGTCTACTTGCGCACGACGGAGAAGTACGAGGAGACCGCGCCAACGCTAGGGTACGACGACGTCAACGACGTCACTCGCGAAGACGCCTTGTTTGCCGACTACTACTTTCGGGCCTACGACGCCTACCACGACGGTGGTGGTGTGGTGCCTCCGGCGTGGCAAGTCGCGTTCGACGCGGCGTCGTCGAGCGCCGTTACCGTGGCCGGCGACGCGTTTTTGGGCATCAACGCTCACATCCAGCGCGATCTGGCGTTTGCTCTGTACGACATTCACGTGGGGGGTAATCCCGTCAGCAAACACGACCACGACCTAGTCAACGTGTTTCTCACCCAAGTGGACGTCGCCCAAGAGATGATGGACAAGTACGACCCATATTATCCCACGGGAGGCGATCCGAACTTGATCCCGGCTTGGCGCGAGCAAGCTTGGCAGAATTTCGTCGCGCTGAGAGACGCGCCGGACGCTGCCGCGCGAGCTACCGTCGCGGCCTCGATCGAGGCCGTATCCACTGCCTACGCGTTGCAGTTCGCTCAACTCTTCGCCATGCCGCCCGGTGGCACCGCGGCACGCGACGCGTATTGCGACGCGAACAATTGACGTCTGTGCTCCTGCGGTGGGTGTCGGTGCAGCTCCCAGAGCTTCGCGGGCGAGCAGGATTGACGGCGATGACTTCCGGTTTACTTTACGTCTGGCGGAGGCGCGCGTATCGTCGAGTCCGTTGACGACGGCAATCCACGTAGAGGCGCAACCCGCGGCACGGCGCGGCACGAACGGCAGCACGATTGCCGGACCCGTTCGGCTCAACCTGCTCGTCTCCGGGACGTACGCTTGGGCCGTCACCGTGGCAATCCCCGCCTTGGCGGCAGGCCCAGTGCCGATTGCGTGTGCGCTCGCCGCGTTGGTGGCTTTGGTCGGCGGCGTGATGCTTTCTTATAGGTTCGCCGACCTGGGGCGGTCGCTCACGATGGTCGGCTTCTTGGGGTTGTCCTGCGTCACGTGGTTCTTGATGGGGGATGCCTTGAACGTCGCGTCCCTCGAACCGGTCCGATCGGCGTTGGGAGCGTTGGGTTGGATGGTGTTTGCCCTAGGCTGGGGGTCGGTGCGTCAGCCCGGCTCCGTGCCAGAGGAACATCCCCGTTTCGTGCGCGACGCCGAGCCGTTGCTCCCTCGTCGCGCGCTGCCTCGCGCCACGCTCCCGGTGTTCGGCCTGGCTGTGGTTTGTGCGTTGGCTCCCTGGCTTGCGGCCTGGTCGGTAGCTCGTCGTGAACACGGTTTGCTCGCGCACGCTTTGGGGCTCGCGGCGGCCATGTGGATGATGGTGAGCGGATCCAACATCGCGGTTGCGCTGGGCGCGAGCCGCAAGTTTCCTCGTCCGCGGAGTCGTTTGGCTTCGGCTACGGCGGCCCTGGCTTGGGCCTGTGGGCTCGTCGCCGTCGGCCTGTTGTATTGGTTGACCGAGGTGAAACCATGAGTCGCTTCGTGGACACGGTTGCTGTCTTGTTGTTCTGCTGCGCCGCCACGGCGCTGGTGCTTGGCGTGTTAGCGCTCGGAGACGGTAAGGACCTCAACGCCTTCTATTGGACCGGCCTCGGCGCCGTTTTGCTGAAGGCGGCGGTGGACGTCCTGCGGCCGCTGAGAAACAACTGAGCAAGATTCGAGCGAACTCGGGAACTCACGACGAAGTATGGATTGGCGAGGGTGGCTGAAGCGCGAGGGAACAAGGTGGGCTAGGGGGGCAAGCCGTGCGTCCGGCTTGTCGCTCCTCGTCGCTTGTTCTGGTTCGGCCGACGGCCCCGCGCCGCAGGTGGACGGCGAGTGGGCGGCTCGCACCGGCATCGTTACTCTCGAACCTTCCGTCGTCGAGGTTGGCATCGCGGGTGACCCCGACGGCAGAGCTGCGGTCGCGAACTTCGCGCTGGCGAACGCGCTGCGCACCGCCGAACCCGGTTCGGCGGCGTGGCTGCGGCGTTTGGCGCTTGCTCACGCGCTGGCCGACGATTTGGCCCGAGCGGCCGAAGCTCGCGGCGCGACGTCGGACGCAGAGTTGGCGAGCTGGACCGCCGCTCACTGGCTGGAAGTCGACCGGCCCACGGCGTTTCGGACGGTGCATGCAGTCGTGCTCGACGACCCGAAGGCGACCGAGACGGAGCGCGCGGCGGCGCGGGAGCTCGCGGAGCGAATTCGCGTGGCGGTGCTCGACGCGACCAACTTGGCGGAGTTTCGGACCAAGGCGGCCGGGGTCGCGGCCGGTGGCGCCACCGTCAAGGTGGAGGAGCTCGACCCAGTTGCGGCCGACGGCCGGGTAGTTCGACTCGGCACGGCGGTCGGGGCGCCGGTGAGCACCTACGACGAGGCTTTCGCCAAAGCCGCCAGCTCGCTCGGTCGCATTGGTGAGACGAGTCCGGTGGTCACCAGCTCTTTCGGTCATCACGTGTTGCGATTGGAAGAGATCATCCCGGAACTTCGGGTACCGGCAGAACAAAGGCGCCTCCTCGCTGCTCGAGACGTCCTCGACATGCGCGCGCGCACGGAATTGAACGACCTGCTGACGGCTGCTCGTAGCCGTGAAGCCGTCGGCGTCGAGCGCTCGGCCGAGGAAGCCACGGCTCGGGTGTCGGTGGAGTGATGACGCGCCGGGCATTGTTCGGCGAAAGAGATCAAGCCATCTCCACGTTTGCGGCCACGTTGGGACGTTTGTGCGACGTCCTGCCTGCGCAAGCCGCGGCGCTCGTCGACAGCGAGGGCGAGACGGTCGATTACGCGGGGCGCCTCACCCCGTACGAGACGCGCGTCGCGGCCGCCGAGTGGCAGCTCGTGGTCGCGGGCTTGAAGGAGGGAGACGTGTCGTTGGCGCCGCCAATGGAGGAGCTGCTCGTTCGCGCACGGCGCGCCTCCTACGCCGCGTTCGCGATCGCCGAGGGGTACGTGCTGGTGTTGCTGTTGCCGAGACGAGCGTTTTATGTCTCACGGCGTGGCGTCATCGAAGCAGTCCGAGAGCTGTGCAGGGAAGCTGGCCTCGATGTCCCACAACGCTACTTTGGCGAATACTGGTACCACGTGGAGGTTCAAGAGGACGAGTTCGCACGTCCAGTGAGCGTCTGGCTCGAGCAAAAGTGGATGCCGGCGATGGTGATTGGGCGTTTCAGCCAGCCAGACGCCAAATTGATCGAACGCGGTTACCGCGTGATGCTCGACGACGGCAACGAGCTCACGCTGGTGCGCGAACGTTTGGGCCGCTGGTATCGCGAAGGCGACTTGTAGTCAGTAGCCGGGGCGTTTGGTCCCATCTGGCGGAAGCCAGAACGGGGCCTACTAGTTGGAGCGTGAGTGTTGCTTTCGATGCGAGGCAGGCAGACGCGAGCGTCGAGCCTTCGACCGTTTCGGTGCCCTTGCACGCCCCGTTTTTTCTCGTGCTCAACCGTGGCTCGGGGCACCAGAACGGCGACGAGGTGCGGCGGGTCGTGGAACAAGCCTTCGCCGAGGCGGGTCGTTCCTTGTCGATCGAGGAGGTCTCCGACCCGAGCGAGCTCTCCAACGTCGCGGCGCGCGTCGTCGAACGCGCTCAACGCGAGCGAGGCATCGTCGTGGCGGCCGGCGGTGACGGAACCATCAACACGGTTGCCGAGGCCACGTTGGGCAGCGGCTGCGCGTTCGGGGTGCTCCCGCTCGGCACGTTCAACTACTTCGGTCGCGTCCATGGCATTCCGTCGGACCCTGCCGTCGCTTGTCGAATCCTGCTCTCGTCCAACGCGCACCCGGTCCAGGTGGGACTCGTCAACGACCACATCTTCCTCGTCAACGGCAGCATCGGCCTCTACCCCAAGATGCTCGAGGAGCGGGAACGCGCCAAAGGCAAGCTGTGGCGCAGTCGTTGGGTGGCGTTAGCCGCCGCTCTCGGCACGTTGCTCAAGTCTCACCGTCTCCTGCGCATCGAGGTCGAGTCGCGCGCCGGCACCGCCCGGCTTGCTACTCCGACGTTGTTCGTCGGTAACAACCGGCTCCAGCTCGAGCGAGTGGGGATCCCCGCTGCCTCCGTCGTCGAACGGCACCGTCTGGTCGGTGTTGCGCTGCGTCCGGTCAGCATATGGGGAATGTTCGTCCTGATTGTCCGCGCCGTGGTTGGACGTTTGGGCGAAGACGAACACGTGCAATCCATCGTGTTCGAGCGCATGACGGTGCGTTCGCGGTTCGGATGGCGTCGTTTCAAGGTGGCGATCGACGGCGAGGTCACCTGGCTCGACGCGCCTCTGACGTTCAGGGTAGCGCCTCATCCGTTACTACTCCTGCGTCCCGACGAAGCAGGGGCGGATCCCGGATGAGTGTGCTGCTGCACATGTCGGACGCTCACTTCGGCACGGAACGCGAGCCGGTGGTCGACGCCTTGGTCGCCCTGACTCACGAGGTTGCACCCGATGTCGTGGTCCTGAGCGGCGACATCACGCAGCGCGCGCGTGCCGATCAATTCGAGCGCGCGCGGCATTTCATCCAGCGGCTCGGCGTCGCTGACTTCGTGGTGATCCCCGGCAACCACGACATCCCGCTCTTCGACGTCGCCACGAGGTTCTTCGATCCGTACAGAGAGTACCGCCGCGTGTTCGGTGCAAAGCTCGAACCGCGGTACGTCGCTCGTGACGTGCTCGTCGTCGCCGTGAACACGACGCGTCGTTACCGGCACGTGGACGGAGAGATAGGGAGAGAGCAGCAAAGGCAAGTCGCCGCCGAGCTCAGCGTAGCTACCCTGTCTCAGCTAAAAATCGTCGTCACCCACCAACCGCTCGCAGTGCCTCGGGAGTCCGAGCAACACAACGTGGCTCGAGGCGCGGATGGCGCCATCCTCCAGTGGTCGGCGGCGGGCGCCGACGTCTTGCTCGCCGGTCACATCCACCTGCCATTCGTTCTGCCGCTCCACGAACGGACGAACCTCTCGCGCCCGTTGTGGGCGGTGAACGCCGGCACGGCCGTCTCGAGTCGCACGCGTCACGACGCCGGCAACTCCGTCAACGTGCTGCGCGTCGAATCCGCCGACTCGGGGGAGCCCCATTGTCGGGTCGAACACTGGGCTTACGAACAGCCATCGACGGCTTTCGTCCGACGAGCTGACTTCTCGCTGCGCACCGGAGCCCGCGCGAAGCGAGGGTGAGGCGCAATTGCCTGGGCGTGAACATGCGACCAGCCGTGGGCGCGCTCGTCTCGTCGCAACCCGAAACTTCTTTTCTCACCCCCTTGCGCGCGTCCAAACGCGGTTGCATATACACCTAACGCGCACCCCGCCGTAAACCGCGTGACAACGCAAGGCGCCTCCTGTCGCCTGCGTGATTGTCGCCACTCTCGACGGGCTGCGCCCCACTAGCGGCGGCGTGTCGACGCTCGACTCACCGCCCCTGAACGAACGGCTTCGCGACTCGTACGCCATGCCGCCCGAAATCGCGACGGCTATTTAACCCAAAGCCCGACAGCGCGGCGCGCGACTACTGAACACCGCTTCACCCGGCGCCGCCACCCCGCATCTCCTCCTTTGAAGAGGAGGGGCGCTATCGTCATCAGGTTCCCGCGCCCCATTCGCTGACTCGGCTCCCTGCAGCTCAGCAGTTGGGAGCCGCGGCCCCCGCATCGAGGCTAGGCACGGCCATCCCCCCAATCGGCAACGATTTCCGGCACTTGCCCCCAGCCCCTGGGGACGAAACCGGGGCAAACTGTGGACAATTCGAAAAAAACGCAGCCCTCGAAAAAAGCTTTTGACAAGGTGGGGGGGCGAGCGTAGTTTCCGCCTCCCCTTCGGGACGGAACGCCAAACGGCGGAGCCGGAAAGAGCGGGAAACG
>CBINDO010000087.1:0-26920 GCA_966249405.1 uncultured bacterium | reverse complement strand
CGACGCGTGCAGTGCCCCGGTTGGCTTGCCCGCCGCGTCGACGGCGCGACCGGTCTTGAAGCCACCGCCGGTGCCCGCCAGCATGTAGGGCACACGTTTGCGGCTGTGACTATCTCCGTCGCCGTTCTCCGAGCAGTACAGTGCGAGCGTTTCATCGAACAACGTGCCCGAGGCACCCGGTGCCTCTTTGAGGGCGTTGACCACGTTCGCGAAGCGGCGGGCCTTGAAGCGTGAGGTTTGGACGACCCGAGCGTTGGCGATGCGCATGGCTTCGTCGCGGCCCAATCCGTCGAGGTCCGTCGCGCGATCGTTGTCGTCCAGTTTGTGCGAAATGAAGTGATCGCTCCAGTCCTTGCAGCCGTCGGGCAAGTCGTACTTCCCGTAGTTGACGTCCCAGCTGTTGCTGTACTGGACGACCGCCACGCGGGTCAGATCACACTGGAAAGCCATGATCGTGAGATCGAGCATCAGCTTCGTTTGCGTGTGCATGTCCCGGGTGACCGCGGGACGTTCGGGCGCCGTGCAACCGACGGTCGGCGTGGTCGTCTGCACTTGCTGCTCGAGTTCGCGCACGGACTGCAGGTACCGTTCGACCCGTTGTTTGTCGCTGGCGCCGAGGCGCATCGCCAGCCGCTCTGCGTCGCCCTTGGCAAAGTCGAGGATGCTGGCCTGTCGGGTACGGATCTGCTCCGGCGGGTTGGCGGCCACCGCGCCGGGATCGAGGCTGGAGAACACGGTGTCGAAGAGTGCGGTGGCATCCCGATACACCGCTTCGCTCTGGCCGTTCTCCCGAAACGACAAGAAGCCTTGGGTTATCGCGGTGTCTCGCGTCGCGCTCGACGTCAAGCTGCGGAAGGGTGTGTTTCCCTGGATCCGCGCCGCCAGATACTGATCGAGCGTCGGTTGCGGCGGTACCTCCGGCGACGCCCCGTTGGCGTTGTGAGCGCAAAGCGCCATCGACGGGTTGTGGATGTCACGACAGATCGCCTCGTGATTGACGTTGGTGACCCAAGTGATGTCGGAAAAAACCGGGCCTGACGCCGGCCATTCTTGCTCTGCCTCGAAGCCCTTCATGTCGACCAGACATTCCGTGAGGCTGCTCTCCGTCATCGCTTCGGTGGTTGCCGGCTCCCAACGCCCAGGCTCGGTGCCGCATGGGCAAAAGAACGCCAAGAACCGCTGCGCTGGGGCGGCCTGCGCGCGTGCAGGCCCAATGCGCATGGCGTCGAGGAAAGGCAGGCCCAAGGCGACGCCAGCACCCTTGAGTAGCAGCCGCCGTGAGACGGGACGAACGATCATACGGCGCGTTGTCATGGCTGAGTTTCTCCTTGTGCTGCCTCGGCAGCCGGCGCGCGTCGCACGCGGAAGTTGGGCGAGGTGACGAGCCCTTCGAGCACCGACGCAAACCGGTATTGGTCGTTCACGAAACGGTCTGCCGCCTGGGCCAGCGTGCAGGCGTCAGCAGAGCCAGCCTCGCGTCCGCCCGTGTACAGGAACATCTTGCGCGTGAGACACTGAGCGACGTCGGCTTGATTTCGGAGCAACGCCGCCAACTCGCCGGCAGTTTCGAAGGACGCGCTGGCCTGAGGTAACCCCGGCGCAACGCTGAACGAGCTGACGTCAACGTCACTCTGGAAGCGACCCGCCTCGTCGTAGGCAGCCAACCCGACGCCGATTGGGTCGATGAGCGCGTGGCACCCGGCGCAAGCTTCGTCGGTGTTGCGGCGTTCGAAGATCTCGTTGAACGTGAGGCCCGCGAGTTCGTCACTGAGGGAATCGAGCAGCGCGGTCGGCAACTGCAGGTCGATGCAGAAGAACGTGCTCTGGAGCCACGCTCCTCGATGTGCAATGCGGTCGCCATCGCGTTTGGCCGAGAGCAACGCAGCGTGGCTGAGCAGTCCGCTGCCCTCTCGATCGTGACCCGCCGGGAACTCGACGTAACCGTTCTCGGCAGGTGGCGGCAAGCGGTAGAACTCCGCCAGGTCGGCGCGCATGTAGCTATGGTTGGCGGTCAGGGAGTCCAGGAAATTTGCGCCCTCGGTCCACGCGTAGAGGCGCAAGAACCGTTGTGTCTCCTCTTGCATGCTCAGCATCAGGGAGTCGTTCCAGCTGGCGTCGGGTTGCTTGGGGGCTCGGAGTTGTTCGAACCCGAGCCATTGCTGGAAGAAGGCATCGTAGAACTCCTGCGCACGCGGATCGGCGAGCAGCGCCTTCGTCTCGGCGAGTAACCCTTCGGCGGTGTCGAGTTCTCCCCGCTCGCCTTTTTCGAGCAGGTCCTTACTCGGGCCGCGGCCGAGCAAAGTGAACGACAGCCGTGACGCGAGCTCCGCGCCTCCGAGCGTGCTGAGCTCGGTGCCCTCCGGGCGATCGCCCAGCTCCACGCGAAACAGGAAGTTGGCCGCGCTCAGCATGGCCGACACCACCGTCACGAACTGTTGTTCGGGCGTTTCGTCCAACGAGCCCGCCAGGGTCGAGAAGGCAGCAACCTCTTCGGCGCTCAGAGCCCGTCGATAAGCGAGTTTGCCGAAGTCGGCGATGAAAGAGTCCAGACAACCGGCAGTTTCGAGCTCACATCCGACGACCGCGCGACGCCGATTGGAGTCTGCGAGCAGGTCTTCGGCGAGTTGCTCGGCAACCGCTTGGTAGCCGCGCAAATGTTCGGTCGTGACACTCTGAAGTTGGGCCAACGTGCGGAAGCCCTTGAAGTCGCTATCCTGAGGCACCGCGTCGACGTTGGGCGCGGTGTCCAACTGAAACAGCTCCTTCAACGTGAACTGGTACTCGAGCTTCGACAGTCGGCGCAGCACGCTTTCGCTCGCGTCCGCGGCCGCGCAATCGACGGCCGGATCCGGAAGCGGCGCGGGCGTAGTCGACGTCGGTGCAATAGTGGTGCTCGTCACCGGCGTGGTCCCGGCGGGTTGGGTCGAAGATTGGTTGCCGCTCTGTCCTGGAGAAGGGGTGGTGCTCCCAGGGGGAGCGGGCGCGACCGGCGCCCCGTGGCCGTCGGGCGACTGTGACTCGCCGGGGGTCGCCGCAGTGCCCGAACAAGCACTCAGTACGGCCGCGCCAAGCGCGATGCCCGAGGCCAGGACGCCCTTCAAAGGACGGTGCTGACGCAGCGCAGCGTGTGGATTCGAAGAGCTGAACATGCTGAGTTTCTCCAGGCCGGCCTAGGGCGTACTCGTTTGGATTGCGGTCAAACGTAACATGCGCGGGCGCATGCTTCTGAGCGCGTACCTTGCCGCGCGCGGCCGATCCTTTCAGGTCGGCACAATGGGTTACATGGTCGGGCGATCATTGTTAGAAGGACGGAAGGCTTTTGAGCCACCGCAGTGATGCACCGCGTCTACAAGGCACCATGCAGAAACTCAAAGGACGTCGCGCACTCGTAACCGGAGCTAGCCGCGGGGTGGGCCGCCAGGTGGCTCTAGCCCTCGCAGAGGAAGGCTGTGACCTGATTTTGCACAGCCGTGAATTGGTGCACACGGTCGAGCTTGCCGCCGAGCTGCGCCCCTTGGTCGACGTGCGAACGGTAGCCGCAGAGCTGTCTTCCGCCGAGCAGGTGGAGGCGCTGATCGCGCAAGTGCTCGAGCAGGGGGGTGTCGACATCCTCTACAACAATGCGGCCGTGATGACGCCGTGGTGCGAGCCCCACACCTCGCCGGTCGCCGACTATCGCTTGTCGTTCGAGGTGAACGTGATTGCGCTCGTCAAGTTGTGCGATCGCCTGCTGCCGCCCATGCTCGAACGCAAGTGGGGACGAATAGTGAACGTCACGTCGGGGATCGAAAACATCCGGGAATTGCTGCCTTACAGCATGTCCAAGGCTGCCGTAGACCGCTACGTCCGCGACGTGAGCAAGTTCCTAGAAGGCACTGGCGTGGTGATGAGCTTGCTCGATCCGGGCTGGCTGAGGACCGATCTCGGGGGCCCGAACGCGCCCAACGCCGTCGAAAGCTGTCGCCCCGGGGTACTCGTGCCCGTATTGCTACCCGATGACGCCCCGAGTGGTGGCTTCTACGCGGCTCAAGATTACGCCGTACGGGCTTGAAGCCCGGCTCACGCGGGTGCCGATAGCAGCGCGCCACGGCTCGCGTCTACCGGCGTCAACAGAGACGCGGCGAGTGCCACCTCGGGTCTGCACGCCCGCGCGTATTGCGCGGGCGTCGTTCCGAGCACCTTCTTGAAGTGACGTGTGAGGTGGCTCTGATCGAAGAAACCGCATTCGACGGCGACTCGCGCTGGGCTCAACCCCGCCCGCAGACCAGCCTGCGCGCGCTCGACCCGAAGGTGCAGTTGGTAGTTGTGAGGAGGCAGCCCGAAGTGGCGCTTGAAGGCGCGAAGCGCAGAGAAGCGGCTCGTGCCGAGCTGTTCACTCAGAGACCGCAGATCGAAAGCCACGTCCTCGCGGCTGTCGAAGGGGCTCGGAGGTTTTTGCCCGCCGTCTGTCACCCCAGCGGGCGGCGGCGGGCTCGAAACCGCCCCCAGTAACGCGCCGACAGACGCTTCGAGATGCGCCGGGTATTGCGCCTCGGGCAGGCGTGAGGTCAGCTCGAAGAGCAACTCGGTCGAGGCGGGGGACAGGTGCCGTCGCCCCGGGATGAGCTCGGCGGTCATGCTCTCTGACCACGCGGCCACCAGGCTTCTGTCCAGGGTGAGACACATCAGCGTCCCCGAGTTCGACTTGCGGGTGACGATGAGTTGGTTGGGGGCTGCAACCAAGACGGTGCCCGGCGACAACACGAACTCCGCGCGCTGATGCCACACATTGCCCGTCCAATCGCGACAGAATAGCAGCTGATAGTCCTGGCTGCAGAAGCCCCACTCGCGCACTCCCATCACGCGACGCAGTTCGACGCCGGGCAGGGCAGGGTTGCGAGTAAACTGAGCTTCAATGATCCGGCGTGATGATGTCGTTCGCACGAGGCCTCCTCCAAGTCCGGCGACCTCCGCGGTCGCCTCGCAAACGACTCTCCCACGCTCGGATTGGCGGCAGAATGCGCGGCCGGCGCAATGGATTGATGACCAGCCGTCAACAATGGCCCGAAGCACCGGTGAAAGTCGGTGCGTCGTTGCTCGTACGATGAGATTTCGGCGCTCTCGCCCTCGAAACTACTTGCGTCGGGTTCCGTTAACCCGAGTGCTCTTCGACGAACACGCGCGCGGCCTCGTAACTCGGGTCGGCGTTCAAGGCGCGCTTCGCCAGCAGCACGGCTTTGCGAGGATCGCCTTTTTGATCGGCGATGATTGCCTGGCGTAGGTAAGCCTCGGCGCGAGACATTGGCCCCTCGTCTTTGAGCAGGGTCACGAGCTGTAGCGCCTTGGTCGCCATGTCGAGATCGTTGCGCTCCATGGCCAAGACGGCCAGTTCGCAAGCAACGACCCCGTTGCGCCGGTCCGTTTGCAGAGCGGCGTCGAGCCACGCCATTTGACCCTCGCCGTCTCCTGCCGCTTGGGCAACTTGGCTCATCGCGTATTGGAGCTCCGACAGCTCCGTCGAGCGCTTCTTGCCGTGCGTCTTGATGGCCTCTTCCAGCACCAGACAAGCGGCGGCAACGTTGTTGTCCAACGTATGAGCACGTGCCAGCGCCAACGTGGAGCGGTGGTCCGCAGGTGACAAGCTCAGCGCCCGCTCCAACGTGGGAACCGCCTGCGCATGCGGCGCGTTGGCCGCGACCAAGATCTCGCCAGCATCCCTCAGCAACAGGAACTGCACCTCGTTGGATTCGGCCGCCTCTGCTTGGAGCAACAGCATTTGCGCCAGTTCCACGTGCGCCCCAGCCGCCTTGTACATGTTGCGCAGCGCGGTCGCCAACGCCTCTTGGCCTGGGTGTTTCCGATAACAGGCCTCGAGGGCGTCTTTGGCCGAGAGCGGATCTCCGCTGTGACTGGCTGCTTCGGTCAGCCTCAGCACCGCTGCGACTTGAGCTTCGCCGTCGAGCAACGGCACCAGCTCCGAATAGGCCGTCAAGGCGCCGCCCCAGTTGCCTTCGTCGAAGGCCAGCTCGGCCCACTTCGCTTTGACGGTAGTGTTTTCGGGATAACGGCCCGCGAAGCTCTGGAGCAGGTTCAACGCTTCGTGCGTCTGACCCAGACCCGGGAGCAGTTGACTGAGGCGCAACACCGCGACCTCTTCGTACTTCTCCTGGCCCTGCAGCTCGGCGAGCTGCTGCTGACGCATGAGCAGCGTCGCCAAGTCTTCTACGAGGTCGTTGCCACCGATGTTACCCGCCGTTTCCAGGTCGGTGATGGCGTCCACGATGGCTTCCAAATTGTGCTCGTCGGTGCGGGCACGGACCGCGGCTCGCAGGTGATAAACCAGCGCGAGGCTCTCGTCCGAGTGCCTTTCGTCGGCAAGCGTCGTGTCGAGCAGGGTCATGGCTTCCTCGGGACGGCCCGCTGTGACCAGATATTCGCAAGCAGGTTCGAGCAGCGACAGTGACATCGGATCGCGCTCCAGACCCTTTACTAGAACGTCCGCCGCCATGGCCGCATCGCCGAGCTGCGTGTCGTAGATGGCGGCGGCTTCTTGAAGCTCCGCGACCATCTTCGCCGAGTCGGTTTCCTGGAGCGCGCACGTCGTCAGGAGCTCCGCGAGCGGGCTGAACTGCTCCCGCTCCCGATACCAAGCCAGCAACTTCTCGCGCAGTGTCTGGCTGTGTGGATGACGCTTGAAGCCCAACTCGTAGGCTCGTTCTACGCCCGGCTCATCGTCTTGGGCTCGGCGCAGCGACGCCAGCGTGAGCGACATCTGCTCCACGCCCTCGGCGGGTTCCGTCGGCAACAGACTCTCGAGCAGGTTGGCGCGCTCCATGTCGTCGCTCTCGGGTACTCGCTTGAGTAGGGCCAGCAAGATATCGCGGTTGTTGCGCACGGCTGCGTGTGCTGCTCGGTAGGTTTGGATCGCGGCATCTTCGTCGCCGTTGGCCTCGTGCAGAGCGCCGAGCTTCAGCGCATAGTTTTGGATCGAGACTTCGGCACGGCGCGTCACGGCGTGATCGAACAATTGTTGCAACAAGCTCCTCAGCTCGGAGCTCCGACCAGATTGTTCGAGGATCGAGACCAACAACGTCGCGGCTTCGTCGTTGTCGGGATCGTCGTCGAGGGCGTCCCTGAGCGCCTGCTCGGCCTCGTTTGCGCGCCCTGCATCAATGGTGAGACGAATGCGCTCGAGGCGCAGCGCGCGACGCTCCTGGGGGCCGTCCGCGTTGTCCTCCGCTTCAGTGAGACACGCGAGGAGCTTGGCTCGTTCGCCGAGCTGGCGATACAAGGCGAGCAGAGGCTTCCAGATCCGGACGTCGCCCTTGTGCTTTTGTTGAAGCTCTTCGAGGACTGCGGCGGCGCGGCGCGGGTTGGCCAACGAATGCTGGTCGAGATCGGCGATTTGGAGCGCGAGGTAAACGTTCTCGTCCCCGCTCGTCAGCTCCAGAGCTTCGTACAGGAGCTCGCGCGCGGCCTCGTTCGCGTTGTCGGCGCGGCGGATCTCGGCTAGCGCGGTGAGCGCCGTGAGCAAACGGTCGGTGTCGTGCTCTTGCCGTGCGCGTACCGCGAGCTTCTCGAGCAGTAGCGGCTTCTTGTCCGTATGGCCGAGTTCACTCGCCAGGTCGACCGCCGCACTCAAGCGTTCGAGCGCGACGTGATCGGCACCCCAGAATGCCGACTTCAACAGCAGCTGTTTGTCGCCCAGTTTGTGAGCGACCTGATCGGCGAGTTCGACCATGTCGCGGCTCAACGGCTGGAGTTCCGCGGCGCCTTCCAAGATGTTCGCAGCTCGTCGGTAATCCTCGTCACGCGACAACGCGTCGACGAGCTGTTCGAGGCCCCGCGCGCGGTCGGCGCCCGCAGATAGGTTGTGTTCTGCCAACCGGAACAGGGCTTCGGTGAGGACGTCGTCGTCGAGCTCGGCAGGGTTCGACGAGGCGTAACGCTCCAGCGCCGCGGTCAGGGCCTTGGTGTCTCCGGTAACCTCGAGGACGTCGCGAAGGGCGTTGAACGTCGCTTGCGGTTCCACGCCCGTCTTCTGCGCGCGCTCGAAGTACGTTGCGGCTTTCGGCAAAGCGTCTTCCTCGCGGGCCTTGTTGCCGAGCAGCATCCACAGGGCGCACGCGCCGGCCGCGTCCTTTCCAGCCTCCAGCTGCTCGGCAAGGGTGAGACACATTGCGAAAAAGCGCGCGCTCTGATCCGTGTGCGCGGCGAGCTCCTCCGTTTGCGCCAACAGCGTGGCGTCCGAAGGCGCCGACTGCAGCAGCGAGAGCATGATGTCGAGCGCTTCACTCGCGCGGCCTTGTTCGAGCAGGGCTCGCGCCTTGGTGCGCAGGATGGGCTCCCGCTGCGCGGCCGTCTCGGCACGGGACAGGCGCCGTTCGAGCGCGTTCAACAGCAGGTCCCAATGGCCTGCCTGACGCAAGGCCTCTTCGAGTCGCTCTGCTTCGGCAGTATCTTGGTCTGCGGCTTGAAGCGCAGAGTCGAGCAAGTCTTTGGCGCGCGCCGCGTCCTGCCGTTGCGTTGCGATTCGGTAGAGCTCGAACAGGATCGCGCTCTCGCCGACTTCACTGCCCTGCGCTTGCTTGCGGCCCACGAGCAAAAGGAGAGCGCGATACGCCGTTTCTGCACGTTCGAGTTCGCCATTTTGTTGGGCGACGTCCCCCAGCGTCTTGAGGATCACCGGGTCCGTGCGTTGGATCTTCGAAGCAGCGTCGAGCTGCTCCAAAGCAGCTTCCAGGTGGCCCTCGGCGCGTTCGATCAGCGCCAGTTGAAAGTGCACGTTGGCGCGCTCGGGCGTGCGGCGGCGACCAAACTCGGTGAGCAAGCCTTCGAGCAGGCTGCGGGCCGGCGCGAGTTTGCCGGCGAGTCGTTGGGCTTGAGCGAGCGACAGCCGCAGCGGCTGCTCCTCCGGTACGAGTTCGTAAGCGCGCTGCAGGAGCGGAATGGCGCGCTTGAGGTCGTCGAGCTCGTTCCACCAGACGTGGGCGGCGCGCTTCAGGTAGTGCACCTTGGTCGGAATGTCCTGGGCGAAAGCGACCCCTTCACCCAGCAGCGTCGCGAACTCGAGCCATTCGGAACGGGCTTCGCGGAGCTGAGAAAGCAGCTCTCTCACCTGAGTCCAGCTCGGCTCCTCGAGCAGACCCGCCGACAGGTATTCGATGGCCTCCTCGACTTTGCCTGCCGCGCGCAGCGACTCTCCGAGGCGGACCAACGTCGATTGACGTTCGGCGGCTTCGTGAGACGGCGTCAATTCCAGCCGGTGTTTGAGCCAAGCGACCGCTTCGACGTGCTCGGAGCGGGCGCTGTGGATGTTGGCGAGGGCGTCGAGCACCACGACGTTTGGCGAAAGGCCCACCGAAGCGCGATAAGCCGTCAGTGCTAGCTCGACGTCTCGAAGCGTGTGTTGCGCCAGTTCACCAGCGCGCTGGTACACCGCCGCAGCCGCTACGTCCTTGCCCGCAGCCCCCAGCTTGGCGCCCTGTTCGCTGAGCAACGTGTACAGCGCTGCAAATTGGCCGTGCGCCGTCTGCAGCGCGGCGATCGCGTCCAGCGTCGGGGCATGGCCCACTTGCTCGTCGAGGTTATCGCCCAAGACCTCGAGTTGTTCCTCGAGCTTGCCCCCGACCACGCCGAGCACGCGTGCGATCTCGAGCCGCAATTCCAGTCGGCGCGCGCCATCGCGGGTTTTTTCGAGCTCCTCCCGGCGCAGGGCGATGAGCTCGACGTAGCGCTCGGTTTGCTCGTACAATTTCGCGAGCAGGTCGATGGTCTCGAAGCGCAGAGGATTGTCTTGCAGGAGTTTGGTGCACAACTCGATGGCTCGGTCGACTTGACCGAGTTGCTCCGCGGCCACGGTCGCAGCGCGATGTTGGAACTCCTCGAGCAGGGCCTGCCGTAACGGCAACTTGGTGCCTCGCAGCAACAATGCGAGCGCCGTGGAGTGTTCACTCCTGGCGCCGGCAATCGCAACGAGTTGCTCCAAGCACCACACAGCGATGTCGGCGGTGTTGGCGGGGCGTGATGCATCGCGGCTCGCCAGCGCCGTCTCCGCGAGCGACAAGCTGCGCTCGAGGATCGGCCGGGCGAGGCCCGCGTCTTGCTCTGCCGTCAGGGCGACCTCCGCGGCCTCGTGAAGCTGCGGCAACGGCTGCGCGACCACTTCCGCGAGTTTGAGCAGACTGGCCACGAGCGCCGCCGATGGTGCACGGCGCTGCAACTGGACCAGCATTTGGAGGCTGGGCTCCTCCCGGTGCTCGTCGACGGCTTGGCTGAGCACGCGGATCGCCGATTGTTGATCGCCCAGGTCGCGGTGATACCACCGCGCAAGCTGGAACTTGACGTCGTGAGACGTACGGGGTGGCAACCCCGACCGTCCCACCGCGGCGTCGAGCGCCGACAGCGCAGCTGCCCACATGTCCACCGCCGCCTGCTCGAAGGCCTCGATCACTGGTGAGCCGAGAGCGCCCGTTGCGCGGGCGTTCTCCAACAAGCCCCAAGCCGCGGCGTCCCAAGCTCCCAATCGACCACCGCTGCGCACGACCGCACACGCGGCTTCGGTGTTTTCGGGAGTCAGCTCGACGGCACGCTTGTAGGCGCCCACGGCGTGCGCCCAGTCTTCGAGTTGCACCTCGAACACGCGCCCTTGTTCGAGCAGCAACTCGACGGTGCGCTCCGTGTCTCGGCAGTTGTTCAGGGCGCGTGTGTATCCGTCGATCGCCGCGCGCCATTCGTTGGTGCTTGCTGCGAGGCGCAGGATTTGCTCTTCCACGGCCGGCGTAGCGATCAGCTCGAAGGCGCGTGCCAGGTACTCCAGGGCCAGTCGCGGATCGGCCTTGCGCGTCTCGGCCAGCTGAGCTGCTTCGAGCAGAATGGCCTGTTTCTCCTCCAAGTCCGGCGTTGCCCCGAACCGAGTCTCGACCAGGCTGATCGTGCCCTCCCACTCGTCGGAGGCGCGATACGCCACCACTAACGTTTCGGCTGCTAACTTGCGGACCGGCTCTACCTCGATCAACGCCAATAGGCCTTCGCGGGCCGCCTCGTGACGCGGGTTGAGGCCCAACGCCTGCCCGTAGCGAGCAATCGCGGCCTCGGGCTTTGCCTGGTGAAGGCGCAACACGTCGCCGAGCAAGGTCAGCTGGAGCGTACGTCGGGGGACCACCTTCTCGGACTGCTCGACGTCTTCGAGCAGCGTAATTAGATCTGGCCAGCGAGCATTCTGTTCGTAGAGATTGGCGAGCGCGTCCGCCGTGTCGTTGGTGCGACCGAACGTGTCTTCGATCTCCTTCCACACCAGCACGGCCTGGCTCGACTGGTTGAGTTGCAACTCGTGGAGTTGCGCTACCCAGATCAGGTCGTTGCGTCGCGTCTCCTCGTCCTTGCCATGGTCGAAGCGCGCGCGCAGCGCCGTCAACAACTCCGGGAACCGCCGACGTCGCGCCAGGAGCCCGACCTGCGCATCGAGCGCGACCGGGTCGGTCGCATCATTGGTGAGACATTGGTGCCACAAACGCAGCGCACGGTCGTCGTCTTCGAGGGTCTCGGCCAATTGGGCCGCTTCGATCAGGACATTGCGCTTCGCTCCGACCTCGGGCTCCAACTTCCAGAGCCGTTCGAGGACATCGAGGCGCTGGCCCGCTTGCAGCTCCAGGACCAGCAGCTGCCGTAGCGCCCGAGCGGCGGCGAGCTGCTGTTCGCTCGCGGACTCACCGGCGAGCAGGACGCGGGAGTAGAGCGAGATGGCGGAGTTCGCGTCGCGAGTGTCGTGGTGTTGCGTTTGCGCCGCGAGCAGCACGAGCTGCATGCGCCTGACCCCGGCGGGCAACGCGGCTGCCGCGCGCTCGAGCGACTGCGCCAACGCGGAGAAGTTACCGGTTGCCTCGGCCAATGATCGCAGCTTCTCGAGTGCGACGTCGTCCTCCGGCGCGAGCAGGAGCCAGTTGGAACACGCGCTTTGTGCGTCCTCGGAGCTGTTGTTGCGAAGGTGCCACTCGACGAGCTGACGCTCGAGCGCCACCTTGGTGGGGGTGTCCTGTACGAGCGACTTGTGGGTCTCCAAAACTCGGATCACGTCGCGGCACCGTTCATCGGCGGCGTACAGTTTCTGCAGGGCTTGCAGCGCGGAGACGCGGGCTGGCACCGGCACATCGACTTTCGCGGCGAGCTGCTCCAGGAGGCTGCAACCGGGGACCTTGCCGTCCGCGAGCCCAGTGAGCTCCAGGGCGCCGGCGAGCGCGAGCTCGGCGGCTCCGAGGGCGGATAGGTAACGCTCGGTGATGCGAACGCGCAGGTCCAGCTTCTGCGCAGCGTCGACGTGGGGCAGGCGCGCTTGCCATACGTCGACGAGGTCTTGGTGCCGCTCCTGTTCGTTCAGGCGCCTTTCCAGCGCGAGGCACAGTTGCTCGTCCTCGGGGCGTAGCAAGAACAGTCGCTTGAGGTAATCGCTCGCACGCAGTGCTTGGCCGGCGAAGTCTTTGGCGACGCGCGCGGCCTCTTCGAGCAGGGACGCCGTTTGTTGCGGCTGAGTCGTCCTTGCCAGGCACTCGTCGTAAACGGCCAGCAACTCGTCCCAACGTTCCGACAGGGTGAGCAGCAAACTCAGCTTCTCGAGTGCCCAACCGTTGCCCACGTCTCGCCGCACGAGGAGGTGCAACACCTGTATGGGCTTTGCCGTTTCCTCGTACCACTCTTCCAAGAACTCGACGTACCGCTGACCAATACTTCTCAGCGACTCGGTGGGCAGGTCGGTCCTGGCCAACACCGACTCGTAAACCTGTTCCGCGTCATCGGGATTGTCCGCGTCGCGAGCGTGGTCGTCCAAGCTGTCCCACAAGTCGGCGTCGTCGTAGGCTGCGTAAATTTGCGCCGCCAACTCCGAGACTTCGCCCGTGAGTCCGTCGTTGGCAGATGAACCGTTCGCCCGTTCAGCGCTGTGCGGAGGCTCGGAAGCGAGGGCGGGGGAATCGGGAGCAGCGGACGGCGATGTTTTCTCGGACATGGCAGTGGATGAGGCAGATGGCCGACTGCGGCGAGCAGTCGGGGGCAACCATACAAGAGGACGTGGGTTGGCACCACCAATCAGCCCTCGGGAGACGAGAGCTCGATTGTCGAAGAGAGCGGTAGAATGTCCAACAAGCGTAAGGGTTTCCGGCCCAGATGGTACTCAAACTACGCTTATTAAGTGGCCCTCGCGCGCGGCGCCGTGAGCGCGCCTGCGACCGTCGGGTAGGCGGTTGTGTGTGGATGCGCGAGCGATCGGCACTCATGAACCAAAACGCCGGGCGCCCCCACGGCGGGGCGGCTCGGCGGCCGCACCTTTACCGTCGGGGAGGGCACGGCTCGCGTGGTAGTCCGGGGGGCGATGAGTGGACTGCGCGTACTGGCCTGGTCGTATCCCGCGCTCGCAGCGCTTCTCTGGTGCCTGCCACATGCCCGAGGCCAGGCGCCAGCACCTCCGGTCGTAGACCTGCACGTCGACTTGCCGTATCAAACTACCGCCAAGGGGGGTTCACCTGAAACCGGCGCCGGTAACTACGTCGCGAGTTGGCTGCGCGGCGCGGGGGTCGCAGCTGCCGTGTTGCCCTTGTACGTTCCGCGCGAGGTGCACCCCGACGGACCGCGCATGGTCGATCTGGAGCGCGTGTATTCACAGAGCCTCGACGTGCTGTCGCGGACTTCGCCGTGGAAGGTGAGCGAGGGCACCGGCGCGTGTGCGCTGCTCCAGAAGGGCGACGGAGTGGCCGCGTTCTTCTCGTTCGAGGGGGCCACGCCACTCGGGTTCGAGCCGTCGTCGGTGGAGCGATGGGTCTCTCGCGGGGTGCGTCTCTTCGGACTCGTGCACTCCTACGACACGGCGCTCGCCTCATCGTCCGGGTACGCGTTTCACGCATCCGACTACGGCTTGTCTCGGCGCGGAAAGGACTTGGTGAGACGCATCGCGGCGTGGGGGGGCGTGGTAGACGTGTCTCACGCCTCGGACGCCGCCACGTCGGACATCTTGGAGCTCGCCCAGGCGCGTGGCTCAGTCGTCGTCGCGACGCACTCCAACGCTCGCTCGGTGGCCAATCACGCCCGCAACTTGACGGACGCGCAGATCCGCGCCATCGCCGCCACTGGAGGGGTCGTCGGGGTCGCCTTTCACACACCGTTCCTGACCACGAGCACCACGGCGCGATTGGACGACGTGGTGGCGCACGTGATGCACATCCGAAAAATCGCCGGCATCCGGGCCGTGGCCCTGGGGTCCGACTTCGAAGGCGGCATCCGTCCGCCCAAAGAGCTGCAGGACGTTCGGGGGTTTCCCGTTTTGGCCGAAGCGCTGCGGCGGGCCGGGCTCACGGACGCAGAGGTTCGCCTCGTTTTCGGTCAGAACGCGCAGCGCGTATTGTGCTCCACAGCGCTCCAGCGTTGAAATCTCCAGGCGCTTGACTATGGAACGCGCCCGCCCATGACCTCCGACGATTCTTCGCAAGCCGGCTCAGCTCCGGAAGCTTCTTCGGCTCGAGCTTTGGGTCAGTGGGTGGCGACGCTGGCGGAGGACGCCGTCTGTGTCGCCGAGGTGAGTCGGCAGTTTGCGCCGGGCTCACCGCTGCGGGCGCCGTTGCGCGCCGGGTTGCGGCACCTGCTGCACATCGAGCGGTTGGCGCGGGGGATCGAAGCGCTCGCGATGCTCGAGGTGTCGATCATGTTGCGGGTGACCGCGTTGCTCGCAAGCCCAGCCGAAGAACTCGACGATGAAGCGGTTCTCCGTTTGCGCGCCGACACTCCGCTCATCGAAGAGCTCTTCCCCGAGGAGAGGAGCGTGATCTGGGCGTTCTGCGAAGCGTTGATCGAGCAGGAACGTCGGCAACCGAGCGAGGACGCGCCTGCCCGTGAAGCGCCGAGCGAAACGCCGTCGAGCGAAACGCCGTCGAGCGAAACGCAAGCGGCCTCGGTCGACGCGGCGCTACTCGACCAGGTGCCGGCCGAGTTCGAAGGCGTCGACGCAGAGCGCCTATCCGCAACGTTCGAGCACGAAGTTGCCCCGGCTACCGATACGTTGGCTCCGAACGCGGAGGACGCCGGCGACGTTGGGTTGGACTCGGCCGACACCGCGGCTCGAGTCGGCTCCGATGACGAGGCGACCGGGACCGTGGCACCGCCAATCACGGACGAGCTCGTCGAACGCATTCGCGCGTGGGCGACGAGTTATCAACCCCCGACTTTTGGGAACAAGCCGCACGATCTGACTCGAGCTCGCGCCTTCGTGCGTACGCGGGTGAGTGCCTGGTCGGGCGCCTGACGCGGCTCGTGCCGTGCCGCGGGTACGAGTTCACGGCGTTTTGCTGAGCACGGGCCCCGACGTCCCAGTTCGATGGGTTCGTCCTCCGCGTCTCGACGCTAATGAGGAGCCCGGATTAGGGACGGCTCTAGGTGGTCGATTTGGGGGAGCCCATTCGAGGTGCGCGAGCCGCCAGCCGCGCTCGCCTGCGAGGAGCCTTTGGATGCGCCGTCATGAGAGGAAGAAGCCTTCGTGGCCCGTTCGTGGCCGTGGGGTTGTGCCTCGACTTTGGCAGGCGCATGGCCGTGGTTGGACGGCCCCGTTTCCTCGGCATGAGCATCGCCGTGATGGCCGTCGTCATCGGACGCCTGATGCTGTGGCGCAGCGTGTTTCGATGGAGCAGCCCGAGACGTGTGTCCGCCGCCCTCGTTACCGCGGTCGTGGTGTCCCACCGCGGCTGGGCGTGGGCTCGGCCCCCCGGGCCCAACGGCGTGTCCGCCCGCCGCCGCATGTTCGTCGTGCGCCTCGTGTCCGCCCGCCGCGGCGTGCTCGTCGTGCGCCTCGTGTTCGAGCGCCAGCGCCTGTACGATCTTGTCGTCACTGGTTACCGCGGTCACGAACGCGTCCATCGATACCGGATCGGTGATCGTATTCACGTTGACTATGGAGAGCCGACCTTGCCCGCGTCCGAGCGCGTTGGTCGGGTCGTAAACCGCACCGATGATCGTCAAGACGCCGGTCCGCACCAAGGGCTGGAACCGCTGGACGGCTTTTTGCACTTGCCGGTTGACGTTGTCGATCACCGCGGCGTTCACCCTCTTCGCATCGTCCGCGCCTTCCGCGGACCTCAGCTTCAACTTGCCGATTTGGGAACGGATCGCTTTGCTGAACTTGGTACCTTCGAGCACGGCCTTGACCGCATCGCAGCCCGTGTGCCCGACGATCAGCAACACCGGCGTGTGCAGTTCTTCGATGCCGTAGCTCACGGTCCCCAGGGATGGCTCCAACAAGTTGCCCCAATTGCGGGTGACGAAGGTGTCGTTCTCCGGGGTTCGATCGAGCGCGTCGAGCTGTACCGCTGCGTCCGAACAGGTCACGATCGTCGTACGCGCAGCACCAACGATCTTGGTCGGATCGAGCTTTGGATGCGAGGTGACATAGGCTGCGTTGTCGCCCAAGATTTCCTTCAAGTGACCGCGCGCAACGGCGAGGGGGTCGGTCTTGGATGTCTCCCAAACGAAGGGCACGGCGAAGCCCGAGCCCGCTTGTTCTTTGCCGCCCACCTTGTTCTTGTTGGAGCCGGCGCCAGCGTGAGACCCATGGCCGTGTTCGTCGCCGTGCCCCGCCGCTGCCGCGTGACCAGGAGCGTCGTGCGCTGCCGCCGTGTGTGCTGCGGTAGCCGCCCCGGCCCCAGGCGTCGCCGCCGGAGGCTCGTGACTACACGCGAGGAGCAGCAATACACTTGCTCCAAAAGTTATCACTTTGACAGTCATCCACTGCGATGAACGGTTCGCGTCGCTGGGGCTGAAACCCAAATCGGGACGCCCGAGCGCCGACTCGCGTGCGTTTTGGGTCCAAGTCGGGCAACTCAGAGGAGTGAGGACTCGAATCGGAAAAACGTGCCGTCGCTCTCTGCCGAGCCGGCGCCTGAGCCAATGCCTCGCAAGTTTGGCGTTGGCACTCGTAGTGTGGCCCGATGCGGCGTTTGCGCGCAGCCGCGGCCTGATGGCAACCTCGTGCGCGGGCTGCCACGGTGGCGCCGAGGCCGCGACCGTGACGGCGCGGTTCGAACCCGAGCAACTCGAACCGGGCGGCACCGGCACGCTGGTAGTCGAGGTGACGGCAAACGGGAGCTCCGAGGCCGGCATCGCCATCTTCGGTCCAATCGGCGGCACCTTCGCCGTACCGCAGGGGGAGCCGTTGACTGTTTCTGGTGAATGGGTGCTCCACAATCAGCCCAAGGCCGCGAGCGGCGGCACGGTCGAGTTTCGCGTCGAGTGGACGGCGCCCAACGAAACCGGCGTCGCCCTGTTCGAAATTGCGGCGTTGGCCGCCGACGGCAACAACGGTGCCAGTGGTGACAAGCCCGGTGGGACGAACTTCAAGTTGGGTCATGGCTGCGCCCCGACGACCGTGTATTTCGACTCGGATGGCGACGGTTACGGTCGCGAAGACTCGTGGATCGCGGCGTGCGGTCCGGACGAAAACTACGTCGAAGTGTTCGGCGACTGCGCCGACAGCGACCCCGCGCGCAATCCCGAAGCGGACGAGGTTTGTAACGGGAAAGACGACGATTGCGACGGCGAGGTCGACGAAGGCGTCGAGCTGGGAATGTTTTACGAAGACGTCGACGGAGACGGCTTTGGTGATCCGGCATCGGGGACCGAGACGTGTACGCCCGAGGCAGGGTACGTGCCCAACGGCGACGATTGCGACGATCGCTCGGCAACGAACAATCCGGACGCGGAGGAGATCTGCGACTACGTGGACAACAACTGCGATGGTGACGTGGACGAAGAGCTGCGCCCCACGTGTGGGCTCGGGTTGTGCAAGCGTGTCTCGGACTTGTGCGACTCGACCGCCTTGTGTTCACCTGGTCAGCCCTTCACGGAGACTTGCAACAGTCTCGATGACGACTGTGATGGCGAGATCGACGAGGAGGGGTGCCCTCCGGGTCAAGGGTGTTTCGAAAACGCGTGCATGGACTTGGGCACGATCCCCAACAACCCCGCGCCCGCACCTACGCCTTCGTCCTCGTCGCCCGCCGATTCGAGTAGCACGTGGGTGTCGGCGCTCGGAAGCGACAGCGGCGAAGTGTCTTCCGTACCTGGCACGGGGCCAGCGGAGGGTCTGTCCAGTGATGCTCCTGGCGTGCAGACACCAGCACCGAGTGCCCCTGTCGGAGACGGGCCGAAAAACACCGGATGCAGCACGGCTCCGAGCGGAAGTCGTGGTTCGTTTGGGCTGTTCGGCATAGCCGTCGTGTTCGGCTACCTGAAACGGCGTCGCAAAACGTGACAGCGGAGCTAGTCGTGTCCCGTGCACGCGACACTATTTTGACGCCGCTCCATAACTAGTCCCGGCCGCTGACCGTAGACCTGATGTGGCCGTCGTTCATCTCGTCGATTCGTCAGCGGACTTGTCGCCGGAGGGCGCGCTTGCCTTCATGCGCGAAGAGCTCGAGGAGTTGCGCGATGCCGGGCAACTCGGACCGCGCGAGGTGCAGTGGGCGGTCGAGCACCTGATAAGCAGCGGCGTCAGTCTGCCGAGCGTCTTGAGCGTCGTGTTCGACTTCGCCGAGGTCGAGTGGCTGACGGACTTGGAGCGTGAGGTTGCGGCCCAGTTCGACCCCGAGCTCCTGGCGGAGCTGGCTCGCCGCGTGGGCGTCGATCCGACGACGGGCAAACGCCTCACGGCCGCCGCGAAGCGCAGCTTGCGCGCGAGTCTACCCCCAACCAGCGGCGTGCAGCGCAGAGACGCGAGCTCTGCCGGTTGCGAGGGCGTGAGACAGCGACCATTGCGGGGATGGCAGCGCTGAGGTCAGCCGCCCTTGCGAAACACCAGGCAGAAGTTGTTGGCCGGCATGGGGATCGTCTCTTCGTGACGCAGGCCGAAACGCGCGGCCTCGGTGATGACGTCCGCCATGTCGCGAACGCCATATTCGGAGCTCTGAGCGACCAACCATTCTTCGAACTTGACGTTACTCTCGGACGTGTGCGACCCGTTCACCTTGTAGGGGCCGTAGGTGACGAGCGGCGCCCCATCCGCCAAGTGTGAGCCCATGAACGCCATCAGGTTCGCGCAGACGTGCCACGGGGCGATGTGGATCAAGTTGGCACAGAAGCCCGCGTCGTACCGCTCGCCGCTCGCGCCAGGCGCGACGGCTAGATCGAGCGTCCTTGGTTGAAGCACGTTCGGCAATTGTGCAGCCTCCACCCACGCGGCGATACTCGTGAGGTTCGTCGCGTCGACGTCACTGGGTTGCCAGGTCAGCTGCGGCAGCGACGCCCCGAAAAAGACCGCGTGTTCACCAGTGCCGCTGGCGACCTCGATCACCCGGCCGTGCCCAGGGAGGACGCGGCGCAGGACCTCCAAAATTGGGCCGCGGTTGCGGGAGACGGGCGCGGACCGCCCTCGCCGCGGGTCGGGTGGTGCAGAATCCAACAATTGCTCGGGTGTCTTCACCGGTGCGGTGTAGGGCAGCGGGTTCCCATGGCAAGTGGCCACACCGGGGTTAAGACCGGGTGGACAACGCCGTACCAGCCGTTCATGGCGGAGTCTCTCGTTTTTATCGGCGGCAACCGAAACACGTCCGCGGCATCCTTGACGGCGTGGTTGGCCCTCAGAAAGTCGGGCGCCTCCTTTCATGAACATTGGATCGACGAACAACACCCGGACGCCAGGGCCCAGATCGATCGCGTCTCACCGAACGGCAGATTGCCCGTGATGATCCACCAGGGTGAGCTCGTCTGGGACCCGCTCGCTATCGGCGAATACGTCAACGAGGTATTCGCCGGCGGCAAGCTGTGGCCGCAAGACCCCTTGGCCAGGGCCACCGCGCGCTCCGTCGCTGGTGAACTACACGGAGGCTTCCGACAGCTGCAAGACCGCCTGCCGTTCACGTGTCGCAGTCAGGGCGAGGAGTTCGCCATGACGCAGGAACTCGAAGGCGAACTCGTCCGTGTGGGCGCGATCTGGCGCCACTGCCTATCTCGCTGGAACGGCCCATGGTTGTTCGGGCAATTTTCACTCGCCGATATCTGGTGCGCCAATCTCGTGTTTCGATTTCGGACCTACGGCGTCAGGATGGGCGCGAGCGAGCAACAATACACTCGCACCATGCTCAGCGATGGGGACGTGCGGACCTGGCTCGCCGAATGTCTCGCGGAGGGGCGCGCGGCTTGACGCGACGACAGTCTAGACCCGCGTTTGGGAAACGCCCTCGAGCAGGTGCACGTAGCCAGGCGTGAGTTCCCAGGCGAAGTAGACGTGAGGGAGTTCAGCAGGGAAGATACCGTCGCTTCCATGATCGTAAAGGGTTACCGGCCGTTCTTCTGCCGAATACAGCGAGCCAACGTCCTCGTCGACGAGGCGCCGGCTCGCGTGTAAGCCCGTCTCGGGCAGCGCCGGACGTGACCGACCCGAGACGCGGTCGTGATAGCTGGCCCACGACCGACCCTGGCAGGCGGCGCGAACCATGCGCTTGACGTCGTCGAGTTTGGTTCCAGGTGATTCACCCAGGAGGTGCTGGAGTTGACCGAGGACGTTGCTGAACAGGAGCGCTGCGTCGCCGCAGCCGTGCACGAGTCGCAGCAGGCGGTCGGGGGCCTCCAGCAAGTGATCCTCCGGGACGAACGTCAACTGCGGACTTCGGCTGTGCCGGCGCATACGCCAGCCGAACAGCCATCGCGCCAGGGGGTCGGGTTCGAGGAGCGTCAGCTGGTCGAAACGAGTGAACCAGCCAAGAGGCAAGGTGTAGCCCGCACTTGGGCCCACGACGACCAGGTGTCGCTCCGGCGGCTGCCATCGTGCCAACCAGTGGGCGAGTGCTGCGCAGGTGGGTTGCCACAACTTGGCCGCGTAACGCGCCGCCCGGAGGTGATAACTCAAGCCACCGGCTGGGTTGAGCAAGGGCGCCCGGCCATTCACGGCACTGCCGTGAAGCGGGTCACGAAGTCCGCCACCGCGCGCATGATGTCGGCCTCCACCTGTTCCTGAGTGAGGTGGTGCTGTTTGAGGTGGGTACGAGTTGCCTCCAACGAGTGATCGCCACTTTCGACGACGTAGAGCTCGGTGTGGATCTCGAGCTCGTCGAGCAAGGGCGTGAGCCGTTCGAGCGGGCACATCACGTCGCGCGTGCCCTGGACGAACAGCGCGGGTGTGCGCAGCTCGCGTAACACCGCATCGCGTACTTTGTCGGCCCCTCCGGCTGCCACGAGCGGGTAACCCAGGTTGACGAGGGCGCTCACCGGCGTCGACAACGACGCGTGACAACCCATCCGGCTGCCCATGCTCTTGCCGACGAGGACGACGGGACCAGGATGGAGCGCGCGCGCTTCCGCGATGGCTTGCTCGTGCGCCGCAACCAGGACGGGTTGGCGATCGGGTGAACGTCGGCCCTCTCGCTGGTACGGATAGTCGAAGGCGAACACGTCTCCGAGCTCGGCGAAGTAGCCGCGGAACCGCATCATCCACGGTGAGGTGCACGGCGCACCAGCGCCGGGAGCGAATACGAAGAGAGGTCTGGTCATGGCTCGAGCCACGCAGCCAATACCGCGTTTCCGTTGGGTTCGGCGCGAAAAAAAACCGGGTCGCGGAGGGAGGTGGGAGCCCGCGACCCGGTCAACGCCATGGGCGTCTGTGCACCTATACGTCGCTCGAATGTCGCACTTAAGAGGGGCGGTACACTTTTGTGTTGTGCGGATTAACGCATGAGTTCGCTGAGGCGCGCGGACCACTCGCTGCGCATGGCAGCGCTCACCCGATGCCCGACGCCGGGAAAAGTTCGATATTCGACGGCGCCCGGCTTGCTCTGCCACGATTGAACCATGCGGGTTGCGGCGCCGAACGGGACCACGTCGTCCTGCTCGCCGTGGAAGGCGTACACCGGCACGACGGGGGGCGAAGCAGCCAAGCTGGGCGGCAACCAACCGGCAATAGGCAACGCCGCTCGCACGTGCCCGATTCCCGCAACGGCAACCGCAAACGAGAGGATGCCACCTTGAGAAAACCCGGTGACCACCGCTGCGTCCCGGTTTTGGGGCAACGAGGAGAGGTCCTTGAGGAGGGCGGCTACGTCGCCCACACGCCGTTGGACGGCGAGCGCCAGCCGTTCGGGATCTCCCGTCACGCGTTCACCGAACCAATCGTAACCCGAGCCGTACGGCAGCGGGGCTTGAACCAGGTAAACGTGGGCGCGGAGCGGCAAGCCTTCGAACAGATGGGCAAACCCGCGCGGTGTGTCGCCCAAACCGTGGAACGCCACGATCCAGGGCAGCTCCGCGTCGGGGTCGCTCGAGCCCATCGTCAACGTGTGGTAGCGGAGCTTCGAGCCAGCGGGGGAGTCATCGCGCGTTGCCGGGTCACCAACTTCGGGCCTCGCCAACTCCGGCGCTGGCGAGAGAACAGGGGTGGCCGCGACGCCGCCGCGACGCACCTCGTCGCCCTCGGGTGCGGCCTTGCGGCAGCCGGGGAGGACGACGAAGACCGCCAGCCAGCGCGCAAACCGATGAGAGACCCGGTCCACGCGTACACCTCAAGCGCGCGGCGACCGCTTGGCCCGCGTCTTCGACTTGGCCTGAGCAGCCTTGGCTTCCTTGGCGACGCGCCGCTGAACCTTGGGTAGTTCACTTTCAGCGACCACCCAACCGCGGCACTTGTCGGCCCCGCACAAACACCGGATCGCCGAATCCGCCGGCCAACCGTAATCGATCGTGATTTGATCGCCCGGTCGAATCGTACGCAACGTTTCGACCCACATCGTCGGCTTTTCCCCCGGCTCGGGGTCGTATTCGATCAAGGCCGCGTTTGGCTCACAGCAGTGATTGAGGAAGCGAAAGGGAGCGGCCGGCTCGAGCACGCCTGCTTTGCCCAAGTCCACCACGTAGTCCGGGTCGTAGTCGTCGTCGGTGATGACGGTGCCCGTCATCTGACCAATGACTTGGCTCTTCCGGTATTGGCGGGCGGCGAACACGCCTTTGCCGACCGGGGTTTTACGGATGCGAATGCCAGGATGCGAAGAAGCCATCGGGCATGTTTAGTGGGAAAGGGGGGCGAACGGCAACGCTTTGCGTCGGGTGCGCTCCCCGTTCCGTCATTCGGCGGCAGACGCCGAGGCGTCCAACAGCGCGTCGTCGAATGACGGCAGGGTCGCACACAACATGGTCGTGATGAACTGCTGCACGTACTCGAGGTGTCGCGGGTCGACCGAAGGAATGCGAATCACCGTTGCCCTCTCGTTGACGGAGGTTCGTCGACCGACGAGTGCAATCGTATGCCCGTCGCGTTGACGAGCCGCACGCATGAGCTCGAGAGGTACGACGTCGCTGGCGGTAACGAACAACAAGTCCGAAGGACCGAAGTCCGCCGGCAACGTGTTGGCGTCCGCCCATGTCTTGACGCGAAAGCCGGAGACCGCAAAGCGAGAGGCCAACTCGGGCGCAGACTCACCGAACGTCCATAGACTGCCTTGGGTTAATACGAGCTGCTGCAACAAGGCCGCTGCCTGTTCGAGCTGGTCGGCTTGCTCGACCGACACGCGGTGCGCGAGCCGGCTAGCCATGGCCAGACCGCCGAGCAGTTCGCTGCGGATCGGCTTGCGGCAGTAAAAGGTCATGATGTTGCCGTAGAATGGGGGAGATACGGCGTTCGTGTCCTTCAGACGTTCGAAGTTCTCGGTCGTGAAGTAGCGCGTTTCGAAGTACGGAAACTCCACGCGATCGACGAAGAAGCCATGGTCCCACAAGAAACGGTCGAGGGACTCGCGCGAAAACAGCGTGATGTGCGTGGGGTCGTGCAACATCCGGTATTTCTCCCCGAAGCGACGTGCGCAGGCGCTGTCGAAGTTCGGCGTGCCCACAATCAACGTGCCGTTGGGCTTGAGCACGCGGAACATTTCCTCGAGCTCTTCTACCGGCTGAAACATGTGCTCGATCACGTGATAGAGCACGATCACGTCGAAGTGCTCGTCTGGGTAAGCGGCGCTCTTCAGATCACCGACGTGCACCTTGGCATGTTTGGCGGCGTGTTTGGCCGCGAACTCCGAGAGCTCTACGCCGTGTTTCTCCCAGCTGTCGTCCACTGCCGACAACAAGTAACCAAGTCCACACCCTACGTCCAGGATGCGCCCCGCAGGCAGGCTGTGGATGTGCGCCAGCTCTTCCTTGACGTCCTCGACTCGCCGTTCGCGTTCGGACAGGAGATCACGTGTTAACCCATCCGGGTCTGTGACCGTTCCCCAGTAGCCTTCTTCAAATGGCCGCTCGTTGGCATCGACCTGTGGTGGACGACGGCGGACGTAATACGGGTTCCATTCGGTCGAGTACATGGCAGACCACTTTAGTCGAAGACCGCCGCCAAATCGACCACCGGAATCGAAGAAATTCTGGTTAAATAGGGGTGCTCCTCTGTAGGCACGCGCCCGCCTCGCGCCTCGGAAAACCATCATGATCCCCGTTGATTGCCAGCTCGAAGGCGGACAGCAAGTATCGGAGCGTCCACTCGTGGGGCGGCTCGCTCCGAGCCCAACCGGACCACTCCACTTGGGTCACGCGCGAAGTTTCCTGTTGGCCTGGTGGCAGGCGAGACACGCAGGCGGCAAGCTGCTGCTGCGCCAGGAAGACTTGGACGTCGATCGAAGTCGCCGCGCGTTTCGCGACCTCGCGCGTCACGACTTGGAGTGGTTGGGCCTGGATTGGGATGGCCCGGAATGGGTTCAATCCGAACACGTCGCGCACATTCATGCGGCAGCACGGACGTTGCTGGCGCAAGGAGACGCTTACCCGTGTGTGTGTTCCCGGGGAGACATCCAATCGGTCGTGAGCGCTCCTCACGCCGGGGAAGTAACCGTCACTTATCCGGGCACGTGTCGTGGCCGGTTCGCGACCGTCGAGCAGGCGGAAGCCGAGTCGGGCAAGTTGGCTGGCGTCCGCGCCCGCGTGCCGGACCACGTGTGGTCGTTCGAGGACGGCATTTGCGGGGCGCGTTCTTCCAACGTCGCGCGCGACGTCGGTGATTTCTTGATCGTGCGGCGAGACAAGGTTCCGGCGTACCAGTTGGCGGTCGTCGTGGACGATGCGCGCCAGGGCGTAACATCGGTGGTGCGTGGCGAAGACCTGCTCGACAGCACCCCTCGCCAGTTGTTCCTGTACCACGCATTGCGGCTCCCACCCCCGCGGTTCTATCACGTCCCCCTGGTCGTGGACGGCGCCGGCGTGCGCCTCGCGAAGCGATCTGCGGGGCTGAGCCTGCAGGAACTTCGAGAACGGGGCGTGGACCCGCGAAGCATCGTGAGTTGGGTCGCACGCAGCGCCGGGATCGAGGTGAACGAATACGTGACAGCTACCGAGGTCGTGCCGCACTTCGACATCGCGAAGGTATCACGCGCGCCGGCCCGCGTCCCCGACGTCTGGTGAGCGCGAGGCGTCGCGAGCGCGCAGACGCCTCATCGCTCGGCGAGGATGTAAGCGATCCAGCCGGCTTCGTTCACCACCGACTTGCGCGGTCGATACACCCCCGAGCCTTCGCCGTTTTCGTCGGCGTCTTCCCAGTATACCGTTACCTGGGAGAAGCCCGCTTCGAGCAACAGCTCTTTGATCTCGGGGAGCGACCACAGGCGCCAATCATACGTGAACGCCTTGCGCCACTTGGTCTTGTCCTTGAACTCGAAGTGGATGTGATTGACGACGTGATTGTTGATGGGGTCCATCACGTCCTGGTGCCAGATATAGGTGAAGCCGCCTTCGATCTTGCGTGGCTCTTCCAAGTCTGGTTCGTGAGACTCGTACCCGCCGTACGCATCGAGCAGGAAGATCCCATCGCGCGCGAGCGACTCGTACATGCGCTTGAAGTACTTGACGAGCGTGGGGCGGTCCTTGAAGCACCAGTAGCTGAAGTTGAATGCCAACCCGACATCGAACCCGCCGGGTCCTCGGTCGAGCACGTTTTGCTGCAACAGAGTAACACGCTCTCGATCGTCACCTAGTGGCTCGAGGTTGCGCTTCTTGCCCCACGCGAGCACGCTCGGATCGATGTCCAGGCCGGTGGCGGTGCGCTGCTTGTCGCTCTTGACCCAATGGGAGCAGAACAGAGCGGTTCCGCAGAAGTCTTCGCGTACGCTCAGCGGCTTGCGACCGCGCATCTTCTTGAAGACGCGCGTGATGAAGTTGACTTCGAACTCGGCGTCCTGGACGCTACGTTGATACAAGTCGTGCTTGTCGGCGGTCTTGGCCGTGAAGCGAGGGGTCGGCGCCTTGCGTTTGGCCGTGGGGCGCTTTTTCGTAGCGCCCTTCACAGCGTTGGTTTTCGCCGTTGCCGCGCCTTTGCCCGGAGTTTTCGTCACCGACTTCGGCTTCGACGCCTCTCGAGAGTTCTTTTTCTTCCCCAAATCCTTCTTCGCTAGCAGCGCAGCTGCGGTGGTCGACTTGTTGGGACGTGCGGGCTTGGAAGTGGTGGAGGGCACTGGTTCTCCTGGAACGGATTGGACCTCTGCGTGCGACGAGTGAAGTCTCGTGTGCAAAGAAGCCTCGGCCGCAGATAGTCGAATCCGTTCGGAAGGACAATGCGCGCGTGACCAGGGGCCGGGCGTTCAACCTCGCAACCACGGTCATCGATGCTTACTGCCCCTGCGAGAGCGCTCGTGCCGCAGGCCCTCGATGTTATCCCCAAAACAGCGAAACCAGCCGTGGAGCTGGTTTCGCTTGCTGCGCCCGCCGCGGTGCCGCAGCCGACGTTCTACTGGTGGGCGCAACAGGATTTGAACCTGTGACTTCAACCGTGTGAAGGTTGCACTCTACCGCTGAGTTATGCGCCCGAGTTGACCGCAATGCGACCAAAACAGAGGGCGCCTCGTATCACGCAGCCAAACGATTGTGCAACGAAAACCGTACGCGAACTTACCAGCCGGTGATATGGACGCAGGCCATGAGCGAGTCTCCGATTGAGCAGGACGGCGAGTCCAAA
>CBINDO010000086.1:0-27084 GCA_966249405.1 uncultured bacterium | reverse complement strand
CGGACGCGAAATTGCGGCGGCGGGAGGACACATGCGTGGCGCTACGCCACGGCGTCGCAGCTTTGCCACCACACCGGGTTCGCTGGGGCGACCCGATGAGGTGTTTCACGGAACGTCGCCTGTGTTCGCTGTGGCAATGTGACATCGTCGCTCGATGAGTTTTCCGGCGGCATGCACCAAATAGTGTGGCGCAGGCGACGTCTACGGTTTACCAACGGTGGGTGGCTTTAACCGCGGAAGACAGGGTTGTCCGCCGACGAGTAAGCATCAGTACGTTGTTACCCATGGGCATCCTGGGTATCGCGGTGTTCCTGGTCTTGGTTCAGGTTAACCGAATTCGGAACTCCGCCGAATGGTTGGAACACTCGGCTGACGCGATCGGCTATTGCGCCAACGTCGAGCGCGTTGCACGCGAACACAAGTCGGCAGTCTTGCGTGGGCTCCTCGGCATGGACACGCGTGACGACGAGGCGAACGCACGGGCCCGGACCCAGGACGCCCTGCTCAACCTCGAGCACCACGTGTTCGACAACCCTGCGCAACTCCATCAGGTGCGCGAGCTGAGTGCCCGCTACCGTTCGTGGGTCGAACTCACGCGCGGGCTCGCCCACGAGCCCGGCAACATCGAGAAGAACATCCGTGGCGTCGAACAGATCAAGCAAGCGTTCGATCCGCTGATCGCTCAAGTCAACGAACTCGAGCGCGAGGAGCGGCGCCTACGGGCCAAACGCTCGTCGGATTTCGCGGCGGCCACCGAGGTTGCCTTCTACGGCGCGGTCCCCGGTCTCTTGGTGCTGGTCGTGGCGCTCGGCATGTTCCACCGCGCGCAGATGCTTCGTTTGGCCAAGGACTTCAGCGACGCCATCGTCGGACAGGAGACGGCGCGCGTGCACCTGGCGGAGCAAAGCTGGGTCAAGGAGCAACTGGCGACCTTGATCGGTACCACACGCGACGATCCCGGTCTCAACGCGCTGGGCACGAAACTCTTGGAGTGCTTGGTCAAGGCGACCGGCGCGACAATCGGTGCGTTCTACGCTTGGGACGAGACCGCCGCGCGGTGGGTCAACCACGCGCGGTACGGCTTGTTGCAGCAGATGGTGGATTCGTTTCGTCAAGGTGAGGGGCTCATCGGGCGCGCGGGCGACGAAACGACCGTCACCTTCATCGATGGTGTCGCGGACGAGTTCTTCTTCGTTCAGTCGGGAACGGGTCAGGGCAGCGCTCGCAAAATCGCGTTCGTGCCGTGTCACCACGATGGTCAGGTCTTGGCCGTCCTCGAGCTCGGCTACTTCGCCGAGCCGTCAGCACGCGCGCACAAGTTGCTCGAGCAATCCGGCGAAGCGATGGGTATCGCCGTCAGCGTAACGAAAAAGCGCTTGTCGCAGCGCGAACTGCTCCTCGAATCGCGCCGTCAGGGCGAGGCGTTGCAAGCTCAGCAGGAGGAGCTGCGTGTAACCAACGAAGAACTCGCCTCCCAAAGTGAAGCGCTGCGATTGGCCCACGCTCAGCTGGAGGAGCGAAAGGAAGAGCTGGAGGCATCCAACGCGGACTTGGTGCGTCAAAGGGATGCTGTGTCGGCGGCCCGACAAGATCTCGCCAAGCGCGCGCTGGAGCTACGGCAGGCCAATCGTTACAAGTCCGAGTTCTTGGCCAGTATGTCTCACGAGCTGCGCACGCCGCTCAACAGTTGCCTCATACTCTCCAAGGCACTTGCCGACAACAAGTCTGGAAACCTGAGCGAAGAGCAAGTGAAGTTCGCCGAGACGATCCACGCAAGCGGGACGGACCTGCTCGAGCTCATCAATACCGTCCTCGACCTGTCCAAGATCGAAGCCGGTGCGATCGACTTCGTTCACGAGGAGACCACGCTGTCTGCGCTCGTGGCGCCCGTGGTCCGGATCATGGACCCGGTGGCGAACGAGCGCAAACTCCACTTCGTCGTTCAGCTGTCGGACCCCGACGCCAAGGTCGAAATGGACAGCTTGCGGGTGCAACAGATTCTCAAGAACCTAATCTCGAACGCTTGTAAATTCACTCCAGCGGGCGATGTCACTTTGGCCGTCGAGGCACGTGACGAAGAGGTGGAATTCCGGGTCGTCGACACGGGTATCGGTATCGCGGAAGATCAGCTCGAGGCCATCTTCGAGGCGTTTCGACAGGCAGACGGGACGTCGAGCCGTCGTTTCGGAGGTACGGGTTTGGGTCTCACCATATCTCGCGACCTGGCCAAGCGCATGGGAGGGGATATCCGCGTCAAGAGCCAGCCCGGTGTCGGGAGCGAGTTTGCGCTGGTGCTGCCGCGCCATCACTCTGAGCCAACCTCGTCGTCGAAAACCAGCGCGACGACAGCCGCGCCCGAGCTCGAGGAGCAACCACAAGTGGTGCGGGAGGTGCTACTCGTGCGGCGCGACGACGAATCCAGAGCGGGGGTCGAGCGCATCATCGAATCGTGGGGGTTCGGCGTAACGTGCGTCGGAAGTAACGCCGAGGCGTTGCTTCAGTTGGGCGTGCGCCCCTTGGCAGCCGTCGTGGGACAACGCGGTGAGGGCATCGAGGAGTTGAAGAGAGAAGCGCGCTTGCAGCGAGTGCCTCTGCACATCATCGACCAATCGGTGAGCACGGACCGGCGCTCATCTGACGTCTTGCGCCACCTCAGGAAACCAGCTGACGAGGGCGAGCTGCGACGCGCCTTGAAGACGCTCTTCGAACGCAACAACCCTTCGGACGCCGTGCTCTTGGTCGAAGACGACGCAGCTTTCCGGGACTCCTTGGAGTTGTTGCTTCGAGAAAACAACCTGAGCGTCAAGTCGACGGCGACGATCGAGGGGGCGCTCGAAGCGCTGCAGGAGTCCACGTTCGCGTGCGTAGTGCTCGACCTCCAGCTGGCGGACGGACGCGGCGAAGGACTACTGCAGACGATAGCGAGCAACGACGCCTACTCGTTTCCGCACGTCATCGTGTACACCGGAGAAGTACTCAGCGCCGAACAAGAACACGAGTTGCTCCGCTTCTCCGACGCGGTGATCCTCAAGGGCGTCCGATCCGAGGAGCGGCTGCTCGACGAGCTTGCGTTGTTTCTATCCGACGTCAACCAGAACTCCCAGCGCGTGCCGAGCAAGGAGAAGCGCCTGGCGACTCGACCAAAGGGAGGCGGCGCGAACCTGCACGGCAGGCAGGTATTGCTCGTCGAAGACGACGTTCGCAATATCTACGCCCTCACGAGTATCCTCGAACGAGAGGGCGTGAAGGTCGAGGTCGCCCGCAACGGTAGGCAAGCGCTCGAAAAGCTCGAGGTCTGCCCAGGGCTCGAGCTGGTTTTGATGGATATCATGATGCCCGAGATGAACGGGCTCGATGCGATGCGTGCAATTCGGAAGAGCCAGGCCAGTTGGCAACTGGTGCCCATCATCGCTTTGACCGCAAAGGCGATGCGCGACGACCGAACGGCGTGTCTAGATGCTGGCGCGAACGACTACGTAACCAAACCCATAGACGTCGACAAGTTGCTCTCGCTGATGCGGATCTGGTTGGATAGAGCATGAGCGACGGCCGCGACGTCTCACTCGAAGACATCGAGGTACTGGTCCTACTCGAGGCAATCTATCACCGTTATCACTTCGACTTTCGGAACTACGCACAGGCGTCCATTCGACGCCGAGTCGAAGCGGCCATGCGGGCGCTGCAGTGCAATACGATCAGCCGGCTCCAGGAGCTCACGCTCCGTGACAACGCGGCGTTCGACGTGCTGCTCCGTCACTTGACGGTGCAGGTCACGGACATGTTTCGTGACCCGCAGTTCTTCCGAAGGTTTCGCAACGACGTCGTCCCCATTCTTGGGACTTACCCGTCGATCCGGATTTGGGTCGCCGGTTGCAGCACCGGCGAGGAAGTCTATTCTTACGCAGTGATCATGCGTGAGGCGGGATTGCTCGAACGCACGATCATCTACGCCACAGACATAAGCGCCGCAGCTCTGGAACAGGCGGAACGAGGCGTATACCCCCTGAATCGGATGCGGGAGTTCGCCAAAAATCATCAGCTCACCGGAGCTACTCAGTCGCTCTCCGAGCACTACTCGGCCGGCCCGGTTGGTGCAGTGTTTCATCGTGAGCTGATCAAGCGTGTCGTTTTCGCCGATCATAGCCTGGCCACCGACAACGTGTTCGCCGAGGTCCAGGTCGCGAGCTGCAGGAATGTTCTCATCTACTTCAACCACGTTCTGCAGGAGCGCGCACTCTCGGTCCTGAGTGACGCGTTGGCATATCGCGGTTTTCTGGGATTGGGTTCGAAAGAGAGCCTGCAGTTCAGCCAACACGAACCACTCTTCGAGCAGCCGTTCCAGAACGAACGGTGGTACCGAAAGCGCTAAACGCCCTACCGACTTGACGGGCTTCGCCGTGGGGGCATGCAGGTAGGCACCACTGGTGGTGCTTTTCGGTAACGGACCGAGCTGCAGCGGGACGAACTTGCTCCAGCTGCAGCAAAAGCAATGGAATGTAGCGTGGGATATCGCGCCCGTTCTAGCGAGTATGGTACGAAGGTCCAAGCACGCAAGGGCCGCTCTCGATAGGGCCGTTCCCTCCCGAACTCCCGCCGCCAATGCCAAATTTCAGCACGCAGGCCACAGCCAAAGAGTCGTTTCCCGCCAAGGTATTGATGGTGGACGACCGCGAAGACAACCTGCTCGTGTTGCGGTCCATCCTCTCGGAGCTCGACGTCGAACTGATCGAGGCAGGGTCTGGCACGGAGGCGCTCGAGCTGCTGTTGAAGCACGACGTTGCCGTCGCGTTGATCGACGTGCAAATGCCAGACATGGACGGCTTTGCGCTCGCCGAGTTCATGCGCGGCACGAACCGCACGTCTCACGTTCCGATCATCTTTGTGACAGCGGGGGGGTTCGAGCGGAATCGCGTGTTTCGTGGGTACGAAGCCGGGGCCGTCGATTTCTTGTTCAAACCCCTCGTGCCGCACGTGCTGAAGGGCAAAGTCGAGGTGTTCGCCGAGATGCACCGACAACGCGCACGTTTGGCCGCGATGGTCCACCTGCGCGAAGAGCTCGTGGCAGTCGTGAGCCACGATCTACGCAGTCCTCTCAACTCCATTTTGATGTCCTCGACGCTGATCTCCAGCATGTCGGCGGAGAACGAAGTCGTGAGGGCAGCCCAGCGCATCGATCGAGCAGCTCGGCGAATGGAGAGCATCATCAACGATTTGCTCGACCTGTCTCGAAGCAGGTTGGGGGGCGGGATGGCAGTCAACCCGGTTGCCTGCAATTTGGGGGACATCACTCAGACCGCCGTGGAAGAAGTGAGCGCCGCGGGCGCACAGGTGATGGTCGAGTTGGCTGGCCAACTCGACGGGACTTGGGACAGTTCACGCCTGGCGCAAGCAGTGTCCAACTTGTTGGGCAACGCCATTGAACACGGCGAAAAGGCCAAGCCGATCTCGGTGAGACTCGACGGGCTCGATCCCCACCAGGTACGGTTGGGGGTGCACAACCACGGGACGATTCCGCCGGAACACCGCGAGCACTTGTTTCAACCGTTCGTTTCCCACGGCAAGGACCTCTCGCGCAAAGGTCTGGGCCTCGGGCTCTACATCGTCAGCCAAATCGCGCACGCTCACCGCGGCGAGGTCTTCGTCTCTACCAGCACGGCAGCCGGCACGACCTTTACGGTCAGCATTCCGCGTCACTACGGCGTGGCGCTGGCTCAGTCTTCCTGAAATCTTCCGAGCAAGCTCCCGACCGAGATCAGGAGTTGCTCCCGATCGACCGGCTTCGGTACGTGTAAGTTGAACCCGGCGCGCAGGGCGCCAAGTTGATGATTGCGCGTGGTGTACGCCGAGAGTGCCAAAGCAGGTGCGGTAAACCCGCGACCGCGAAGCTGCCGAATCAAGTCCGTCCCCATCATCGTCGGCATCCCGAGGTCTGAAACTAGAATGTCCGCGTCGAGCGGCGACTCCGACAACAGTGCCAACGGGCAAGAATACATCTCGACGGTCGCGCCAGCGCGACTCAACACCTCGTTCAACATCTCGATCGCCTCCACTTCGTCGTCGACCAAGAGGATCTTCACGCCCTGGAGCAGATTCGGCGCAATCGTTACCAGCTGCGGCTCCGGCGGCCGCGACTGTGCGTGGGGTTGATAGGCGAGTACCGGAAGGTATACGCTGAACCGCACGCCGATCGGAGTGTTCTCGGCGTATATCTTCCCGCCGTGCAGCTCGACGACGCCCTTGGCGATCGCCAAGCCGAGGCCAAGTCCCATGCGCGACGTGGCGCCCGCGGTACCTTGCCTGAACCTATCGAACACGTGCGGTAGTAGCTCTGGTTCGATCCGAGAACCCGTGTTGTCTACCTCGAGCAGCACGGACGAGTGAGCTTCGCGCAGAGTAATCGTTATCCCTCCGCCTTTTGGGGTGAACTTCACCGCGTTCGAGAGCAGGTTCCAAATCACTTGCTGTAAGCGGTCCGCGTCGGCGTTGATCGGTGCAATCCCAGGATCGACGATTGTCCGGAGGGTCAGGGACTTTGCCGCTGCCGCGCCCTGCACGCTCTCCAACGCGGCGCGCAGAATAGGCTCTACCGAATGGGGGTTGAGTTCCAGCCGCAAGCTGCCCTTGACGATGCGTGAGACGTCGAGGAGGTCGTCGATCAGTCGCGCCTGCAGGCGCGCGCTGCGTTCGATGACCTCGATACCGCGCTGCGCCTTCGGAGGCAGAGTGGGGGCATCGTGAGCGAGGAGGTCGGCCCAGCCCAAGATGGCGTTCAATGGGTTTCTCAGCTCGTGAGACAGTTGGGCCAAGAACTCGTCCTTGGCGTCCGCCACGCGCTTGAACTCTCTGATGCGCACCGAATATTCGGCGAGCTGGGAGGCTTCGGTTGCCTTCAACATGTCGCTGAGTTCGCTGAAAAGTTGCTTGTCGGTCGTCGTCCACGGGCGGGAGCGCCGTTGGACTGTCTCTTTCCACAGGCCAAAGGAGCCCTCGGGGCTCAGCCGCGGCACATTGCCGACCAGCGTCACCTTCTTGTCCTTCGCCGAGCCCCAGTGCACTTCCCGCACGTGCTCGGGACGCAAACCAAAAAGCCAAGACTCGCGCGCGGTCAGCCTCGATGCGATTAAACCGCAGAACTGCGACGCGAGCGCCGAATCCTGACTCAACACGTCCGTGATCCGGTCAGTCTCGAACGTTAGCCCTGGTGAGTCGTCGAGGGCATTCAGCTTCTCGCGCAACTCGACCAGTCCATCCGCCGTAGCTTCATCCATACCCACGGCGAACGGCTTGTCCGACCCCGCTGGCCACCAGGCGAGTGCCTTACACTCGAGTAGCGCACACAGTGACTTGAACGCCGACTCGTAAGAAGGGTTGTCGGCGTTGAGCTCCGGCAACGCCTTGACGCGTGCGCCCAGCTGCCGCAGCGAAGCCAGGCGCTCGATGGAGAGCCGCTGCTCCAGATCGGCGATGCGCTGCGACAGGAACAGACCCAGAGCTTCGCACGTCGCTCTCAGCTCGGCATTGATACGACGCGGCGAGTAGTGGTGACAGACGATGAGTCCCCATAGTTCACCGCGAACCATTAGTGATACCGCGAGCGTCCCGCGGACGCCCATGTTCGTGAGGTAGTCCCGATGCAGCTGTGAGACGCTCCTGAGCTGGGCTCGACCGAGGTTGATGGGCATGCCTGTGAAAGGATTTACAACGGGCTCGAGGGGGCTCGGCTCGTAGCTCACGTCCACGATCAAACGGACTGTATTCTCCCTGTACAGTCGCCGAGCTTGGACGGGAATGTCGGCTTCGGGATAATGCAGGCCCAAGTACGAATCCAACGACGAAAGCTTCGACTCCGCGATGACCTCGCCGTTCTGACGAGCATCGAAGCGGTAGACCATACATCGATCGTACCCAGACAGTTCGCGCATGCGATTGGCTGCTACGTGAGCGACAGAGACGACACTCTGCGCGGCTCTGAGCTCGGCCATCGCGCGGGTCAAAAACTGAGGGAGCTCCAGTAGCTGCTCAGCTGTACTCGTGCTCGGTTCGAGTTCGAGTAACACCAGCCCGTCCGCGCGATGAACCGCGGCATCGAACTCGGCACCATTGCGGAGTTGCACCCTGAATGGCCCGCGCGCAGCCGGATCGAAGAGCGTCAGCGCCCCTCGCAACGCCATCACGCTTGGTTCATCCAGCACCCCCTCCAGCGGCCGATTGAGTAGCTCGTCGAGGTTGGCACTCAGCGCGGGCACGGCGGAGTGACTCGCTACTTTGACGGCTAAGGTCGGCTCCTCCAGGCCGAGCAGGACACCATGAGGTTGGACCGACCCGGGGATGTGGATCGGTTCTGAGGCGCAATTGGTAAGATCATAAACGGGTTGCGACACCGGATTACTCATTGAAGCGTTGGACGTTTCCCTTCGAACCGCATCCGGAAAAACCGAAATGTCGCGCCCGAATCTCTAGTTTTCGACACGTCGCACGTCTGGGCAGACGGCGCGTGACGTGCAGAAGTGTGGGTTTGAGGTTAGTCCTCTGGCCCACACTTCGCCACTGACGGCCCTCAAACCGGGGCGCGCCGTCCGAGTATCAACGATATCACCGCCAAGACCAAGAACACGAAGAACAAAATCTTCGCGATGCCGGCCGCACCGGCTGCAATTCCACCGAATCCGAAGATGGCTGCCAGTAGAGCGATGAGGAAAAATACGGCGGTCCAGTATAACATGGGAATCGACCTTTCGATGTTTGGGGTTGCTGTTGCGAGTTAGCGGTTGTTCGTCAATGCCGACTCGCATTTGCTATCTCTCGACGAGATTGTTGCAAACCGTATGCCGAGCGATCTCGGGCCAATGACGCTGTTCTCAGTGTGAATTCGCGGCAATCCGGTCACTGGCGCGACCCAATTGTGTCTCACTAACGCCCGCCACCCCGATCCTACTGAAAGAAGTCCCATCCCGCGGCGTTGAGCGGTCGCTTCTTCGCGCGATTCGCTGCCGCTCGCGCGCGATTCGAGCGTTCCGCCGTTCCCTCAATGGCGGGCCCGGGTTTCCAGACCGACCCCGCGAAACGGTCGCCGACTCGCGTCGCTGGCACGAACAACTAGTCCCCCAAAGACAATTAGAGCAGGGGGCGATTGCCCCCTGCTCTCGATGACCACTCGTCTCCTGCTCTGACCTAAGCTAATTCGTCAATGTAATAAGCAACAACGACGTTGTCGTTAATCTGCGGCGTCCTCGACCTCATCGCCGGCTTCTTCGACTTCCTCACCGGCCTCCTCAACGGCCTCTTCGGCCTCGGCGTTTGCTTCGTCGATGGATTGTTCTGCCGGGGTCTTCGGCTCTTCTTGTGAACCTCCACAAGCTGCTGCGAACAAGAAAGCGGAAGCCGCGACGATCGATACGAGTTTCATGGGTATTTCTCCTTAAGACGGCGCGCACCTCGCGCGGCGCTACTGCCCTGTAAGCAACGATGATGCCAAGGTCTCCACGAGGCCAAACTGCAGTTCGCACCGCGGCAGAGTTGTAGCCAAATTCGCCATCGAGGCGAATACGTGCGTGGCGTTCGTGCTCGGCTCACTCTATGGTTGCGTGTATACACGCGAACTGGTCGCGCCGGAGCTGTGGCTCGATCTTTGCTTGGAGCCGACGACCACGTCGCAAACACTCAGTGCGCACTCACAGGCGCCTTCGCAGGACACAGGAAGATGACGACCACTACTTTCTCAGCTCCCACTGGTAACAACACGGATGTGAACGCCATCGCCGCGAAAGCCCACATCGGCGGCGACCATCACTCGGCGAGCCAACTGCACGCGACCCGCACCGCCGAGGCTGCGAGCGCGGCCACGGACAGCAGGCCGCAACAAATCTTGATCGTCGACGACAACCAGGACTCCGCCGAAGCCATGGCGATGATGCTCGAATACCTCGGTTACGAGGTCAGCGTTGCGTTTAGCGGACAGGCGTCGCTGGACGAACTCGAACGAAGGACGGTGGATGTGGTCCTGCTCGACCTGGGGCTGCCCGATATGCATGGGACCGCGGTGGCGGAGCAGATGCGTTCTCGGGGATTCTCCGGAAAAGTGATCGCGTTTTCCGGCAATAGTGAGCTAGCGATGAAGGAACGCTGTGGACGAGCTGGAATGGATCACTTCGTCGTGAAGCCGTGTTCGATGGAATCCTTGCGCGCCCTTCTTTAGATTGAGCGTCAACTGGGGGTTGGGGCAAGCCCGCCCTGGGACCCGCTTTTCGTCTTGGCTTTGACGACCCTGCTCCCGACGATGTACAAGATCGCCATACCGACGGTGGCGGAGCCGATCGACGCGCACAGGATCGCCGCCTTGGCAGTGTTGAGCATGTCGGGGGTGAAGGAGAGTCCAGCCACGAATACGGACATCGTAAAGCCGATGCCGCTGAGCAACGCGCCGCCGGCGAGGACTGGCCAACTCAGAGAAGCGGGCTTGCGCGCCAAACCAGTCTTCAGAATGGCCCAGGTAAACGCAAGCACGCCGAGAGGCTTGCCTGCGAACAGGCTCGCGACGATGGCCCAGAACACGGGTTGCTCCACTCCCGGCTTGGCTAACGTCACTCCCGCGTTGGCCAGGGAGAACAGCGGCATGATGAGGAAGGCGCCGATTGGGTGCCACGAGAGTTGCATCCGCTCGGCCGGCGACAGGGTCTCGCGCGCGGCACGGCCCGCGCGGCGGAGATCGGCGCGGTCCTGAGTGTCGCCACTCCAGTGCTCCCCAAGAGGATACGCCAAGACGCCCCCCAAAATTGCTCTCAGACGTGCGTCGTCTACCCAACTTCGTGCAGGCGTCAACAACCCCAGTACGACCCCTGCAACGGTCGGATGAATGCCGGAAGAGTCGAACGCCGTCCATAACAATCCCCCGACGATGTAGTAGAGGGCGACGCTCCTTATCCCTAGCCAGGAAGCCCCGACCAACAGCGCTATCGCAGCTCCGGCCAACCCTATTCCCCAGAGCCCTACTCCCTCACTATAGCCGAAGGCTACGACCAAGATGGCTCCGACGTCGTCGAAGATGGCCAGGGAAAGCAAGAATAAGCGGAGTGCCGAAGGTACCCGATTGCCAAGCACGGCGAGACATCCAATCACGAACGCCGTGTCCGTCGCTGTGACGGTACCCCAGCCGTTCACTCCCGCTTGGCCGCGCATCAAAAAGACATAGATCGAAGCGGGAACAACCATGCCGCCTACGGCCGCGGCGAGGGGGAGCGCTGACCGTCGCCAATCATTGAGTTCACCTAAGACCATCTCGGTCTTTAGCTCCAGCGCCACGACGAAAAAGAAGAACGTCATCAAACCGTCGCTCACCCAGTGCCGTAGCGAACGGGCGAACACGAAAGAGCCGAACTGGAGCCCTACACGCGTGTCCCAGAACGTCGAGATAGTTTCGTGCCACGGCGAGTTCGACAACAGCAGCGCGACGCAGGTGGTTGCCACGAGGGCGAACCCCGCGACAGCCTTGATCTTGAAGAATCGCGCGAGAGGCTTGGTGAAACGATCAGCCATCTCGTCGGGCAACCCTGCCGACTGGTTAGACACCGACTTGCCGTCCCCTGCTTCATCGCCTTGTCCTGGATCCGATGCAGCTGTGGCGGGTTCGACCCGAGGTGTTAGTTTGCCACCATCGTTCTCCCAGGTGTCGAGTGCGTCGTTCATGTGGGTCCCGGGTCGAATGCACAAGTGGGGAGGCGTCGAAGCCGAATGCGCCATCGAGGTGATGACGAAAGTCTCACTTTGTCTACGCTCCGCCGCCGCCTTTCATAGAGCCGGCATCGAAGACACAGCTGTGTCATGGCGCGCCAGTTTCGATACGACTCGCATGAGCTCGCTAGGAGCGACCGGCTTCTCTAGGTAGGACTGGAAGCCAGCTTTGAGAGCTCTTTGCCGGTGCTTGTCTTTGTTGTAGGCACTAACCGCGATCGCCGGAAGCCTCACGCCCTTTTCCGCGCGCATAAGCCGGACCCTGCGGATCAATTCGTAGCCATCTTGCTGCGGAATGGCCAAGTCGCTGATCAAGACGTCGGGGAGCTCTCCGGCCAGCGCGTCCATCGCTAGTGCCACGGAGTTTACGCACGTGACCTTCGCGCCGTAACGCTCGAGAAGACCTGCTAACGCCTCACAGGCATCGTATTCATCGTCAACTACCAGTAGACGCGTTCCAGCGAGGAAATCTCGCCCTATCGAGAGCAGGAACTCTGGTGGGACGCTGGGAAAGCGATTGGACTGGTATTGCTTGTCCGCTTGGTGTTGCACCGCGTCGTCGACTTGCAGCGCAGGCACTGGTAGGACCACCACGAAGGTCGAGCCAAGGCCCAACCCCGGACTGTGGGCTTGCACGGTACCACCATGAAGCTCAACCAGATCGTGGACGAGCTTCAAGCCCAGTCCCAGTCCAGCTTGCGTTCGCGTACTGGAGCCTTCGGCTTGGCGAAACCTCTCGAATACGTGGGGCAGGAAGTCCGGGGATATTCCGATCCCGGTGTCTGTGACCGTGAAATGGACCTGGTTGAGCGCGCGACCGATCGAGACGCTCACGCGGCCCTTTGCGGGGGTGAACTTCAAGGCGTTCAGCAGGAGATTCCACATCACTTGCTGCATGCGGTCTGGATCGCAATGCACGAAGCATTGGGGGCTATCGTGGGTGAACGTAACGTCGATCTCCTTGCCCTCGGCTGCGGCGCGGATACCGACCAGGGCCGTCTGCGCGATCGCGACGAGATCGTTGGAGGAACGCTCCAACACGACCTTACCCATGACGAACTGAGAGTGGTCGAGCAGCTCGGAGATCAACCGTTTCTGCGCCGAAAGGCCGCGGCGAATGGCTGCCAACGCGCGATTCATCGTGGATACTTCGAGGTCCTTGACGTCGACGGTGAGGATGTCTACCCACCCAGCGATTACCGACAAAGGCCCTCGTAGTTCGTGAGACACGGTGGCCACGAACTGATCTTTGAGGTGATCTGCCGCCTCGGCATCGACACGCGCTTGGTGCTCCAGCGCGAGTAGCGCCTCTTTTCCGCGTTCAGCGCCGAGGATCTCAGTTCTGTCCTCGATTACCAGCAACACACGCCGCGGCCCACCACGTTCCGTGTGAATACGCCGCGCATTGAGTGACATCGCGCGCACCCCGAGGTTGGGGAACGAGCCTTCCACGACCAAATCTTTGACCGGCTTACCGCGGGCCACTGCTTCATTGAGGCCAGAAAGCAGCTCTGGCCTGTCCCAACTGCGCTCGCCGAGCTCGGCGAGCGCGTGGCCAACGGTTTCCTGGGGTGTAACCCGAAATACATCGTAGAACGCAGCGTTCGCCGTTTGAACCCGCAACTCCGGGTCCAAGATGACGAGCGGCAGGGGGACGGTATCGACCAATGCGTTGGCGCCGTCCAAGGCGCGCGTGATCTCTTCGTTGGCTTGTGCCAACTGAGCGTTGCGATCTTGCAACTCTTGATTGAGCGTCGCGAGCTCTTCGTTCGTCGACTGGATCTCTTCCTTTGCCGTCTGCAGTTCTTCGTTCAAGCTCTGCAACTCTTCGTTGTTCGAGAGCGCTTCTTCGGTCGTCGCCTGCAGTTCGGCGACGGCAGTCTCGTGTTCACGGATCAACGTGTGCATGTGCTCGGCGGCGCGCCCCAGGCCACTGTTGAGCCGATCAATCTCTCGATCCTTATCGGCGCCCTCCTCCGACGCCGAGGCGGCAGGGCCACGCAGGTCTGGTCCGAGATTCTCCGTTGCAAACAAGACGAGCAGACAGTTTTCTTGTTCCACGCGACCTTTGAGAGGAATGACCTCGAGGGCGACGCGTTGCAGCTGCTGCCGGTTGCGTACGTGCAAGTTTCCTCGCCGCGCCGTGGCACCCGTCTTCCGCACTTCGGCCAAAGCCTCCCTGAATTCGAGCAGCAAGCCGCGGCGCAGCAGCCGCTCGAGGTGAAGGGTGGCCCTGCCATGGCCATGATCGAGGAATGGGTCGGTGTCCCCACGGAACTCGAGCACGGTGCAATTGTCGTCTACGATGACGGCAGCAGGTCCAAAGCGAGCGAGGATGATTCGATCTGCTTCCTTCAGGACCTCCGAGCTGCGTGTGACTTTGCGCGGTGGTTGATCGAACACGGTCCATGTCGGGCTCGTCTCGCGATGCGCCGAGAGCAGCTGTGGCGCGGAGTTGGTGTGCTTCTTTGCGTATAGGCGGTGGTGTTCATCGAGCGGGGCAAACAGCCGGTCGACGCTGGTTGCCGTCTCGGCAGACCCCAGGAACATGAACCCCCCCGGGCGCAACGCGTAGTGGAACGTCGCGAGCACCATCTCCTGAAGCGACGGTTCGAGATATATGAGTACATTGCGGCAACTGATCAGATCGAGATGCGAGTAGGGCGGATCACGAGTCAAGTCGTGACGAGCGAACACGCACATCTCGCGCACCAACTTGTTGATGCGGTAGCGATCCCCACTCTTCACGAAGAAGCGTCGGAGGCGCGCTTCGGGCACATCGTTCGCGATCGTTATCGGGTAAACGCCGTCGCGGGCCTTGGCCAAAGCGCGCTCGTTGAGGTCAGTGGCAAAGATCTGCAACGCAGGGATGTGTTCGGAGTCACCGTTGCTTTCTATCAAAGACATCGCGACCGAATACGCCTCCTCCCCCGTGGCACAGCCGGGGACCCACACCCTGAAGGGCGAGTCGACCGTCCGTCCCTTCAGCAAAGGCTTACAGTGCTGCTCGAGGGCGCGGAACGCGTCCGGGTCACGGAAGAAGGACGTCACGCAGATGAGGCAGTCGTCGTAGAGAGCGCTCTTTTCTTTCGGGTCGTTTTCCAGATATCGGGCATACTGCTCGAGGGTGTCTACGCGTACCACGGCCATTCGGCGCGCGATGCGGCGGCGAAGCGTAGTCTTCTTGTAGGCACCGAAACTCGTTCCGCTCGCGCGTTTCAGGATTTCCAGGATTTCACCCAGCGCGGCTGGATCAATCTGGCGAGGGCCTTTGTTCTCGATGAACGGAGAAGCCGACTTCGCAACATTCGGGTCCACAACCCCGCTGTCGGGCGGTGCTGCATCGGGCGGTGCTGCATCGGGCGGTTCTGCGTCGGGCGGTTCTGCGTCGGAATGGGCTGCGTCGGGCGGAGCGAGATAGGGGTGTTCCGCTAGCCGTGCAAGTTCCTTGGCGATGTCTTCCGGGCCCAGGACGAAGTCTACCTTGCCGGTCGCGATGGCGCTCGCAGGCATCTCGTTGGCCTTGGCGGAGCTCGGGTCTTGGGCAAAAGCGATCCCGCCGCGGGCCTCGATTGCTTCGAGGCCCAAGGTTCCGTCTGACCCCGTGCCGCTCAAGACGACGCCAATCGCTTGGCTGCCGCGCGCCTTCGAGAGGCTGGTCAGAAACGCATCTATCGGCAGGTGGCTGGCCCCCAAATCATCGCGCTGGATTAAGCTGAGCGTACCATCTGTAAGCGCGAGGTCACTGGATGACGGAATCACGTAGACTCGGTTCGGCTCGACGAGCACGTCGCCAACCACCTCTGTGACGGCCATTGGCGTCACTTGGGACAACAGTGACGTCAAGATGCTTTCGTGACTCGGATCGAGGTGTTGGACGAAAACGAACGCCATCCCGGTGTCACCAGGGAGCGAACCAAGCAGGCGTCGAAACGCATCCAGACCGCCTGTGGACCCGCCGATGCCCACAATCGGAAACAAACTGGTGTTCGCAGCATGCGGTTCCAGATGAACGATCGCCGCTGATGTCTCGTGATTCACGCGAAGCCTCCTCTTCCAACCGCCGCCCGAGCAGCTGACTGGCTACCGTAGGCCTATACACTACGCGCCCACTGAACGGTGCGTTATCGGTCGAGAGGCGAATAAACACGGCGACAGGCCGTTGCGGCTGTAACCCGTGGCACAGAGCCGTGACATGTCCCGCGGTTCACGCGATTCTCCGTCAAATATGGGAGTAGTGCGCATATTGCGCGTGTGTTCCGGCGGTGGGCACCTTTGAGGCTTGTTGACACGGGGCAGATAGTTGCGACTGCACCGTGATAACTTGCTACAGATAGGGGTTGGCGGGGATTAACGGTTGGCGCCGCGTTCGTGCGCTCCGGCCGCTCTGCGGTGCGTTTTTATCCCCAAGCTCCAGATGGCGGTGTCAAAACCTTCAAACGAGGATTGCGCTGGCGTCACTGACGTAGTCGCGGCCGTCCCCCACCGTTTCGAGCCCGTAGCTGTGGCCGATCGCGTTGTACAGCTCGATCGCTTTGGTGCGCTCGGTCACGTGTTTACCCATGGCGAGTCGTCCAGCGCCGCCGGCGAATGCGTGGAACACGCGGGACACGTCGTGGTTCGTCCCGACTTCGCTGCCGATGAGAATGGCGACGTTCTCCAGCAGTGTCTTGCCGTTAGCGCCGGGGAACGCACGCGAGCCCAACTTCTCGAGCACCTTGGCGGTGTTCTTGTGGATGAAGTCGTTGTGCGCCGTACCGACCGCGATCGCGAGCGGATCTTCCGCAGACAACCGGTGGTAGTCGTTGTGCGGGTTGCCTTCGAAGGCGTAGTTGGGGTCGTCGGGATGCGCGTACGGCCCTTGAAAGTACGTGTGCCCGCCGCCGGAATCGAACGACAGGTTGCCGAAGCGAAACATGTCCGCCTCCAAACCCGCCACGAACACGTCCGCCATCAGTTGGTAGGCGTTCTCGAAGTCGGTTGGGCTCACGCGGTAAACCCGTTCCGGCTCGGAGTCGTTGCCACCGTCGACGTTGTAATCGAGCGGCGGTTGCTCCGGCCTCGAGATCTCGACCATTGGCCGTTCCGCGATCGTGTAGACGTTTTTCTCTAGTTGGCGGATCCGCTCGAGGTGGTTGTTGAGCACTACCTTGTCGGCTTCCGGAAGTTGAGACGCGCCGCCCGTGTATTTCTCGTAGGCTGGCCGCAGGTAATCGAGGATGGACCGTGCAGCGCGCTGCTTCGCATCCATGGCGCCGGCTTGGGGTACCGTCCCGAACAACTTCTCGAACAACTCGACCGGCGCTGCCAAATCTTCGAAGTCAGCGGCGTTGCGCCCTTCACGGTCGTAGATGCGTTGGTACTGATAGTTGAGGCCTCGTCGAAAGTAGATGCCACAATCGATCACTCGATACGGCGAGGGCACGCCGTTCGGGTAGTTCGCCGTCATGGTCTCGAAGTGGAGCGAGGGGCCTTGCGGGATGACGTTGTTACCCGTCGTCAGCTGCGTGCGATAACCAGAGAACAAGTAAGGTTGCCCGTTGTGGTGTTGCGCGTCACCGGGGTTGTCCGCTGCGGCCGCCATGTCGACGTCGGTGAACATCGTCAGTTTGCCCGCGTCGACCAACGGCTTGTAGTGACGAAGTGGGCCGTCGAACCCGCGGTCCAAGATGAAGTACGGAGAGCCGAGTCCATACATCAAGCTGATCATCGCAGCGCCGGCATCGGGTTCGGCACCCCACACCGAGCGCACGGTCATGCTGTCGAGGAACGGCAGACCCAACGTGATGCCCGATGCTTTCAAGAGTGTGCGGCGACTGAGCGAAAGTTTGTATTTCATGGTTCAGTAGGTGCCCAAATCAATTGCCCGAAAAACGCGAGTCACTTGCCGGCGAACAGCGGCTGTTGCACGACGGCGCGCACCAATTGACGGAAGGTGGGGCCGGAGTCTGTTTGCCCTGCCGCGGTCAAGACCGCCTCCACGACGCTGTCATCGTAGTTCGAATGACGCACGCCGTATCGAACCAAGTGATCAGCGGTGCAGCGCTGGAACTGCGCGCTCTTGGCGATCAGCGGGAAGAACTGTTCGTAGCCGTCGAAGCTGATCTCTCCGAGTCCCGTCGGGATTGGACCATTGTCGATCAAGCGTTCGTCGGGGTTGTACAAGCCGTCACCCGCCCAGTGATTGAGAGCGAACGCGTAGGTCTCGAACTGGATGTGGCAGCCCATGCAGTTGGGATCGGCCAAACGCGCTTCGGCGAGATCACGCTCCGTCGGGTCCGGCGGCAACGCGACGCCCACGTCTTCGGGAGTGAACGCTTTGGCCGGCGGAGGTGTCGGCGGAATGCACAAGAGGTGGTGCGCTAGGTACAGGCCGCGGCTCACCGTGCTGCCTTCGAAAGCGTTGCTGATCGCGATCAACGGCGCCGGATGCGTGAGCAAGCCCATGAACCCTTGTTGTTCTGGCGCGGTCACTTCATCCCCCGTCGCTGTCACACCGAGGTACGCCGCGGTCACGGGGTTCACGGTGAACGTGCGCGTCGTGAGCAGGTCACCGATGGGTGCGTCGCGCTCGATCAACGTCGCAAACGTCGCGGTCAAGGAATCCACGAGCGCCGTCAGCGTCGTCTCGTCCACGTCTACCGTGCGTTGATACACCTTGCGGAGGTTGAAGTAGTCGTACGCGAAGGCTCGCGCGAAACGCGTTCCGTGCGCGCTGAGCAGGCGATCGACGTGGTGAGCCAATCGCGCAGGCTCGCTGAGCGTGCCAGCTTTGGCCTCCGCGTACAGCTCAGCGTCGGGCGGACCGTCCGTTACGTAGAAGGACAACCGAGACGCGAGTTGGAAGTCATCGAGTGGTGCCGACTCGAACAAGTACAAATATTCGGGGGCCTGCAAGATCGCGCGCACGAGCAGGTTCGCCGTGTCTTCGAAGCCCAGCGCGTGTTCGCTCGCGGCGGCGAAGATCGGATCGAATGCGGCCAGCTCGTCGCTCGTCATAGGTCGGCGAAACGCGCGTTCGCCAAATGCTGCGACGAAGTCGCGCAAGCACGCGACCTCGGTGCAAGCTGCGTAACGTGCCGTCAAGCTCGACCAGTCGGTAACCGCGCCGGACACGGCCGTAGCCACCGCGTCGAAGCCGGCGATCAAGTCGTAAGGTTGAGATTGCGCGTAACCGGCGTTCGAGTAACCGCCGTTGGGCGCGATGTCGGGGAGCAAGTTGGAGAAGTTCACGACGTCGACCCCGAGCAGCTCGGCGCTGGCGTTGAGATACTGGGCGTTGGTGAGACGTGAAAGGACGCGGCTCTGCGAGCGCTGGATCGGCGCAGTGCGCAGCCCAACGGAATCAGTCGCAGCCGCGGGCGGCGTGGGGCTGCCGTCGGGAGCGGGAGGCGCCACGGGCGTGGTGGCGCCGGGTGTGGTCGGGATGGCAGTTTGGCCAGGTGGTGCAACGGGTCCGACGTCGACCGTACCGCTGCCACCGGGCTCGGCCGGCTCGGAACAAGCGATGTGGGCAAAACACGCCAAGAGGAGACCGCTGTGCCAAACGCGCGATGATCGATGCCGCATGCAACCTCGATTGTAGGGATAGGCGCCCACGAAGGCTCGGCATATCACGCGTCTCGCTGCGTTCCCGAAGCTCACCCCCTAACGCCTGGAAAAGTTAGCTGCAGGCGCAAACTCTCGGCTGTGATGGCTGGGGGTTGGGCCCAGCCACATGCGTCTGATCACGGCTCACTCCCACCACCTGCCGTTGGATAATTCCGCTGCAGCCACTCGCTCGCCGAAGATCCAGGGCGCACGTCGAGTGTCACGTCGGCGCTGCGCTCAGTGTACAATTCCAGGCAGCTCGGGTCGTACGGCGTCGAGCGGCGCCGCGGCACACAATCGGGATGACACTCCCCGCGTGCCGTGAAAGGTTGTGGCCATGGCTTTTCGATGTGATTTGCGACTGTGGTGGCTCCTTCCGCTGCTCGGCACGTCGACTCTAGGGTGTGGCTCGGAGCCGTCGCCCTCAGCACCGGACACTGTCCCGTCGGGCAGCAGTACGACCACGAGCGCGCCGTCTAGCACCACGGACGCCACGACCGACACCTCCTCAACGACGACCACGATCACTCCCACGCCGTCGAGCACCTCCGGCGAACTCTCGACGAGCGGGGACTCGAGCTCGGCGGAGGACACGGGGGCTGACTTGCCCACTGCGCCGACGCCCGGTCCACTCCAAATCAACGGTGCGCCTTTGGTGTTCTCGCCCACGCCGACCAGCTTCTCGGTCAGCGTTTTGCTTCTCGCGGGGGACCCGGTACACCTGCGCGCGCGCGTCAGACCCGCTGGTTCCGAAACGTGGTCCGAGCTCGAGTCACTCCAGGTCAGGGAAGTCGATCTCGGCGATCTGGAGTTTACCGGTCTAGAGGCGGGCACGTCGCACGAGTATCAAATCCTGGACGCCGAGACCGAGGAGCTCCGCGTCCTCTACGATGGCAAGGCGCTCACACAGAAGCCTGCCGGAGCAAACTTCTCTTTCGCGATGATCTCCGATACCCACATCGGCGCGAACCTCGATTTCTCGAACCAGGGGGACGCAGCCGTAACGGCTCAGATCAGCTTCGAGTTGCTGCAGACCAATCCGGACTTCATCGTTCACCTGGGAGACGTTCTCGACTACCACCAGTTTGGCTTCAACGTGCCGCCACCGGAGCCGATAGTCGCGCGCTGGGCGTACCAAAACTACCGCGGTGCGATGGGCAATACGATCGGGCAATTGGCTCACTTCAGCGCCTTGGGCAACTGGGACGGCGAGAACGGCGACTTCACGGACGAAGAGATCGGCCGTTCGCGCGAGCAGCGGATGTTGTACCTGCCGAACCCGGGCGCTACCACCTATCCGCAAGGTGGCAGTCCAGCGCAGGACTACTATGCGTTCACTTGGGGCGATGCTACGTTCGTCGTGCTCAACGTGATGACGTACACCCCGACCGCGCATCTGCTCACGGGTGTCGACGAGTTCGCCGACGACTGGACGCTCGGCGAAGCGCAGCTCGCGTGGCTGGAGAAGACGTTGTCCGAGGCCACCACCAAGTGGAAGTTCACGTTCATCCATCACACCGTGGGCGGCGCGGGTCCCAACTTCGCGAACGCCGCGTATGGGCGCGGCGGTGGTCAGGCGGCCTATGTGGGAGAGCAGGCGGTGATCCACCAGATGCTCCTCGACTACGGCGTGCAGGTGTTCTTCTACGGTCACGATCACGTCTTCGTCGACATGACGGTCGATGGCGTTCACTACTCGGACCCGGGTAGTGCCGGCGCTCCGTGGAAGTTCGAATCCGGCGAGACCGGCTACACCGAGTATTGGACCGAGTCGGGTTGGTCACGGGTGAATGTCACACCAGACGACGTGCACGTCGAGTTCTTGGCGCAAGGCGGAACACTGCTGCACGACTACTGGATCCCCGAGCGCGTCGTCGACGCGGGTGTCCCCGACGCGGGGGCGAGTTCGGACACGTCGCAGGGCGCGACGGGCAATGCTTCGGTCGACAGCACCACCGACGGATCGCAGCCGTCGAGCGAGACGCCCGACGCCTCCCTGTGACGGACGGCACGTCGACCCAGCGAGGCGCCTCACGCGTTGGCGTCCCCCGAGATCACCGTTGCGATTCACCTTGCGCGGCGCGCCCGATTCGGCGTTCCATCCAACGGTGAATCGTCCTTACGGCGTTGGTCTCGCGATGATGGGGGTTCGATACCTCGCTGTCATAGGAGTCGGTGTTTCGCTCGAGGCGTCGGCGCTCGCGCAGCAGCACGAGCAACACGAGCAGCAGCAGGCGCCGGTTGCAGAGCCCGAACTGGCGCTCGGAGCGAGAGTCACGCCACCGGAGACGCGCGAGTCGAACTCGCCGCACCCCGCCGTGTCAGCCCCTGCGGTCTGGCCGGAACAAGCAGCCGTGTACTGTCAGGTCTTGGGGGCCGGCGTCATGATCGGCCTAGGGGTATCGTATCGACCCATCGAACAACTCGCGGTCGATGCGGGGATCGGCTTGTTCGCGATTCCAGCTAGTCCATCGTTGGCGGGGGTGAACCCAGCCGTCGGCGTCTCCTGGCTGTCGGGGGGAGACCACAACTTCGAGCTGGGCGCGACCGGGTCAGCCATGATCGTCGACGAAGCCAGCGACCGGGTGCGGCCATTCTGGGGACCCCACGTGGGATACCGGTACCAGCCATCAGGTGGCAAGTTGTTCGTGCGCGCATTGGTACACGGCGTCGTCTTGCTCTCCCGAGAGTTTGTTGTGCCATGGCCCGGGGTTGGTTTCGGAGCAACTTGGGATAGGTGAACGCGGCACAGGAGCTTCCGATGTTCGCGAGTTGCAGCGCGCGTCAAACGCGACGGTGAGACGCCCGAGGCTCACCCTTTCTCACCGCCCCTCTCTCACCTGAGCTCCCTGGCGGGTTCGTCGCAACTCGGCCCCGCGGCGCGAGACGCGACTCGCGCGGCGGCGTGGCTCGGGCACCCACGCTGCTGCGGCGCCTCGTTTGGCGCTCGGGAAATTTCTTCCCCAGAATTTTCAAATTCGACATCGGTCGCGCAACTGCCCCACGGCGCGCGTCGAATCTAGGGGAACAAGGAGTTACCCCAATGACGACTCGTATCAGCCAAGTTGGTCCCGCTTCCGCCCTCGACATCGCGTTCACCGCTCACCGCGCGACGCCCAAACCCGCCACGCCCTTCAAGGCGGTGCTCTACGCGTCACCCGTGGCCGCTCTCGACGGCGCGGAATCGGCGCTGCACCCGTCTCCCAGAGGCGACATCCCCGCTGTTGTCGTGCGTTCCGGCACCGCGGGCGCGGCGCCACTTTCGACCAGCACTGCGGACGCCGTCAGGGCGACCAGCAGCATCGAAGATGCCCTCGCGCGTCGGAGCCAAGAAGTGATGTTCCATCTCAGCCTGCAAATGCGGGTCCAAGACGCCAACCACCCTCACACCGCGCTGTCCAACACGTTGCCGGCGCGTCACGCCACCGTCAAAAACGACAGCGGCAACGTGCGCTGATGGAGCGCGCAACACACGCGACCATCGCCTCGGGCGATCGTCGAGAGCAGAGCGAATTTGGATGCGCCTGGACGACCAGGACGATATGAAAGGACAAGACCATGGGTATCGACGGCATTGGCGGTGGTAAGCCTCCGCTTGGTCCTTCTGGAGGCGCGGCAGGCCCTTCGAAGACAAGCGGTGAAGGGTTTTCCATCGACCGCCCGAGCGCGGCTGCAGGTGCAGACGCAACATCGAAAACCGAAGCCAGTCACAGACTCTCCGCAACCGCGGAACTCGAGCGCCTCGAAGCCGGCGAGATCTCCCTCGACGACTATCTACGGGCCCGCGCGGCCCAGGCCGTTGCTCACCTCGAGGCCGTTGTCCCAGCGGAGCAACTCGAAATCATCAAAGAGCAATTGGTTCACCAAATGAAGCAAGATCCCACCGTGGCGTCGCTGGTTCAGCGCGCCACCGGCGTCTTGCCGACGGACAACGAAGGTTGAGGGGAATGTCTCCCATTCCGTTCCCGCCACGAGGACCAATTCGGGCGCTGCACGACTGCGATTGCACGGCGAGACTCCTCTGGCAGCAGCCGTGGCTTTCGTGTGAGCGAGCCCCCAATTGGGGGCGCAGCGATGGGGATGTTCGGTCCTCGGACTTGTCTTTCGCCGTCGCTTTTACCCTGTTGCGGTTGGGCCCAGCACCTCACGGCTGTTACCGGCTCCCGCCCACCTCATGAATCTCACCGTGCGCACCCGCTCGAACGTAGCCACCCCTCGCGTCTCCACGTCGCGTTTTCCTTCGATCCTCGGCACCTTGGCGCTGATGTCAGCGACGTATTGGGGCAGCGCGTGCGCGCGCCCCCAATACGTCGCTGACCACCACGCCGCGCTCCAATCGCCCGTCACTTTGGGCGAAGGCAACACGGGTAAACCCGCGCTCCACGCGCCGAGCGAAGGCGGCCAGGCGGCTCAGCCGGCCCAGCCGCCTACGCCCGAGCTGCCACCCTCGCTCGCGTTGAGCCCGGCGCCAAATACGGAGCCGCGCTCGGGGATCCCAGGCGCCAGTCAACCGAGCGGCGCGGAACCCACGGCCCCGGCGCGCGCGCCTCGCGAACCGGCTGCGACGGGTGAGCCTGCGGGCGATTCCGCCCCGTTCGACCCGCGCAAGACTCCGGACCCCGAGCTCGCCCCGACGAGCGCGTATTACGAACTCACGCTGCGCTACTGTGAAGCGGGTGTTCACCTCGTGGGCGCGCGACGCGTGGTCCTGGAACGTCCCTCGACGTTACCGCGTCTGATGGGTCGCTTCGCCGCCGAGTTGTGGATCGGTCACGAGTTGCTCGAGCGCGATCGTTTCGACTTCCCGCTCGTGGCCGCCGACGCCGTCGAGCCGGGCTCCGAACGCAAGGAACCTCCGCCTCTGCAGCTCGGTCCGCGAGCGGATGTGGTTTGGAAGGTGAAGGTTGCCGATAGGGTGCGAGCCACCCAGGCTTGGGTCATCGACCGCGCGACGGGCGAGCGATGGTTGCTCGACTGGCCACCTAAGGCGCCGATGCCAAAACCAAGGGCCGATGCCCCGTGCCCAAGTTTTGGCGGTAAATGATGGTGTTCGGGGCCGGATCCAATAAAGTTCCCAGCGGAACCACTCCGTGATCCCGGCCGCGACACGATTTGCGGTCTAGTTCGTCAAAGAACCGTCGTAGGTGCTGAAATGAATTGTGAGTCGTGTGGGCATAAGAACATCGAGGGGGCGCGGTTTTGCGCAAACTGCGGCATCACCTTGCCGACTCAGACCGACGAAGGGGACAAGCTGGTCGGTAAACTGGTGGGCGGCCGTTATCGCGTCACGCGCGTGATCGGCGAGGGCGGCATGGGCGTCGTGTACGAAGCCGAGCAGAAGCTCGGCAACACGCTGCGTAAAGTCGCCGTCAAGACGCTGCACACCGAGTTGTCGAGGGACCCCTCCGTCACCGCGCGCTTTCATCGCGAGTGCGGCACCGTAGCTGGTCTCGAGCACCCCAATACGATCAAAGTCTACGACTTTGGCACCATGGACGACGGCACGCTGTACATCGCCATGGAGTATCTGGCGGGTAAGCCGTTGGACCGTGTCATCCAAGAGGAGAAGCAGTTGTCGCCGCAGCGCGTCTTGCGCTTGTTGCGTCAGGTCGCTGGTTCGCTGGAAGAGGCGCACGGTCAGGGCATCATCCACCGCGATCTCAAGCCCGAGAACGTCATCCTCGTGGAACGCGCCGGGGAGAAGGACGTCGTCAAGTTGCTCGACTTCGGCATCGCGGCGCGCACGGAATCTGCCGATGCAGCGCGTGAGGCCAAACTCACCCAGCAGGGCATGGTGCTCGGCACGCCGCCGTACATGAGCCCCGAGCAATTCACGGGCAAAGCGCTCGACAAACGCAGCGACATCTATTCGCTCGCGGTGATGGCGTACGAGATGCTCACGGGCACGTTGCCGTTCGAGGCGAACACGCCGTGGCAGTGGGCGACCGAACACATGACGGCGCAGCCGCGGCCCTTCGAGACCTTGTCTCTCGCCGCACCCATCCCGGAGCCGATGCGTCGCGCGATCTTGCGCGCGTTGTCCAAGGATCCCAACGACCGTTTTGCGACGGCAACCGAGTTCGTGGACGCGATGGCCGAGCCCGACGTCGCGGAGAGCCGCCCGAAAGTGCGCACCGCGGAGGCCGTGATGGCGACGGCAGCCATGACCGCGGCCCCGGACTTCGGCGCGAAGGCTGCTCCAGCGCCTACCGCGGCCATGCCCGCTCAGCCGTCGCACCAGGGATATGGAACGGGACCGTCCGGTGTTGCTGTGCCCGCGGCGCCCCCCGCCGCGACGCGAGAGGCTCCAAGAAACAAAGGGCTGGTGATCGGGCTCGGGCTGGCCGCAGTCGCCTTGATCGGCGTGTTGGCGGTTGGTTTGGGCGGTGGTGGGTCGGACGACGACGCACAAGGCGCGCTCAACATTCCCACCGCGCCCACGGTCAAACCCGTCGAGATCCAGGCTCAGCCTCCCGAGGAGCAACCAGCGGGCAACGAGGACAAGGCAGCCGCCGAGGCCTCCGCGGACGAGCAGGCGCCCGCGCCGCAGCCCAACCCCGTTGCGCCGTCGCCTGGGCCGTCGCCCAAGCCGACCACTCAACCTCCGCCGAGCCCAAAACCGTCGACGCCTGCTCCCGGGCCGTCCCCGGCTCCGGCGGCGGACGCCTGCGATCAATGCATCGCAGCTGCCGCGGGGGACTATTCCACCGCGTTGAGCAAACTCAAGCAGTGCAATGACCCGGCCAAAAAAGCCAACTGCCAGCGCCGGATTCAGGCGGGAGCCACACGCACGGGTATCGTCGCAGCCAACAAAGGCGACTGCGCAAAAGCAAACCAAATCATCGCGTTGCTCAAGGGTGGCGGCATCTCGAGCGCGCCGCTGAACACCGCTGCAGCCAAGTGCAAATGACCCCGGCCCGAGTCGGTGCGGCCCTCCAGTGCCGGCGGAGTACTTCCGGACGTTAGGACTGGGGGTCGGTGTAAGTGCTTGACGGCACTCGAGCGCGGGAATAGATCCAATCATCCGGTTTTGCCCGCACCCCACTGATGTCGGCGACCGAAGAAGAGATACCGCTTTAACAAACGCCAGAATTCGACCTCGCACCCAAAACGCATCCGTCAGCTATCGATGCGTCGGTGTCCGGCCGTTCGGACGTCTAGCTGCTGCTTATTTGGGTTATTCTTATCTAATGCCGTATTGCGGGTGCATGTCCCACGATTCTGTTCGAATCGAGGGGGGCCGCGCCTGAAAGGATTGGTCATGGGCGATAGAAAGACCTGGCCTGAAATCTGTCGAACGAACGAGTATCAAGGCTTGTGGATCGCTCTAGACCACTGCCGCTACGACCAAACGACCCTTCAGCCTATCGAAGGGGAAGTCGTGGATGCGGACGAAGATCTCGCCCTGCTCTGTACTCGCATGCGTTCGGCTGGGAAATGCTCCTGCGCCATCCGCTTCTGTGACGGGGACGCCAAAGAGTTCGCGTCCGAGCCAGCAGCTCGGCGCTTCGTCGAAGCTCGCTAGCTCGGCCAACTATCCAAAATTTGGGAAACGCCTCCGGTGGCCCTTTGCGAGGCTGACACCGGTAGCGATTTCCACGAACGACCCGTCGGCGGCTGAGCTCGCCGACCCCACGCTCACTTCTTGACGGTCGGTTTGATCACGGCTTTGCCGTTGAAGACCTCGACGCGGAAGTCGATGCGTTTGCCAGCGTATTTGGCCTTCAATCGCGCTTCCGTGGCGCGCAGTGATCGGGACAACGCCTC
>CBINDO010000085.1:0-27258 GCA_966249405.1 uncultured bacterium | reverse complement strand
CCCGGAAGCGCACGCTGAGCAGGTTCGATCAGCACTGGCGGAGGGCTCGGACGTCACGTGTTCTCCTGCGACGCACACGGTGAACGGCTCGCAACTCTCGGCGTCGGTCGTGGTGCTGAACTGTCCGGTCGCGCATTCGTCACACACCCGGTCGGTCGTCGCGCTCCCTGCCGCCACGACGTACTCGCCGGCCACGCAGGTGGTGCGAGATACACAAGCGGTCGACGCATCTTCATCGTCGTCCCATTCGTCGTCGGCGCAGGGCTCGCTTGGGGCTTCCCCGCCGGGGCAATAGGTGCCCGGCGCACACGCGCTGCAGGTCGCGGGAGTCGTCGCGCTGCCGGCACTCGTTTGTTCGTAACCCGCGGCGCACGCCCCGGGCGTACACTCTTGTGCGTTCTGCTCGGTGCTGTAGCTCCCTGGCGCGCACGGGCTACAAAGTCGATCGCTCGTGGAGCTGCCGGCTTCGGCGACGTAGTTGCCCGCCTCACAGGCGCTCCATGCCTGACAGGCGTCGGAGTTGGCATCTGTACTGAAAGTGCCCTCGGCGCAAGTTGCGCACTGTTGGTCCGACGTCGCCGTGCCCGCCTGAGTGATGTGTTCACCTGGAGCGCACTGTGTGTGGCTGAGGCACTCGGTGGTGGGGTCTTCGTCGTGATCGTACGTGCCCGCTGAGCACGGCGTTTCGACGTCGTCGGATGTGTCGTTGGGTTCCCGCTCCGAGGTTTGTCCTTCGGACGACGGCTCCGTCGTGTCGCCGTCACCAGGCGTACTAGGCGACGGCGTCACCGTCGTATCTGGGGACGGGCTACCCGACGAATTCGTTAGCGCGTCGGTGCTCGGTGCTTCGGAAGTGACTGCGTGGACGGAGCTCTCCGACCCTGCGTCGCCTCCCGTGTCCGTCGGTGCAGGTTGTCCGCCCGAGTCGTCACCGCAACCACTCATCAACAGCGTGAGCGCCAGCATCATCCCCGATGTGCTGGAAGCCGTCGCAAACTGCCGTCGCAAATATAGTCCCATTCTACCGACCCTTCCGTTGGCTCGAAGATCGCCGCCCGCGAGATACGAGCGGAGCGTCTCGACGATACGGCCCGGATAGGGGGGGATTGCATCCCCCTATTTGGGGGGACGATAAACACCTCCGTGCGCCGACGCAGGCGCCACATCGTGCCCCGGCCGCCCACGTTCGCCGCCAAAGAACTAGGTCGTTGGATCCATGCTCGATCCGAGCCAGGCTTGGCACGTTAACCGACATCGGATATGGAGTGTGCATGTTCGTCGTCACCAACCGAATTCCAGTTGCCGAAGGTCACGAGATCGATTTCGAGGACCGCTTCAAGAAGCGCGTTCACCTCGTCGACAAAGCACCCGGGTTCATCCGCAACGAGGTCCATCGACCGCGCCCGATGAAGCTCGACCACAACACGGGCAGTTGGTCGGAGGATCGCGACAAGCAGGGGTATTACGAGATCAAGACGTGGTGGCGATCCTTCGACGACTTCGTCGCGTGGACCAAGAGCGAGGCGTTTGCCGAGGCGCACAAGAACCGGGCCCCGAAGGAGATGTTTGCTGGCCCTAGTGAACTCACGGTTCACGAGATACTGACGAGTACCGACTTGCTGCCCTGAGCTCGCGGGGCGGTAGCGTCCGGTAAACTGTCGCGTTCCGCCGCATCCCCGGGGTGACAGGTGGCGAATCCTCCGTGGTTGGACGAGTTCGGACAAATCGCGCCGCGGGTGGGGCGCCGTGCATTCATTGCGTGCAATGGCCGGACGAGGGTGCGACACGGGTGCTGATGTTTCAAGCTTCGACGCCCCAGTTTCACCTCGACCTCACGCTGCGAGTTGGCTGCGAGTGTGTGTTCGTTGCCCCAAAGGAGACGGCCGTGCTCGTCATGTTCAAGCCGCGCCAGGCTCAAACACAATTACTTCGCGAAGAGCGGCTCCACTTCGAGCCAGCGCTCGTGCCCACGGAGTTCGAAGACGACCACGGCAACATCGTCTACCGCATGATGCTACGTCCCGGCCACAACCTGTTGAGGTACGACGCCATAGTGAAGGTGCCGTCGGAACGCGAGGACGCCTTCTGGAAAGACGGCCCGAGCGCGCCCGAAGAGCTGCCTCCCAGCGTGCTCCGGTACACGTTACCGAGCCGTTATGCCGACTCGGACAAACTGAAAGACTTCGCGTGGCAACACTTCGGTCAACTCCCGAACGGTCTCCCTCGGGTCAATGGCATCTGCCAATGGATCCACGAGAACATCGAGTACCGCACTGGCTCGGGTGACGCGACCCTGTCAGCGTCCGAGGTGATCGAACGGCGTTTTGGAGTCTGTCGCGACCTTGCGCACGCGGGGGTGGCCCTGTGCCGGACCTTCAATCTTCCGGCGCGGTACGTCACGGGCTACGTACCCGACATCGCAATGAACGTGGACTTGCTCGGGCCGAGCGACTTTCATGCGTACTTCGAGGTGTTCCTGGATGGCCGCTGGCAAACCTTCGACGCGCGTTGGGCACAACCGCGCATCGGCCGGGTCAAGATCGCGTCGGGCTACGATGCCGCCAACTGTGCATTTACGACGTTGTACGGCAGCGCAACCCTCGAGCGCTTCGAGGTGTGGACGTATCAGATCGACGGTCGCGACGCGTCCACGTCCAACCCCGTCGACTTGCGCAAACGTTTGGACGGCACCACCACGCTGCGCTTCCATCGTTGAACTCGAGCTTGGAGCAGATCTGTTGCATTGGTCGCGGGTCTCAGTGTTGAGACCCGCTCTTACAAGCGCGAGAGCAATTCGGCTTTTTTGCTCTGAAACTCGTCGTTGGTCAAGAAGCCCTGGCTGAAGAGCTGCCCGAGGCGTTCTATCGCCTCCAAGACCTCGCGCGATGACTGCAGCCCGGGAGCGGGGTTCGACGAGCTCGGCTGGGACAGGGGGACCGAGGGCCGCGGTTGCTCGTTCGCAAACGACTGCGTTGGCTCGCGATGTGCCGACGTGGCCGACGGCGCATCGTAAACGGAAGCCGGACTCGCGCTGGTAGTCGGTGCCGGGTCGTTGTCGACGCGGGGCAGACTCTCTACGGTGAATGTTCCAAACTGGCTCGTGAAAGACAGCGAACCCCACGGGCCGCCCTGCTGTTGTTGTACGCCGCCGATTGCGTGATCCAGCGTGTCGTAGATCGCGAGTTTGCCTCCGTTGTCGATCGCCAACCGCCGCGTGTCGGGAAAGTATGCGTAACGAGCGTTGTTCTGTCCACCGCTCGCGCTGGGCGTGCCGAGTTCGCCGGGCCACCACCCGTTGCTCGTCGACGTCGTGCCGTGGGGCGTCGTCGACGGAGCGTAAACTTGGGTCGACCCGAGCAGCGTCGACAGCTCGGAGCATAGTCCGCTCACCCGCGACTGTAGGCCAGCGTTGAACATGTCACCGACCATCGTCATGCCGCCACGCATCCATTGTCCGCCGCCGCCGAGTTCGGGATGGTAAAACTGCGCCATCGAGCCACCGCCCGCTGCCACTGCGTTGAGCAAAGTGGTAACGGCGTCCACGCTGACTCCATATCGTTGGGCGAGTTCTGAAATTGCCGTGTTCGCGGCGGAAGTGAGTTGCTGCATCGATTCAATCCTGACGTGGGCCAACCTAGTGGATCTCTCGGTGATCCGTAGTGTCGCTCACACAAAAGGCCGCCTTTGACACGACCCGACGGGAGCAAATCCGCCCAGCCCCGATGGAATGCGCAGGAATTCGAGACTTGCATGCGTCAACGCACCGCGGCGGGTGGGGCAGGGCGGGCCGCGCGCTCGCGAGTGCGGCTGCAAGAGCGCCCGACCGTGAGCGTTTTGGCCGCGGCGTTCCGCCGCGGCAGCGTGGTCAGGCAATGGCTCGGTGTTTGGAAATGGGGCGCCCCGGCACGGGTGGTGTGGCGCGAATGCATCGCCTATGAGCAGTTGGGTTGGTCGTTGCAATTAGTGACCGTGGGTTAGCAATGTCTGGAGGTAAACGACCAAGCCGTTGGGTATTTTGTTTGAACGCGGTAACTCGCGCCATATACTTGCGGCGACAACGATCGGGTGATTCCTCGGCTCGAGCGCTCCGCGCCGGCTGAGGGAGATTTGGGGGTACAATGGGGGCGAGGCTAACAGCCTGGCTCGCTGTCGCGCTTCTTCTGTGCGCGAGGTCGAGCCGGGCAACAGATGGGTTTGTCGTTGATGACTTCGAGCCGGCGGCGCTCGGAAGTTCCTGGTTTTCGGTGCAGTCTCGGCTGCCGCCCGCGCCGTTTGCGATCGACGCCGGGCTGGTCCTGGACCACGCGATTCACCCGATTACGGTCTACGATTCGCGCAGCGAACACGTCGTGGAGTTCATCGATCACCAGCTCTTCGCTCGCCTCGGCGCAGGGATTCGATTCGCAAAACGTTATGCGGTGAACGTCAGCATGCCGATCCTTCTCTCCACACATGGAGAGTCGATCCGCATGGGGGACCACTACTTCGATGCTCCGCGAGGGCAGGACGTTGGTGACCTTCGACTCGAGCTGACGTTCCTCCTCCCGCGGCTGTCCCACTCCTTCGATCTCTTTGCCGGCGCGAGACTCTGGCTGCCGACGGGTAATCACCACAAGTTTGCCGGAGACGGCGGTGTCCGTGTGGCGCCTCAGGTCGGGCTCGCAGGTAGCGGAGGCATGTTCGCCTACGCCTTGCGAGCCACTCTGGAGGGCCACTTTCGCGACAACGATTTCGCGGGTCACAACTGGGGCACGCGCTTGCAGGTAGGAGGAGCCTTCGGCATCGAGACCGACAGACGGCGTTTGACGATTGGGCCTGAGGTTTACGCATCGACCGAGGTCGGGAGCGACTTCCTGGTGGGCGCGGTCACGCGCGCCGAGGCGTTGTTCGGGGCGCACTACTTTCTCCAAGAGCGATGGCGCTTTGGCCTCGGCTGCGGGTTTGGTCTCAGCACCGGCATCGGGACGCCCGATGCTCGATTGCTCGCGATGTTCAGTTGGAACCTGCTACGGGAACCTCGTCCGGTTCCTCCTCCGCCCCGGGCACAGTCGTCGGATGCTCCTGCCGTTGCGCTAGCGAAAGAGCCGACGGCGCCACCTCCACCTCCGCCGGCGGAGCCGCCCGATAGCGACCGAGACGGCGTGCCGGACCCTAGCGACGCGTGCCCCCAGATTCCGGGCATCACGTCTACAGATCCGAGGTTGAACGGATGCCCTGCGGTTGGCGACCAGGACGACGATGGGATAGTCGATTCGGCGGACGCCTGTCTCACCGTTCCTGGCGTGGCGACCGGCGACCCGGCGCGCAACGGGTGTCCCGCGATCGCGGCAGTCGTCGATCTCGATTCCGACGGGATCCTCGACACCGACGACGCCTGTCCGGACCGCCCTGGCACCGCTAGCTCGGAGCCGAGCGCTCACGGGTGCCCCCAAGCCAAGCTCGTAGGTGCTCGCATCGAGATCCTGGGTAGGATCGAGTTCGAGACGCGGTCGAGCGAACTGCGTCCGGAGAGCGAGCCCACCCTGCGAGCAGTGCTGCAGGTCTTGCAGAACCAGCCGACCATCTTGCGCTTGAGTGTGGACGGGCACACGGACAATCGAGGCGCGCCAGCGCACAACGAGCAGCTGAGTCTGCGACGTGCCGAAGCTGTCATCTATTGGCTAGTAACCCAAGGGATCGACGCGACGCGCCTCGTTGCCCGAGGTTTTGGTTCCAAGAAGCCCATCGACAGCAACGACTCGGAGCAGGGACGTCGAAATAACCGGCGCGTCGAGTTCAATGTCGTCCAGTTTTCGAAGCCGTCGGGGGGAGCGCCATGACCGTTCAACGTGAACTGAAGACTCTCACGCGCCAGCAGCGATTGGGCACATTTGGCCACTGGCTGATGACACTCACCGCGGCTGCGTCCCTCGTCGCCTGCAGCCCGTCCGAACCCAGACCAGAGATTCAGCTCTCCAACGTCGAGCAAGCGATCACGTTTCCCGCGTTGGACTTGGGCTGGAGGCCCGTTTTGCGCTCGAATTCCGGCCTCTCCGACAGCGCAGCGGATGGAGCCAGCAACGGACGCAACATCGTTGGCGACGCCGCCAGCCCAGCTGCCTACACTTACCTCACCGATTCCGAGTTCAGCGTGCGCCTGCGCCTCGACCAGAGCCCCTTCTTGCTGACCACGCTGCGCTCTTACGGTTGGGGGCTCCTGATTGACACCGATAGCAGCAACTCTGCCTATGAATACGCGTTGATGGTAAACGGTTCTGGTAGCCCTCAGACCATATCGCTATTGCGCAACACGACGCCCGGGACGACGAACGACCCCACCGACGTCGCTGAAACCGTCATCAGCGCCACCAACGTCGACACGGGCGCCAGCGGTAACCTCCGGGCCACGTTGGCGCTGACTCTATTCAACGCGACACCCGACTACTATCTCGACTTCGGGATCCCGCTTGCAACTCTCGTCAGCGCCGGGGTGGACTTGACGAAACCGGTCAGATTCGCGGCTGGGACGTCCAGCGGCGGGACGTCGCTCTCCGTCGACGTCGCCGGGGTGAGCACCGCGCCCGGCGCCGGGGTGTTGAACTCGGTTTGGTCGGACAGCGCTTTTCTGGATGGGGCGCTCGGTGACTACGACGCGGACGGGGTTTCCAACCCCAACGACCTCGACAACGACAACGACGGCATCCCCGATACTCACGAAAATCCGTGGGGTGTAAACCCAGATGCCGACGCGGATGCGGACGGGGTGCCCAATTGGCGGGACGCGACGAACAATGGTAGTGGCCAGCCGCCGGCGTGCACGGACCTTCTGTCCAACGGGATTTGCGACGTGTTGAACATCGGCTTCGACCGCGATGCCGACCTCGTCCCGAACCACAACGAGTGGGATGCCGACAACGACGGTTTGGCGGACTGCTATGAAGCTGGTCACGGTCGCTACTCGACGTGCGCCGACGGCATGATCGACGGCGTCGTTGGTACCAACGGTTTGAGCGACGCGCTCGAGACCGTGGCCGACTCGGGCACGCTCAACTACGCCGTGTTGAACACGGACGGCGATGGCTACCGAGATCACGTCGACCTCGACAGTGATCACGACGGGCTGTTCGATCTAGTCGAAGCCGGATTGGCACTAGGTTTGGATCTCAACTTGGACGGGATGCTCGACGTCGGTGTCCAGTTGTTGATAAGTCTCACCGACGTAGATGGGGACGGTGTGCCCAACCCCTACGACCCCGATCCGGGCGCGCCTGGAGATAGCGACAGCGACGGGCTGGGCGACGATACCGAATGTGCTGGGGGGTGGCCGTGCCCGGACTCGAACGCGGATGGCCGTCCCAATTACATGACCTTTTCTGCCGACGCTGACGGGGACGGCGTCGGAAATGGCGTCGACTCGGCGCCGTTGAACGCGAGCGTCTGTCGGGACGTGGACGGCGACGGTTGCAACGACTGCAGCGTGACGGGCGCGAACGGCAGCGGCGGGAGCACAAGCAACGACGGGGCCGACACGGACTCCGACGGAGTGTGCGACGTGTCGGATGCGGACTTGGACAACGACGGGGTAGCGAACGGGAGCGACGGCGCGCCGAGCGACCCCCACGCTTGTCGAGACGTGGACGGTGACGGTTGTAACGACTGCAGCGTGACGGGCGCGAACGGCAGCGGCGGGAGCACCAGCAACGACGGGGCCGACACGGACTCCGACGGAGTGTGCGACGTATCGGATACGGACTTGGACAACGACGGTGTGACGAACGCCGCGGATGCCGCTCCAAGCAACCCTTGGCTCTGTCGCGACGTCGACGACGACACCTGCGACGACTGTTCCGCGACGGCAGCCAATGGCAGTGGTGGCAACACGAGCAACGACGGAGCCGATCTCGACGCCGACGGCGCGTGCGACGCTGGGGACCCGGACCGGGACAACGACGGCGTTCCTAACGGCAGCGATGGGGCACCGGACAATCCGATGCTGTGTCGGGACGTGGATGGCGACGGCTGTAACGACTGCGCCCTCACTGCTGCCAACGGTTCCGGTGGCAGCGTCGCGAACGATGGGCTCGATCTCGACGCTGATGGGCTTTGCGATGTCGGCGACCCAGACCGCGACAACGACGGCGTGAACAACGTCACCGACAGCGCACCCAACGATCCCACGTCGTGCCGGGACGTAGACGGCGACGGCTGCAACGACTGTTCACTGACGGCGGCTAATGGTAGCGGGGGTAGTCCCGCCAACGACGGCCTCGATACCGACGGTGACGGGGCCTGCGACGTCGGCGACAACGACGTCGACAACGATGGCGTCGTGAACGCCTCCGACAGCGCGCCAGGAAACCCCGCCGTGTGTCGTGACTTGGATGCCGACACGTGCGACGACTGCGCGCTCACCGGCGCCAACGGCAGCGGTGGCGCTCCCGGCAACGACGGGCCCGACTTGGATCTCGATGGGAGATGCGACGCAGGAGACGACGACCGCGACAACGACGGTGTACTCAACGACTCGGACGCCGTTGCCACGGATGCCCACGTGTGCCGCGACGCCGATCTCGATGGGTGTGACGATTGTTCACTTTCAGGGGCCGATGGCAGCGGCGGCGAGCCGGCGGGCGACGGTGCAGACTTGGACGGTGACGGGTCGTGCGATTTCGGAGATCCAGACCTCGACAACGACGGGGTGCTCAATGCGAATGACCTCGACCCCAGCAACGCACACGTTTGCGCGGACGCTGACTCGGACGGTTGCGACGATTGCGCGACGACGGGGTCAGACCAGAGCGGCGGCGACCCAAGCGACGACGGGCTCGACGCCGACGGTGACGGCGCGTGCGACGCGGGCGATCTCGACCGTGACGGCGACGGGGTGCCCGACGCACAAGACGTCAACTCGAGCGATCCTCACGTCTGTCGCGACGCCGACATCGACACCTGCGACGATTGCTCCGTGACTGGCGCGAACGGCAGCGGTGGCAGTGTCGCCAACGATGGTGCGGACTCGGACGCCGACGGCGTATGCAACGCGACCGACCCCGACGACAACGACTCGGACAACGACGGACGCAACGACGCGGACGACGCCAACGCGGCCGACCCGGACGTGTGTGGTGATGACGATCTCGACGGCTGCGACGATTGCTCCATGACTGGTGCCGACGGCAGTGGTGGGTCCACTTCCAACGACGGCCCGGACCTGGACCTCGACGGAGTCTGCGACGCTACCGACGGCGACCGCGACGCAGACGGGGTGCCCAACGCTGCAGACACCGACGCGGACGACGCACGGGTGTGTGCCGACGGCGACGGTGATACGTGTGACGACTGCGCAACGACCGGCGCGAATGGGAGCGGAGGAAATCCAGCTAGCGATGGCACCGATCAAGACGGCGACGGCGTGTGTGACGACGGCGACCCGGATCGCGACGGCGACGGAGTCGACGACGTCTCGGACACTGCACCTGGCCAAGCGACGGTGTGTCGCGATACCGACAACGATACCTGCGACGACTGTTCCTTGACGGGAGCCAACGGGAGCGGAGGAGCGCCGGGTGGTGACGGACCCGACTTGGATCACGACGGTACGTGCGACGTCGCGGACGCGGATCGCGACGGTGATGGTGTCGGGAACGCTCAAGACGTCCTGCCCAACGACGCCACGCATTGCCGCGACGTGGATTCCGATGGGTGTGACGACTGCAGTCTCACGGCCGCAGACGCCAGCGGCGGCCGAACGGACAATGACGGTCCAGACCTCGACGGCGACGGCAAGTGCGACCTCGGTGATCCGGACCGCGATGGCGACGGAGTCGTCGACGCGTTGGACGTCGCGCCCAACGACCCGACCATTTGCCGCGACCTCGACGTCGATGGTTGCGACGACTGCAGCCTCACGGCCAATGACGCCAGCGGCGGCAGCGTTAGCGGCGACGGAGCCGACCTCGACGGCGATGGCGTTTGCGACGTAAGTGATCTCGATACCGACGACGATGGCGTTCCCAATGCCGCCGACGTCGCTCCGGCAGATGCCGCACGGTGCAACGACGGCGATCTCGACGGGTGTGACGACTGCTCTCTCACGGGTGCGAACTCGAGCGGTGGCGACGTGAGCCTCGACGGACCGGACCTGGACGGCGACGGCAAGTGCGACAGCGGCGACCCGGATCGCGACGGCGATGGCGTGGAGAACGACGAAGACGTGGACGCGATCGACTCTGCCAAGTGTCGCGACCTCGACCTGGACGCCTGTGACGACTGCGCTCTGACGCTCGACGATGGCAGCGGTGGCGACGTGGCTGGAGACGGACCGGACCTGGACAGCGACGGCAAGTGCGACGGCGGCGATTCGGACCGTGACGGGGACGGCGTGCCCAACGCCCAAGATGTCGCCGCCGACGACGCCAGCAGATGTCGAGACGCAGACGCCGATGGGTGCGACGACTGTGCGCTCACTCACGGCGACGGCAGCGGTGGTGACGTCAATGGCGACGGCCCTGATCTGGACTCGGACGGCGCGTGCGACGTTGGTGACCAGGACCGCGACGACGATGGAGTACCGGACGCCGACGATCTGCTACCGACCGATCCGACGCGGTGTTTGGATAGCGATGTCGATGGGTGCGACGACTGCGGGTCATCGGGGAGTCAGGGCAGCCCCGACCCCAACGCGGATGGCCCGGATTTGGATGGCGATGGCGTGTGCGACAGTGGTGATTCCGACCGTGATGGTGACGGAGTTGCCAACGGCTCCGACGTCGCGCCTTCGAACCCTTTCGCCTGTCGTGATCTCGATGGAGACGCGTGCGACGACTGTGTCGTGGCTGGAGCTCAGGGACTGGGAGGAGACGTGCGTGACGACGGCGTGGACACCGACGGCGACGGTCGATGCAACACGACCGACCCCGATGTCGACAACGACGGAGTGCCCAACGGCGATGATACGGACGCAGAAAATGCTCACGTTTGCGCCGACATGGACGCGGATGGCTGCGACGACTGCGCCCTCACCGGAGCCAATGGCAGCGGCGGTGATCCGAACAACGACGGTCCGGATCTCGACGGCGACGGAGTGTGCGACTCCAATTCCCCTGTAGACTGGGACGCTGGTTCTGATGCTGGCTCGGACGCGGGCCAAGATGCCGAGGCGACCGATGAAGTTTACGGCGACTCGGGCGATGACGGCCAAGGGTCTTCCGGGCGCGACGCGTCGGCGGGGACTGGTGCGCCAATGTCCAATTCGTCGGCCGGGGAGACTTCGATGCTCGGCGCAGATTCCAGCCAAGACATGTCCAGCCGAGGCGTCGCCACGACGCCAGGAGTCACGTCGAGCGGTAACTCGGGTCCAATCGGAGAGACATGGCCGTGGGTTACCGAAGACACGCATTCCGACACTTTGGCGACCTCTGCGGCAGACGTGACCTCTGCGCCAGACATGACCTCTGCGCCAGACATGACCTCTGCGCCAGGCGTCACGTCAACAGCGGACGACCCCTCATCGGCGATGACGATCCCCGTGCCGGACTGGGAGACAGCCGCGGACGCCGGAAGCGATGCAGGCGACGGGGCAGCCGACGCGAGTCTCACCGAATCGGCGTCACCCGTCAGCTCGGGAGCGCAATCAGAGACCGACCCCATGGAGCCGGCGACCGAATCCGGAGCTACTTCGTCTTCGGAACTCCGGACGCAGCAGGCTAGCAACTCGGTCCACGCCACGGGCACCGACGGTTCCTCGCCGCCAAGCGAGAGCAACACCGGTGACGCTTCCCAGCAGACCGTCCCAGGAGTTTCGAAAGACACCGAGTGGGTCTCGGCCCAATCTGCGTCGAGCTCTTCGGGCAGTGAGACGGGTGAGCTGAGCAGGGCGACGGGCGACCGAGGCAACACATCCTCCACCCCCAACACGTTCGCCGTTTTCTCTACCGAGAACGACACCTCCACTTCGTCCACGCCGCCTCCCGTGACGTTCGGTTTCAGCGACGGTGGGACGCTCGATGCGGGGTCCGGCGACCTCGATGCGGGGTCCGGCGACCTCGATGCGGGAATGCTCGACGCCGGAACTCCAGTGGCGGACGCAGGACCTCCGGACGCCGATCGGGACGGAGTTCCCGATTCCGACGATTGCGGCTCTGAACTCGATACGGACCGTGACGGCATTCCCAACTGCAACGATGAAGACGACGACGGAGACGGAGTGCTCACGCGAGATGAACTCGGTCTGGATACCGACGCTGATGGTATCCCCAACTACCTAGACCCCGATGATGACGGCGATGGGTATTCGACTCTCGTCGAATACCTGCAAGGCGACTTCGACGGAGACGGAAGCCCGGACTATCTCGACGACGACGATGACGACGACGGAGTGCTCACCCGTGACGAACCGGGCGATCGCGACCGGGACGGGGTAGAAGATGGCTGGCAGATCGGCTCACGCTTGCGGTTTGGTGGCGGCGTCGGCTGTTCACTCGCAGCTGCATCGTCTGGAGACAGCGGTTTCCTGCTCCTACCGTGGGTCACGTGCGCTTGGCTGCTGCGCCGTCGGCGCCGGCCCAGCTCGGGAGGGCACCAGGTGACCCGGTGTTCAGCGTCGCGATTCTAGGCGCACTGGAGAACCCGTGGGGGATCCGCGGCAGCGGGTCCGAATGTGCACGAGACTAATGGTTTCAGGTAATCAGCAAAGCGAGCTTTAGTCCGCTTCGACACGCCGATGCTCCGGCGCGGACAGTGCGACACTCGCCGAGGTTGGCCTTCCTCAAGGGCAAAGCCGCCTAACCGTTCTGAGACCACGAGGTCGACGTCACGGCAAGTAACGCCGCTTCCCGGAGTCGCCCATGAAGATCACGCGCCGTTCAGTTTTGGCACTACCGCTCGGGTTCGCTTCGCGAATCGTTTCGGCCGAGCCAGGAGACACCATCCGTGTCGGGATGTCCACCGCGCTCACCGGTCCCGCTCAGGGCTTGGGGGCAGGCATGAAGGCCGGGGTCGATGCCTACTTTCAGCTCGTCAATCGGCGCGGTGGCATCGGCGGTAGGACACTGCGCCTGCTAGCTTTGGACGACGAATACGAACCAACAAAGACCGGGCCGAACGTGCGCCGACTGATCGACGAGGAACACGTATCGGCGATCGTCGGCAACGTCGGGACCCCGACCGCAGTCGTGACGGTGCCGATCGTCAACGACAAGAGTGTGCCGTTTTTCGGCGCCTTCACCGGTGCCGGGGTCCTGCGCAAGAGCCCGCCGGACCGGTACGTGTTCAATTTTCGCGCGAGCTATGCCGACGAGACCGCGGAGATGATCCGCGGCTTGCTACACGACCGCGGGCTACAGCCAGAGCAGATCGCTTTTTTTACTCAGGATGACTCTTACGGAGACGCGGGGTTCAAGGGCGCCGCTCATGCACTCGCAGAAAGCGGCTTCTCTCATCCGGAAAAGCTCGCCCACGGCCGATATCCTCGCAACACTCTCGACGTAGAAGACGGCTTGGCTACCATTCTCGACCCGCGCTACGAGCCTCGCGCCGTGATCATGGTCGGCACCTACAAACCCTGCGCGAAGTTCATTCGCCTCGCCAAAGCCCATGGTCTACGAGCATTGTTCGCGAACGTTTCGTTCGTCGGGAGTGCCGACCTCGTGCGCGAACTCGACGAGCAGGCGGAGGAGGTAGTGATCACGCAAGTGGTGCCGCATTGGTCAGGGGATTTACCGGTTCTCCGGGAATATCGGAGCAGCGGTCTGGAGCCGAATTTCGTGTCCCTAGAGGGATTCGTCGTCGGCCGCGCGTATTCGGAGATTCTACGCCACGTGAGCGCCGGCGACTGGCGCGAGGGGTTCGTGACGGCAGCCGAATCAGGCACGACCTTCGATTTGGGGTTGGAGCGGCCGCGCGCTCTCTCACCCGCCGTTCACAACTTGAGCAACGCGGTTTGGCCGACGGTGGTTCGTGGCAAAGAGTTCATCCCATTCTCTCATTGGAATGAGGTTGCGGCATGAAAAAGACCAGTGCTTCTCCGTCGATCGAGGCGAGCCTCGTGTCTCTGGGTACGGTGGCGGTTTCGCTGATCGCGGTACTGTTGGTAGTGCTCGTCGCAGTGGGACAAGCACTCGGTGGCCGGCTGGAGCAGATGCAGCACACAATCGTACCTGCAGAGCGCGCGGTCTCCGCGTCACAACAAGCGGTTGCCCGCCTGTTCCAGAGACAATCACAGATGTTGTCGACGCGCAGTGGCAAGGAGCTGCTCGCGCTCCAAGACCGCAGCGGTCTCGAGAACGAGCTGCAACGGAGTCAGGCGCAACTGATTGCCGCTCTGAAAAACGTCATGGTGGGTGACGCTGCGCGCGTCGGCGAAGCCGCGATCGAGGACGGGCTGAAGCGACTTCTGCTCGAGGACGCCGCGCTGTACTCGAGCGTCAGTCGTCGTCATTCTTTCCAAGAGCAGTTGAACACTGGCAACGCCCAGGTCCAAACCGCGCTGCAGGCCCTCATCCGAGAGGCCAAGGCCGTAGCCGGTGAGGCTCACCTCGGGTACGTGCTCGCTCTGCGCCGCGCCGTGAGCAACCCTTCGCCAGCGGAAGTGCGCAAGCTAGTCTTCGGAGGTGAACGGGTGCAGCAGGAGGCGGCCAACCAGTTCGTCTCCGCGGCGTTGCACCTGGGTCAGCTGGGAGGGAAAATAGCGCTGGCGGCGACGCACGACGAGCTCAACTCGATAGCGGCCAACGAGCTCGCTCAGAGCCTCGACCGTTCCCGTGCATTCATCCAGACGTTGCTGGCCAACCTGCAAGCGGGAACGGCGGTACACACTCGGGCGCGCAACTTGCAGCAGACCTTCGAACAGGTCTCGCTGCAGGTGAGCGACGTCAACCAACCGGCCAGCCTCATCAACCTGCGCCGCAGCGTTTTGTCCGAGGCCGAGAAGAGCATGGAGTCGAGACAGCGAGTTGCCGACTCAGTGCACCAGTACTCCGCGTCACTCGACGCGACTCAACACGACGTGTTCATCCGCAGTGAACGATCGGCGGAGATGGCAGAGCTCACGTTGTGGATTACTCGTTTGGGCACGGCGTTGATGCTTGCAGCAGCCGTCTGGGTTGGAGTCGGCTCGTTCAAGCGCATGCGCGAGAGCGTTGGACGCCTGAGGGCCCAGAACCTCGAGCTCGAGACGCTCAGCAGCGAGCTGAAAGGCATGAACGGCTGTTTGGAGGAGCTCGTCGCCCGGCGCTCGGCTCAGTTGCTCGAGCGTGAGCGGTCGATGCGTCTCGTGCTCGACACGGTAGAGGAAGCGTTGGTGTTGTGCGACCTAAACGGACAGGTCATTGGTGAGTCGTCCAAAGCCGCCATGGACTGGTTCGGAGCCTGCGCGCCTGGCAGTAAGATTTGGCACTACCTCGGGCCGGGCGACGACAAGTTCGAAGCTCAGTTTTGCTTGGGCTTCGAGCAGGTCGCGGAAGACATTCTACCCTTCGACGTCGCGGTCCGAGGCTTGCCGCGCCGGCTGGCGCGCGACGGCCGTACGTATGCGCTCGATTTCAAGCAAGGGTTCGAAGACGGCGAGTTTCGGAGTGTACTCGTGACCGTCAAGGACGTCACGAGTCTGGTGGCGACCGAAGCCCGCGAGCGCGACGCCCGCGAGCAGCAGACTCTGCTCGCCAACTTACTCAAAGACCGGGTTGGGTTTCGGGCTTTCGTTCGCGACGGCGAAGCGCTGCTCACCGAACTGCGCGCCCAACCGGGCCACGAACCGGCGATGCGCGCGTTGCACACGCTCAAAGGTAACACGGCAATGTACGGTATGGAAAGCGTCGCTCGAGCCTGCCACGAGCTCGAAGAACGACTCGCAGAAGGCGGCCAATCGCTGACCGTAACGGAGCTCGATGACCTGTCGAACCAGTGGCGCCTGCGCACGCGCAAGATCCAGGAAATGATCAAGAGCGACGGTTCGTTGGAGTTGGCCGAGGCGGACTACGTGGAAATGGTCACCGCTTTGCGGCGACGTCAGGACTACGCTCAGCTGACGTCGCTCGTCGAGTCGTGGAAGTGGGGCTCCACGCAAGCCCACTTGCAGCGGTTGGCGAGACAAGTGCGCCGAGTGGCGGAACGGCTCGGTAAAGACGTCGACGTCTGCGTGGAGCACAACCGGCTCCGCGTGATGCCAGGACCGCTGGACACGTTTTGGGGCGCGCTCGTGCACGTCGTGCGCAACGCAGTAGATCACGGTATCGAGTGGTCCGAAGAGCGCATCGCTGCGGGCAAGCCGGCACGCGGGAGAGTGACGTTGCGAACGCTGGTAGTCGACGGGCAGTTCGTGGTGGAGCTTCAGGACGACGGTCGAGGCATCGACTTCGAAGCGCTCGCCGACGTGGCCTCGCGGCAGGGGCTGCCCCATCGAACGCGCCAGGAGCTGGTTCGGGCCATGTTCCACGACGGCGTCACGACACGCACCGAGGCCACGGAGCTGTCCGGACGTGGCATTGGGCTGGCCGCAGTGGGGGAGAGTTGCGAGCGAGCTGGCGGTCGCGTGGACTGTGAGACGTCAGTGGGCGGAGGAACGACGTTCCGCTTCACTTTCGCGGCAGGCCAAGTGAGAGTGAGACAGGGGGAGCAGCAAGAGAACGTCGTGTCACGGCGCAGTCAACTTCCTCGCTCGGGTCAGCGAATCAACACTCCGGGAGGTTCGTTGGTGCGCGGCTGAGTAGCCTTGCAGTGCTCTTCGCGCGGCTGCGCTTGCTGTCGGTCGTGCACGGCGTCGCTGCGCGATCGTGCTCGAAACGCATACGATGTCGGCTCTGTGCTGCACGTTCGAGAGCGTTTTCAATGAGGTTATAGCGAGCGCTCGGAAAGAACCGGTCGCTGCAGCTTGGTTTCATACCGACACAAGTTGGAGTCACCGCGGCTGCAAAGTTACGAGTCTCGTAGAGTCGACGTTTCGCACTCGGTTTTCGAGAGCCACACTTCGTCGGTGGTCGTTCGCATGTTGGGTGTGTTGAGACGTGGTGTGTGGTTGTACTCCGGAGTCGGCTTGCTCGCGGCTTGCTCTGGTGTGCCGAGAAGTGACTGGTACACGCGGGAGCTCGACGCAGCGGTCGCGCCTGCCGAATCTGACGGCGAAGAAACGCAGCCCGTCGACTCGTCGAACGATGGCCTTGGAGAAACGAGCGACGAAGACACCGCTGCGCCGTCGCCGAAGCCGCCGGATCTCACGGAGGGTAGTGGGTACACGCCGGTTCAGAACGAGGACGGTTCGGTAGCAAGACCGATGTGGCTGTCGGGCTCACCATCCACCACGCGCTTTGCCAGACTCACCAACGAACAGTGGGAACGATCGGTGCGCGACTTGTTGCACCTATCCAGCTTGCCGACGCAAGAGTCGCAGTTCTTCGAGCAAATCGGGGCCGGCGCCACGGACTTCGTCAACGACCAGTCACGGCTGCAGATGAGCAACACTCAGTGGGAGCAATACCAAACCGCCGCCGAGTCGCTCACCAAGCGGGTTACGGCGAGCGACGCGGCGCTGCAGCTCGTGCTCCAGACGACCGACGCAGAGACGTTCGTGCGCGAGTTTGGGATGCGCGCGTTCCGACGGCCTCTCAACGACACCGAGGTCTCCCGTTACCTCAGCGTTTTCGAGACAGGGGCAAAGCTGAGCGGCGAGCAAAGTGAGTTTACCAAGGGCGCTGGCTTGGTGATAGAAGTCATGCTGCAGAGCCCCCACTTCCTGTATCGCACCGAAGTGGGCGCGGCCGGCACTCCCTTGAGCGGATACGAGCGCGCCGCGAAACTCTCGTTGTACCTGCTGCGTACGACTCCCAACGACGCGTTGTTGGCCAAAGCGGCCGCCGGTGAGCTCGACACCATAGCCGGCGTGCGCGCGGTCGCCGCGGCGATGCTGGAGACGGAGGCTGCCGCGCAGACGTTCAACGCCTTCCACGCCGAGCTCTACGAGCTCAGCCGCTTCTCGGGCATTTCCAAGAGTGATCCGTCGTTCACCGAGGCCGTCGGTAGTGAACTCGTGGCCGCGTCCGAGGCGTTTTTCGACCGAATCTACCGGCAAGACTTCGGGCTGAACGAGATCCTGACCACTCGTCGGGGCTTCGTTGGTCCCGCCACCGCGAAGTTCTACGGAATTAGTCCGGCGCCCTCCGCGTTGACGGAGGTTGCTCTGCCAGAGGAACGGGCGGGTTTCTTCACCCAGTTGCCGTACCTCACCTACTTCGCGCGTGACACGCAGAGCTACGGCATCTTGCGCGGGATCCACCTGAATACGGAGGTCTTGTGCGCGAGGTTGCCCGAACTCACGATGCCCGCGCCGCCGCTCCCACAGGTGGAATACACCACCAGTCGCGAGTACATGGAGAAGGGAACGGTCTGCGGCGGTACCTGTCATAGCGACTACATCAATCCGCTCGGTTTCTCGATGGAGAACTTCGACGGTATGGGCCGCACCCGCAAACTCGACAACGGCGTGCCCGTCGACACCACGGGGGCCTATCCATTTTTGGGTGGCTTACAGACCTTCGACGACGCCGTCGACCTGATGAAGCAGATCGCAGACAACGAGATGGCGCACGAGTGTTACTCGCGGTACGTCGCAAGCTACGGGCTGGGCCGGAGTTTGGGTGAGAAAGACCTCGAGCTCGTGGAAAGTCTTGCCGCCAAGAGTCTGTCGGAGAACGCCTCGACCAAGGAGCTCGTGCTCGCTCTCGTCAGCAGCGCCGAGTTCAATACCCGTGAAGGAGCAAACTAATGAGCCGCTCGAGAGCCTCGAACAAGTTGGCGCGTAGAAACTTCCTGCGAGGCGCAGCAGGCTTGACCGTGGGATTGCCCTTCCTCGAGGGCCTGCCCGGTCGCTCCGCGTGGGCGCAGAACGAAGTGCCGGTGTTCAGCCTGTTCATGGTTGCCGCCAATGGTGTCGTGTCAGACCGGTTTTTTCCGGCCAGCGCCGGCGCCCTCGACTCTGCGAATCTGAGCGGCAAGGCCGTCGGCGCGCTGTCGGATTACGCGTCGAACTTGCTCGTCGTCAGCGGCCTGAGTCTGCCGGTCGGCGGCCGCGGTTGTGGCCACGCGGAAGCGTTGGTGCAGACGCTGACTGGAGTCGAACCGGCGTCGACGGGAGTGAGTGCGACCTCGAGCGGGCAGTCAATTGACATGTTCATCTCCAACGCTGTCAACGCGGCCGGCAAGGATCCGATCACCATGTACGCCGGCGCCGGCAACTACATCGCCGAACGCATCTCGTTCTCCGGAGCGGGAACTGCCCGCCCAATGCAACGAAACCCTTACGCGACTTTCCAGCAGCTGCTCGGCTTGGTCGATACCGCTCCCCCCGTTCCGACCACACCTGGCCCCACCGAGCCCACGAACCCGGTGGACGAGTTACTCCTCCGACGCAAGAGCGTGCTCGACACCGTTCGCACGGAAATCTCCGAGCTTCGGAATCTCACTGCGGTTAGCTCCGACGACAAGCAGCGGCTGCAGCTGCACTACGAGGCGTTTCGTGAGATCGAGATCGACCTGACTCAGACAGGTGACCAGATTGGCGAGATGGCCGGCGACGACCCGGCGTTGAGTTGCACGATGGGGGGCCTCGACGTCGAGGGGGTGAAGGCGTTCACCAACGGCGTCTCGTTTACTCAGAACGGCAACATGATCGAAGACATCGTGAGATTGCACGGGGAGGTCACGGCGTTGGCGTTCGCGTGCAACTACAACCGGGTTGGCGTGCTCCAGTGGGGGGACGGCACTGACGGTACCAAGTACGCGGGGCTCGCGGCGGGCTCGGTGACATGGCCGTTTCACCAAGTCAGCCACCGGGTCGAGAGCGACGGGCAGCTCGGTTCCAACGCAACGGCGGAGGATACCCACGCGCAAATCGACGTCATCCGGATGCAGACCCTCGCCAAGATCCTCGCGCACTTCAGCGCCCGCGGCTTGTTCGCTAACTCGGTCGTCTACTGGACCAACCACGTCGCGACGGGGGCGCACACCGTAGACAACCTCCCGATCATCATCGCTGGAAGCGGCGGCGGTTATTTCAAACAAGGCCAACACGTCGTTACCAACGGCGACAACAAGGGCATTCTCTCTGCGGTTGCCGCCGCCGCCGGGGCAGGGACCGGCTTCGGTACTCCGCTCGTGGACGTAAAGGTGTAGGTCTGACGACGCGTTAGAAGCGGTAACTCGCGCCCAATCGCGAATAGGGAAGCGTGAACCTGAGGTTCCCGTCTTGTCTCACGATGTTGTTGGCGCCCGCGGCTCCGGGTTCGGACTCTACCGCAGACACCGGTACGAACACGCGGTCGACGCCGAGCTGACCGGTCAACGCCAGGCGACGTCCAGCCCATGGTTCACGTCCAGCGCCGCGGCAGTCGGTGAACCAAGGGTCCGCGGCCGTGTCCTTGGGGGTCGCGTGACGCATCCCGTCACATAACTGACCGCGGTTCAGAAACAAGGCGACGCCCGGTTGGGTAAACGCGGATGGTGAGTTTCGAAACATCTCCCACGGGCGGTAGGGAACCGTGCAAGTTTTACTCGCGATTGGGCGTTGAGCGGTGAGACTGCGCGTCGAAGTTCGGGTACAATCTCGCCACACTCCCGATCTTCACCATGTCCGACCCAGGCGCCGACTTCATCTTGGAAAAGCAGCTCGAAGCGGCTTTCGGTCGGCTCCCAGCGGTGTTCCTGATGTTTCCGGTGGTCGCGCTGGGCGCTTGCATCCCCTTACGTACGCACGTGCCGCTGGCTCACCTCGCGGCGTGGATGGCGCTGGTGATGGTGAGTGGGGCCGCGCAGTGGTACGCGGGTCGACGTTTCCTGCAGCAGACGGCTCGTGACGTTGGGTCGTGGGCCAAGATTCGAGTGGCTTGTGCGCTCGTAAACGGAGTGGTGTGGGGTGGCGTGTTGGGTACCGCGTTCCTGTTTCCCGACGACGTGGTGCTCGCGAACTTCGTCATCTTCGTGATCGGCGGTACGTCACTCACGGCGCTCGGCAGCACGAGCCCACATCGTCCCTCGTTGTACGTCTACGAAGCGGCCAACAACTTGCCCGTGGTGTTGCATCTCGTGCTGCAGGGAACGACGCAGCACCTGGCGATGGCGGCGCTCGGGTTCGGATTCTTCGTCGCAGTCGTGCTGATTGGACGGCAGATGGGGAGCAGCACGGAGAAGTTGATCCGCGCCCAAGTTTCGAATCAAGAACTGTTGACCGAGCTCACTCGCGCCCAAGGTGAATTGCAGGAAGCGAATTCGACCTTGCAGCAACGGGTGGACGAGCGAACGGCGCAGTTGCAGCTTGCGCTGGCAGAAAAGCAAGTCCAACAGCAACAACTCAGACAAGCCGAGCGGATGGAGGCGGTCGGCAGACTGGCTGGGGGCATCGCCCACGACTTCAACAACGTTTTGACGGGCATCGCAGGTTTCGCCAGCATGGTGCACGACTCGCTCGCCCGCGATGACAAGCGACGCGAAGATCTCGAAGAGATCATCGGCGCCACCGAGCGAGCCGGGAGGCTCACGAAACAACTGCTCGGATTTGCCAAAGGCGGCATCACCCGGCCCGAGGTCGTCGAACTGACGCACCACATGCGTCAACTCGACAAGATGTTGCGGCGCGTGCTCCCCGACAACATCGAGCTGTGTTGGCAGCTCCCAGAGGAGCCCATGCACCTGTTTTTGGACCCCGGTGAGCTCGATCAATTGGTGATGAACTTGGTCGTCAACGCGCGCGACGCCATGCCGGACGGCGGCACCATCGTCGTCAACGCCACGAAGAGCACACCGGACGACGAGCGGTCACCTTGCGCAATCTTGAAAGTGAGAGACACGGGATCGGGGATCCCGGACGAGGTCATCGAACACATCTTCGAGCCGTTTGTCAGCACCAAAGGTGAACAAGGGACTGGCTTGGGCTTGGCCACGTGTTTCGGCATCGTCAAGCGTGCAGGCGGGTCGATTCAGGTCACCAGCGATTCGGGCCGTGGTACCACCTTCGAGATCCATCTGCCGCTGTCGACCCAGGTGCTGGGGGTTCCGTCAGAGCGTGCGCCGACGAAGAGCGTTCGGCAGGGGGCAGGGGTCAAGGTCTTGGTGGTGGAGGATCAAGGCGCGATCTTGAAGATGGTCGCGCGTGCGCTCGAATCCGTAGGCTACAGCGTCTATACGGCGGTGTCCGCCGAACAGGCACTTGCCCTGGTAGTTACCCGAGGCATCAACCCGGAGCTGGTGGTCAGTGACGTCGTGTTGCCACACATGAGCGGCATCGACCTCCGCGACGCCTTGCGAAACCACGGGTGTACGGCGAAATTCTTGCTGATGTCGGGTTACATCGATGAAGCCAGCTTGCGCCGCAAGGATACGGGCGAGACGGTCGCACTATTGTCCAAGCCGTTTACCGTACAGCAGCTGCTCGCAGCGACCAACGAAGTGCTCGGCCCAAAGGAGTCGGTGGACGAGCACGCCATCGCAAAGCCGCTGCCCAACTGAGGCATGCGTGCTCGTACTCGTCGTCGAACGTCATGTCTCGCCAGCACGTAAGCCTCACGGTTGCAGCGGAGCCTCCGACGCGCGGCTTGGTGTCCAAGCTCCCGATGCCGATGGTCGAAGCACAAGTCTGGCGCCCGCCTCCCGACTTGGCAGATTTGGTGGACGTGTTTTGGGTTGGCCGGTGGGATCTGCCGCATGGCCGGGAACACATCAACGAGCTGCTCGGTGACCCGAGCATGCACGTGGCCTTCGAACGGTGCGGTGACTTCGTGGAGGGCCGAGTCGTCGGGGTGTGGACGAGCATGTGGCGTCGAAAGCTCATCGCGCGAGGTTACGTGCGAGCTGCCAAGCTCCACCCCGGTTGCGGCACCGAGCTGTGGGACGTTCCCGCGCACCTGCTGTCGAACCGTGTCACGCAGCTCGACAGCCTCGTCGGGCTTGGGGCAATCAACCTTCGCGATCGAGTGCTTGGCGCCGCCGATGACGCGGAGGGTCTCGAGCCGCTGATGGCCTGGCTGCGGGCCACGAGGCGCAGTCCGCGCTCGCCGGAGGCCCAGCTCATCTTCACGATGATGGCCCAGCTTCGCTCCGACCCAGAGATCGTGCAGGCACAAGACTTGGCTCGGCGCGCGGGCGTCGGACTGCGTGCGCTCCAGCTCCTGTTTCGAACCCACCTGGGCGCGTCGCCAAAGTGGGTCATTCGGCGCACCCGTTTGCAGGAGGTCGCTGCTCGACTGGATGGCGGCATCACCGTAAATCTAGCGCAACTAGCGGCGCGCCTGGGCTACGCCGACCAAGCCCATCTCACGCGGGACTTCAAGGCCGCGACCGGCAAAACTCCCAGGCAATTCATGGACCGCGGCCGTTCGAAGTGAGATCAGTCCCCTGCCGGCACCGCCAGCCGTGAGCGCATCGACTGCTACGACTGGTCCGAGCTTGGCAAACAGGTCTCCACGAACAGGCGCTCCACCTTGCTGCGTGCCCACTCGGTCTTGCGCAGGAACTTGAGGCTCGACTTGACGCTCGGCTCGTGTGTGAAGCATCGAACCGGAATCAGTCGGCCGAGTTCTTCGAAGCCAAATCGAGACACCAACGTTTCGACCACGGTTTGCAGAGTGATGCCGTGGAGCGGGTTGTTGGGCTGCGGCCTCGCTTCAGTCATGGCGGAGGAGGATCTCTGGACGCAACGACGATTGCAACAACAAGCGGACACGGCCCACGGCAGGGGGATGCCAACTTGGGTCTCGTGCCGGCGGCTCCCTTCACCGAGGTTACGCGTGTGCTCCGGAAGCGATGGCGCCGGAACGATTCTGCGGGTGGCGACGGGATTTCGCGCTCCTGGGACGTTTTGCGTGTTAGCCCGTCCTCCGTGTCAGCTTTCGCGATTCAAATGACGCCGGCGATCGAGCAGGCGTTCCAACAAGATGGTATCAACCAGCCTTCACCCATACAGTTGGCCGCAGCCGGACCCATCCTGGAAGGGCACGACGTCGTGCTCGAGTCCGGTACTGGCACCGGCAAGACGCTTGCTTACCTATTGCCCGTCTTGCAGCGGCTGCGGACGGATGCGGAAGGGCGCACGGTCATCATCGCGCCATCGGCGGAGTTGGCGGTACAAATCAGCGGCATAGCCCGGCGCTACAAACACCCGGAGCTGAGCACGGCCACCGTCGTCTCCGGAGGTAACCCCAAGCAAGAACGGCTCCAAAAGAGCACGCGCCTGGTGGTTGGCACTGCAGGGCGCATCTTGGAGCTCTATAGTCAGCGTAAACTCAAGGGCGTGACTACGATGGTGCTCGACGAGCCCGACCCAATCCTCGTCGGCAACACTCCCGCCTACCTCCGCGAGATCCTATCCCGACCGGAACCCAAGGTGCAGCTCATCGTCGTGGGCGCAACCATGGGTACCAAGAGCGAATCGTTTTTGAGCGACGTGCGCGGGGATCGGCTGGTCCGGGTGAAAGTGGATGACCAACCGCTGCTCACCCGCATCAGCCATCACTTCTTGCGTGTCGATCCCCAGGCGCGTGAGGTGGCGCTGGCGCGCTTTCTGAACAGCGAGAACTGCAAGCAGGCGATCGTGTTCCTCAATCAAGGACAGCGGGTGCGGCACCTGTATCGTTATCTCGCCGAACACGGCTATCGCCCCGCGACACTCAGCGACGAACGCACGAAGCAACAACGCAGGCAGGCTATCGACGCGTTTGCCGCGGGCAAGGCGCGCCTCTTGCTCGTCACCGACGCCGCCGCCCGCGGGATCGACATCCCGGACGTCGATTGGGTCGTGCACTACGAACCCGCCACCTCGGCGCCCGGTTATCTACATCGCGCAGGACGAACGGGCCGCGCGGGCCGCACTGGTACGTCGGTGGCTCTCGTGTCCGACCCGGAGCTTGCCACGCTCCAAAAGTTCGCGCGCGAACTCGACATCGATTGCTCGCCGTTTCAGTTGTCTCACCGCGGCTGAGCGGGGTTCGCGCTGGCGCGCGTCGCCCTCAGTTGCTCGGCGCCGGAACCACGAAGATCGCGCCGTGCATGCCTACTGCACCATGGGGGACGCAGTAATACGGAAAGGTCCCTTCGGCGCTCATCGTCACGCTCTTGCTGGAGCCGCTGTCCGTCACCGGAACGAAGGGCCCGCTGCTGGCCTGTGCGGGGCTACTCGCCACGACTCGTCCACCCACCAGGGGGTGGCTGCTGAAGCTGCCGTTGAACGTGACCGTGGCGCCGACAGCCACCTTCGCGCACTGCGGGGCGTAGGTGAGGTTGCCGTTCGCGAAGGTGATCGTGAGCGGAGTGGAGGTGTAATCGGCGGCCGTCGTGATGTCGCAGCCATTGACGCTCCCGACGCAGCTCCCGTCGTAGCACATGCCGCTGGCGCACTGGCCGTTACTCGCGCACGCACACGCACCGTAGTTGCAGACCCCGCTGGCGCACTCGTTGCCGGCGTTGCACTCGACGCAGGCTCCAGCGCCGTCACACACCGTCCCGTTGTTTTGACAACTTTCGCCCAACTCGAGGGGAGGGTTGGAGGGCTCGCCGTCGTTGCACAGGTCCGCCGTGCATTCGTTGCCGTCGTCCGGCGTGTCGTCGTCGTCGTCGAGCGAGCCTCCGCAGGTCTCGGTAGCGCAATTGCCCAGCGTCTGCGATGCGAGCGGCGTCGATGCGCCGGCGCTATCAACGCCGCAGACGTTATCGATACACGTTCGCCACTCACATTCACCATCTTCGCCGGGGCAATCGCTGGGCGCGAGACATTCGACGCAGTTGCCCCAGTCGTCGCACATCGTCCCGGACCCATCGTCGCACGCGGTGCCAGGCGTCGCGCTCGGATACTCGAGAACGCCGTTCGTGCACGTATCCAACGTGCAGTCGAGGCCATCCTCCGGGACGTCGTCGTCGTCGGCGGCGTCTATCGAGTTGCCGGCGCCGTCGCAGCGAAGGACGCGGCAATCGCCTGGGGTCTGCGTTCGCGCTTCTTCACCGGATCCCATGGGCATGAGCATGCACACGTTGTCGTGACACATGGCCATCAAACAGGGGTTCGAGGGGGGACTGCAGTCCTCTGAGTTATCACAATGAAGGCCGGTCTCGGCGGCGGTGGTCGCGGTATCGCCGCTGGTTTGGTCCGAAGTCTGTGCGTTCGTGGGCGTGCCTGCTTCGGCGCCAGCATCCGGCCGTGAGACGACCACGCTCGAAGAGCCATCGGCGGCGCTGGTCACCTCTGTGATATCTCCGGCGGTGTTCGGGAGTTCCGTCGTAACCTCGGTCGTGGCCGTTTCTGCGCCGCCGGAAGATGCGCCGGCGTCGTATTCGGCGCTGTGGTTGCCCGCTATCGTGTCCAGGGTGCCGTCGTCATGGGACGTCGTGGCGACGGTCGTCGTCCAGCTGGGAAGACCGCTACTTTCCGCGGGGGTCGCCGGCTCCGAGGTGCTTCGTGCGACGGAGACCGAGCCCGCGTCCGGGCTAGCATCCGCGCCGCCCATGTTCACTGGGCCCTCGTCGTCGCCACATCCAATTGTCGTCGCCAACGTTAGAGCAACCAGCCGCACACCCAAGTTCCGTTTCATGGACCCTCGTTCGGTGAAAGAGAGTCTCAGAGTCGCTGGCCGTCGAAGCTTTCGTCAAGTGCTGCGTCGCTTCGCGAGAAAAGCGCAACTACCGTTACCCACCTGCGCCATCGCCGGGTGTCGCGTCCGGTAAACGAACGGACTGTAAATGTAGGGCACGAAACGCGACTGCGAACGAGCCGGCGTCATCGGATCCCGTGACGTCGGCGGCGGATCTCGCGGCCGTACGCCGGAGGCGTAGCAACACGCAAGGGGTGCGCCCCGAAGGCGGTGGCTTGCAAAGAGTGCGCGAGAGTTTGCGTGCGAGAACGACGAATGGCCGAAGCAGCCGTGGTAAATTGGAGAGATCGGCGCAAGGCCGAACCATCCTATGAGCACCAGAACCAACCCTCACCGTCCCGCGCCCCACAAGACCAACGGGATACGCAAACTCAAAGCGCAAGTACCGTCAGTACGTCCCACGAGTGACGGTGACGTGCTGGCAGACGTCGACCCGCTCGCTGCCGAGGGCGAGCGAATCGAGCGGCGGACGAGCAATCGTCTCACCGTGGATACGCTCGTGCTCCGGGACATTCTGGGTCCGTCGAGCGACGGCAAGCCCGTCTCCGAAACGCTCGAACAGTTGCGCGCCGTGATCGACGGGGCCTCTCCAGACGAGGTCAAGGCTCTGCGCAAGAGCCTATTCAAGCGTGAGTCCGTGAACCTTGGCGTCGATCCGGAC
>CBINDO010000084.1:0-27304 GCA_966249405.1 uncultured bacterium | reverse complement strand
GCCAGCGCTGCACACGCCGCTCATGAGCGTCACCAACGCCATCAGCGGCATCATCCTGATCGGCGGCATGCTCCAGATTTCGGGCCCTGTCGAAGCGCCCGTGACGATCCTGGCCGCGCTCGCGGTGTTGGTGGCGACCATCAACGTAGCCGGCGGGTTTTTGGTAACCCAGCGCATGCTGAAGATGTTTCATCGTTGATTGAGGCTGTCCTAGTTTGGGCGAAGTTTGGGTTCCAGAGGAAACAATGACGAGCGGACTAGTTACGGTAGCTTATTTGGCGGCGGGGGTGCTCTTCATCCTGAGTCTGGGTGGGCTCAGCAACCAAGAGACGGCGCGGCGGGGTAACACGATGGGCATCGTCGGGATGCTCATCGCGATCATCGGCACGGCGCTCAGCGAGTTCGTGACGGGCTATCCCGTCCTGATCGGCGCGCTCGTGGTCGGTGGCGGCATCGGTGCGGTGCTCGCTTCACGCGTCGAGATGACGAGCATGCCGCAGCTCGTCGCGATCTTGCACAGCTTCGTCGGGCTGGCCGCGGTGCTCGTGGGGTTTGCGACGTTCCTCGATCCGAACCAGCACCTCGACGGCGCCGCCGCCGTCATTCACGACATCGAGATCTACCTCGGGATCTTCATCGGCGCGTTGACGTTCACTGGCTCGATCGTTGCGTTCGGGAAACTCCAAGGAGTGATCGGCAGCAAACCCCTGTTGCTCCCGGGCCGTCACCTCGCAAACATCGTCATCGTCGCGGTGAGCGTCGTGCTCGGCTACCAATTCGTCGGCGGAGGGGAAGAAGCTCTCACGCCCCTGCTCGTCATGACCGGGCTTTCGTCGCTCTTGGGCATACACATGGTGATGGCGATTGGCGGCGCCGACATGCCCGTCGTAGTATCGATGTTGAACAGCTACTCCGGTTGGGCGGCAGCCGCCGCCGGCTTCATGCTCAGCAACGACCTGCTCATCATCACTGGAGCGCTCGTCGGCAGCAGCGGCGCGATCCTCAGCTACATCATGTGCGAGGCGATGAATCGCTCGTTCTTCAGCGTCATCCTCGGCGGTTTCGGAGAGAGCGGCGGCGCCACCTCCACGATGCAAGTCGAGGGTGAGGTCACGTCCGTCGACGTCAAGGAGACGGCGCGTCTGATGCTCGAGGCCAAGAACGTCGTCATCGTCCCGGGTTACGGGATGGCCGTCGCACAAGCGCAACACCCGCTTTACGAGGTTACGCAGATCCTGCGCAAGAAGGGCAAAAACGTTCGTTTCGCGATTCACCCGGTCGCGGGGCGGTTGCCGGGTCACATGAACGTGCTGCTCGCGGAGGCCAAGGTCCCGTACGACATCGTGCTCGAGATGGAGGAGATCAACGAGGACTTCCCGGACACCCAACTCGTGCTGGTGATCGGCGCCAACGACATCGTCAACCCGGCGGCCCTCGAAGATCCGGGCAGTCCGATCTACGGCATGCCGGTGCTCGAAGTGTGGAAAGCCGAGACGGTGATCGTGATGAAGCGCGGCATGGCGGCGGGGTACGCCGGCATCGAGAACCCGTTGTTCTACAAGAACAACACCGAGATGTTGTTTGGCGACGCCAAGAAGAACGTCGACGCGTTGCTCACCGAGCTCCGCTCCGGCGAAGCGTGAGTGGAGTTCAAACCACAGCGGCGCTCGGACGCAGGGCGAGTAGCTGCACCAACTTGTTGCGCGGCTTGAGCACGTCGGTGAGCGTGTAGCCGTCGAGCACCGCCAGAAACGCTTGGGTCGCGTCGGCGAGCGCGCTACGCAAACGGCACGGTCCGCCAATCGTACACGGCTCGCCGCCTTCACGCAGGCACGCGACGACTCCCAGATCGCGCTCCATCTCGCGCACCACCTGGCCCACGACGATGGTATCGGGATCCTTGGCCAAACGCACGCCACCGCCTTTGCCCCGCAGGGTCTCGACGTATCCGAAGTCGGACAACTGCTGGATGATCTTGAGCAAGTGGTTGACGGAGATGTCGTACGCCGCGCCGATCTCGGCGGCCGTCATCTTCTCGGGGGCGTTCAGCCCGAGCGCGATCAGCGTTCGCAGCGCATAGTCCGTGTGGGTCGTCAGTTGCACGCGTTCAAGTTAGCAGAGGTCGAGCGCCATCGCGAGCGCGGCGGCGGTCCAACTCACGTCGCGGCAGCACGCGGCAGGAACGGATCGCTGTGGATCCGCGATAGCGAGGCGCCAGCGAGATAGAGCTTCTTTTTCAACGTCTGCACCAGGGTTGGGTTACCGCACAGGTAGATCCGCGCCGATGCGGGTTTGGGATGTGCGCTCAAGACGGTCTGGACCAAGTCCCCGCTGGAGATGGTGTCCGTCGTGGACGTCACTGCTTCGAGGCAAACGCCCCGCACGTCGACGTTTGGTGGCAGCTGCAGAGCTTGCAAGTGCTCCCAATAATAGAGGTCGGCTTCGGTCCGCGCCCCGTGATACAAGACTATCTGCGCCCGATGTTCGGCCGCGACCGCAGCGCGCAACACCGCAACCAGCGGAGCCAAACCCGTGCCCGTGCCCGCCAGGATGAGCGGGCGTTCCGGTTCCGAGGCGTCGTAGCTGCATTCTCCGAACGGTCCGGTGAGGGTCACCGGTTCTCCCTTCGCCCGGGCCAGCCACGGGCTCAGCACGCCGTCCGCGTAAACGGCGACGTGAAACTCCAGCTGCTCGTCGCAAGGCAACGACGCGATCGAATACGGACGGCTCACCGGTTCATCGCTCCGTCCAAGCTGCACGAACTGGCCTCCTTCGAATTCGAACCCTTCCGGTTTCGCGACGGTGACTTTGACCACCGACCGTGAAAGGGGTTCGACCCCGAGCACACGCGACGTAAAGGTGCGTGCCGCGTCCGCAGGTTCCAGACGCAATGGCGCCGAGGTGTCGCACACGCAGGAGAGCACGAAACCCTGGCGTTTCCAGCTGTCTTTGAGGCCCGCTTGGGCGCGGGCTGGGGGTGTTCCCGAGGTCACCTTCAACAAACACGTTTGGCACGCGCCGTTGCGGCAGAACGAAGGAATGGCGACGCCGTGCCGCTCCAGGCAGGTCAGGACCGTCTCCCCAGCCACGGGATCGTAGCTCTTACCGTCGTATTCGATCACGTTTCTCCGCGCCTCCACAGGTGAACGTCACTTATTGAGGACGTCGTTCTTGACGCTCAGAGCGATGGCCGCGGCTTCGCCGATCAGCGCCTCGGGGACGTTCAGTTCCGCCAAGGCCGCGCCCAGGTTCTCCATGACCGCGTCGAAGTGTTGCTCGGTGAGGTTCATCTTGGCGTGCGCGGCGCGCATGTCCTTGCCGGAGTAATGGTGCGGACCACCAAACGCGAACGTGAGAAACGCCTTCTGTTTGGCCCGCTGTCGGTCCATGTCCACGGTATCGAAGAAATGACTAATCCGGTCGTCGGACAAGACCCGGCGGTAGAACACGTCCACGGCTGCGTCCACTGCGGCTTCTCCACCAATTCGTTCGTATAAGCTGCTCATTCGATTTTTCTTCCTTTGCACGTTGCCTGCAAACCTGGACGGAGTCTGACACTAAAGTGGTATTTTTGGTACCAGTTTAAGCGCGTGCGTCAATCCACCGCGCCCCCCCGCACCAAAGTCCAGTCACGCGGGGTGCATGCCGCGAGTTGGGCTTTCCGTCCGAAATTGGTGCTGGTCACCAATGAACGGCCACTCGCAAAGCGGAGGTAATGGACTTTTCTAGTCGAAGCGACAATCGGTGGGGACTGTGAGCTTTTGTTCCAAAATGCCACCGCCCCTCAACACAGGTACTAGCGGGTCGTCATGGCCAGTCCTTCGAGCAGAGGGAAGGGAGCACCAGGTGAACATCTTCGTCCAGAGGCGAGTGCAACGGTGTGGAAGCAAGCATTTACGGGCTGTGGTGTGCTCATCACGAGTTTGGTTGGTCGTGGCAGTGGGTTCCCCCCTGACGCTTGGTTGCGACAACACGATGGACGACGGTCAATGCGGTAGCCAAGTCGCGGGTTCGCTAAACCTCGGGATTTGGTGGGGTACGACCGATGCCAAAGAGGTCCGGCCGCAGACGACCTACGGATTCGGAGGTTTGGGCGTATTTGGTGCAGGGCTCGCCTTGGGGAGCAGCTTTTCGCCCCCGCCGCCGCAGAGTTCCGAGGACACCAACACTGCCGAAGACGACGCCTACATCGGGTTGGTGCGCAACTACGAGCGGTGCAACCCCGACGTCGACGCCACGACCGACAACCGCGAAGACAAGGCAGCACTGCTCTCCAAGGTAGAGGCGCTGCCAGCTCAGCCAAGCGCCGAAGAGTTGCGAGGCATTCCCGACCTATTCCAAACCAACGCCGGGCAAACGGCGCTGCAATACGCTGCCTGCGGCGCGCGCAGCTCGACCATTCTCGCTCCGCTTTCAGCGGAGTTGTGGCCGGATGGCGCGTGGAGTTCACCGGCCTTGCCCGACGTGCCGCAGGTCACCGACCACGGCAACCGGTTGGAGGATGGCGCCGTCTGGCTTCAGCGCATCGTAAGGAACTCCCCTTACGCAGACGACAGTGCGGAAGTCCTCCGACGGATTTATCCCGACAAATCGCGTTGGATCCGGGACTACATCTCCTGTGAGGGCGATGGTGAACGGCAGTATTGGGTCGCTCCCATCGCCATTCACCATCTGAACAGGCTTTACTTCAATCGCAACGCCCTAGCCAACCTGATGCCGGAAGCGGCTGCTTCGGAGTCTCCCGATTTCGGCAACGTCGAGGCTTGGCTCACCCGGCTCGAGCAGTGGTCGCGGCAGGATAGCGAACTCATCCCCTTCGCGTTGCCCAACGACGATACGTCGGGGTGGGCCGTAAATCTACTGGCCGCCGAGAACGTCAGGGTTGCTCTCAACCTCGCCAGCGGTCGACCGCCGAACGCGGCTGAAGGGGATTTGGAGGTGCTCCACGTCATGGAGCGGCTGCGCGCCGTGTCACAGCTCGGTAAAACGGGCGAGGAGTGGTCCGTCGCGGAGGCCATGCAGGCGGTCGCTGATGGCAAAGCCTTGTTCACCGTCATGGGGGATTGGTCGTATCCCGACGTCGGGCCCAAGGGTGTGGGGATGACGTTCTTCCCGGGCACGAAGTACGCCCGGGTGTACACCATCGACGGCTTTGCTGCGGTCAACAAGAACCGCGTCCCCGGGATCGAAGGTGCTACCCAACAAGCGCGAGCCTGGATGCGCACCATCACCAGCCCGTCCGTCGCCGACGAATTTGCGGCCGACAAGGGCGCGTTGGTCGTCAGCGACTGGCTCCAAGAAGTCGGTAATTGCGCTCTCGAGGCCGCTAAAGATCCCAAGCACCCGGGAGACTGCTGGGTCATGCCCGCGCTCTCGATGAGCGCGCCGCAATGTGACACCGCGGACATGTTGCGCGATTGGTTGTCGGACCCATCGTTCCCCCAGGCACGACTCAATGCGGCGGAACAACTCGCGGGGCGCTGTGGCGGGCTGATCGACCCACCTGCCGATCTCACCCCGGGCGGGGGCAGCAACACCACTCGACCGGGAGGTCCAGGGTGAACGGTATCGTAGTCGCCGCCGCTCTCCAATCGAGCATGCTCGGCTTACCCCAGTTGGTATTCGATGGCGGCGGGGTTTGTGAAGATCCGGGTCGCGCGCAGTCGGTGCTCGGTGAACATCAAGGGCAGATCCCGGTCGACGCGACCGTGACCATGTCCGTGCAGCCGAACGGGGAAGACGGTGCAGCCGCGGTCGAGGTCTCCGTCTCCACCAGCGGTGAGACGAGCGTCGTCGAGCGGCAAGTCGTCAACTCGTGTGACGAAGCGTTTTCGTATCTCGACTTCTACCTATCGCTCTGGGCACCCGAGTCGCCCATCGAGACCGAAGAGAGCGTCCCCGCCGGCCCTTCCAAGATCGGCGCCAAAGTCACTGCGGGCGCTTTCGGTCACGCGACGACCAACCATCCGAGCGGAGTCGGTCTGGGTGTCGGAGCGGGCGTCGACGTGTCGTTCGAGACGATACGCCTGGGAGCGTTCGGGCTCTGGAACCAATCGAGTACACTCGCGGCAGACCCAGAGACGGCGACGTTCGAACTCGAACGTCAGGACTTCGGAGCCCATGCTTGCGCGCTCCCTACCGCCGGATGGGCGGCGATTTGGCCGTGTCTCGGCGCGAGTGGGCGCAGATACTGGATGGCATCGAGCGAAGCGGCCCCCTCGGCCGACCTCTCGGCGGTTTTGCCCTCCGTGGACGCGTCGGTCTTGGCGTCGCTGAAGTTGTCATCGAACACCAGCATCGAGGGTGTGTTGGCGCTTCGTTATGCGTTGTTGCCGCTGCAACTGGGTGAGCTTCAGGTGGGCGAGTTCGCTCCTGCACAGTTCGAGATCAACTTGCGCGTCGGCCTGACGTGGGACATTCCGGGGCTGATCGGCGACCACAGCAGCGCGCCCATCGCCGCGAAGAACGACCGGGGGAGAACACAATCGTGGTGACCATCGACGTAACGGCTTTTCGCCCACGCGCCACACGGCGCCCGACCAGGGAATGGGCAGGGTCGGGCTTCGTCGCCTGGTTTCGGCGTGCAACGGCGCGCCCCGGTGGTTCGCGATTGAACGCTTTGGGTGCGCTCGTGCCGGTTGAAGTATCACCCGTCGAGCCGGCGGCGCCACAACAAGCGTTCGGCGTATGGGGCATGGCCGTGTGGAGGTCGCTGAAGCTCCGTGGAGTTCGCGAGCGTGACATCGACGACGTGCTCCAGGACGTGTTCGTGGTGGTGCTCAAGCGCTGGGACACGTTTCGCGGAGAGTCGTCGCGCAAGACGTGGGTGTTCGGCATCGTCCACGGCGTGGTGGCCAACTATCATCGCAAGAATCGGCGGGCTGCGGCGGAACCTGCGCTCGTTGGAGATGACGCGATATCCGCGTTCGCCACGCCGTCCAGTCTCGATCCTTCCAACCGCAGCGTTGCTCGACAGGAGCTCGAGTGGCTGCGTGGCGTCTTGGCTACTCTGCGCGAAGAGGATCGCGCGCTGTTCGTGTTACGGCACATCGACGGCTGTACCGTGAGCGAAGCCGCGGGTATCACCGGAATGACGGCATCGTTGGCAAACGGCCGATTGGTCGCGGTCGAAAAACTAGTGAGTACGGCGCTGACTCGACACCAAGCTCGTGACGCATGGAGAGTCAAATGACGCAGTCGCTGCAGGACCTTCTCGACCAGGTGCGCAACGTCGAGGCGGAGCCCGCGGAATGGGCGCGGCTGCAGACGCGAGTTGCAGAGGCGATGGTCGACGCCCAAACCGTTGTCACGGCCACCAACGCAGGTGTCGCCAGGCCGTCTCCGTCAGTGCAGTCCGCCGCGGTGGTGCGCCCCGGCGGGTGGGCTACCTGGCTGGGTGGGGGGGTTGCGGCCGGGGCCCTGATCGCGGCCGCTTTCGTTGGTGCTCGAAGTTCGCCGGGGCTACCCGCCGAAGGTGAACTGCCAAGCGCGCCGATCGGGTCGATGGCGTGGCAGCCGGTCGTGCTCGACGCCCCGTTCGAGCAAACACGCGCCGAGATCTGGTCGACGCCAAAGAGGCATCGCAACAAAGCGAGGACGAACCCCCGCCGAAGTGAAGCGACGGTACCACCCGCCGTCGAACGCGACGTCGTGCCCACCCCGCCGGCGGTGCCTTCGCCACCCGAAGTGCGGCCATTAGGTGAATCGGACGTGGAATACGACCGTCGGCACCTGGCGCCGATTGACGCTGCTCTGCAGGCGCGTCAGCCTCGAAGAGCGCTCGAGCTGCTGGCTGCGTTTCGTCCGCGTAAGCTCGCGAACTACGCGAGTGCGCTCGAGGCTATCGCGCGGTGCAACGCTGGGGAACTCGAGGCGGGCAAACGTCTCGGTGAGCAAACGCTGCCTCGCCTCACCAACCGAGGGATCGCGCGCCGCGTGGCGACCGCGTGCGGACTGGCGTCGGCAACGGAGTAGTGCGAGCGCATTGCCGGCTTCGAGGTTTCAGTATAACGCCTTGCGTTCCTCCGCGCTCAGGACCTGCGGAGCAACGCACGGACCACCGTCACGGAAAAACGTCGACGGCTTGCTCGCGCCAGCCCACCACCAGGCCGCGAAGCGTCGAGCGGACCACCAGATGACGCCCAGCGACGCAAATCGATGCGCGTCGGCCGGCAGCGGACCCTTACCGAACTTGGCCTGAACTCGCCCGCGGATCGGCCCTACCGCTGCAGTCAATGGGCGGCCGTCTGCTGGTGTACCCAGACACGCGTGAACCACACCCGCAAACAGGCTTTGCGCGCCCAACGTGTTGGCGATCGGGGTGTTGCAACACTTGGCGTACCAGCGAAACATGCCTCTGTGAGACAAACGCACGCAGCCCAGGTTCTCGCGACCCAGGGTTAGCTCGACGTGATTTTGCGCGACTTGCGTGAGCTCAGTGCCACCGTTGACGTCGAGTAAGTTTACCGCACCCAAGAACTTCATGTACGCCTGACAGTCGTCGCACAGGCACACGGCGTGAGTGCACGTGGCGGGCGATACGTCGCGGACCCAGCCTCGCAAGGCGCCGCACCTGCAGCGGATCGGGAGATCGGTCGTCGTGGTCATCGGTTGGTGGTTGGGCCCAGCGTTTGGAGCAGCAACACGGCTCCCGCCCACCCCTTTACCCCAGAGTGCGGTTCAGTTGAAGCGAACTGTGAAGCCATACGCACCGCCGCGCATGCTTCAGTCGAACTCGAAGGTGCGCCCTTCGCTGCGCCAGAAGCTGCCCTCACCAGCGCGTGGACCGATTGGGTAGAGGAAATCACCGCTGAACGGGTCGAGGTAACCCCGTTCACACAGCTGATCGACGCTCGTAGCCAGGCCGTGGCTCTCGACCGCCCAGCGGTAGGCCCCACCGTGTGGGTAATACACCGCCAAATGTTCGAGGTCGGGCACCGTAACCGTGGGCTCGGCGGTGACCACGAACACCGTCTGGTACACGGCCAAGTCTTCGAACATCACCACGTAGGTGCCAGCCGTATCGGACCAGGTAAACGGCGTATCGGTGGTGACCCCCTCTGCGTCTGGTGCCGGCGACTCGAGCTCGCTGACGGTCGGAAACGTGAGCGCCGGGGTTTCCGCGTTGGTCAGCTGCGGTGCGTAGGTGATCACGAAGGGAGTGTCGTTGGCACCATTGCCGCTCAGGGCAGCCAACGTCACCGAGGCGTCCGGAATGCGTGGTACGGTGACCAGAAACGGGTCGGTGGTGGCGCTCAAACGGGGCTCCTGAGCGACCTGAATCGACGGGCCACCGTCGAAACGCACGTAAGCCGTAGCCAGGTGAGACGTGTTAGGAGCGTTGGTGGTGGTGAATCCGACGCGGTGGGTCGACAACGGCGTAAACGGTTCGGTGATCGAGATGGCGACGCTGGCGGTGACGGATTCACTCAACGTCACTTCGCTCGCAGCGCTGTAAAGATACTCGGCGGCCTCGCGCGGCGCTTCCTCCGTCGTGCTCCACATGAGCACACGGACGGGGGAGACTTGCTCGGCGGGACCTCGCCACCCCAACGTCGTAGCGACGTCATCGCCCAGCGGATAGGCGCGTTGCCCATGTTGCCCGCCCACGGCCACTTCACCGCGCCATCCGGCATCGGGATCGAACCCCGTAAAGCTGAGCTCGAGCGGGGCCGTGTGTTGGTTGAGACCCTTGTATATTTGCAGGGTCGGGTCGCGACGCGTGAGCCCGATGTAGTGCCACGCGTAAACTTCACTCACTTCCCCAACGATGCGAACCGCTAAGGACAGATCGTATTCGCTAGGGACACCCTCGATGGTGAACTCGCCGGAGTCGTCGGTGAGCGCCTCGCGCGGTCCGATGTGCACCGGTACGTTCGGTACCGGATGTTCCCAAAAGTCGATTACGCGACCGGTGACGCGTAGAGCCGGGTCACTGGGTTCGGAAGTCGAGCTCGTAGTTTCCTCGGTCGACCCGATTGTCCCTTGGCTCGCGTCCGGGGTCGACGTGGCGGTCAGCGCGGACGACTCGGTTGAGTGACTTTGACCGGCAGACGTCACCGGCAGGTGTTCGGTGGCGACGACCTCCGTCGAATCGGGCGCAGGTGACGTCGTGCCGCGAGCGACGTCACAGGCGCCCAGGGTCACCACACCCATGCACATCCCGACGCGGGCAACCAGCCGCCACGACGACGCGTTTGCTCGCTCGACGTCGGCGCCCAAGTTTCGCACTCGCCTACGCTAGCAGATCTTCGAACACACCGCCCTGCAATGTCTCGGCGCCTTGGTCCGGCGTGGCACCGAACCACTCGGACTCTATTCCCATCACGTTCACCAAGGTGTTGAGCAGCTTGTTGTGGGGCGCCTTCTCGACGTCCCAGTCCGAGCCGTCTCCGAGCAGCACGTGTTGGCCCTGTTTGAGAGCGCCGCCCGCGCTGCCCGCCAAGATGTAGGGATGATTGAGGAACGAGTGGTCTTTGCCGTCCGATAACTCGTTGGTGTACAGAATGACCGAGTTGTCGAGGACCGTCTTGCCGTCTGCTTCGACGTAGGAATCGAGCCGGCTGAGCAAACGCGCAAACTTGCTCTGATGCCAGGCATCGATGTCGGCGAGCATCTGCTCGTAGCCGTCGACGTCGGCGCAGCCGTCCTCGGTGCTCTCACCGAAGCAATCGTCCCGCACTTTACCGTGAGACAATTTGTGGTGGTTGAACTCGTGGCTCATCCCGTCCCACTTGAACGTCGGGCCGCCCGCGCCGCTACCGAACTGCAGCGAAGCAACTCTGTTCGCATCGCACGCCAGCGCCAGGGCAATGATGTCGACCTGCAGGTCGGCGATGATTGGATACTCCGCTTGGGAGTTGGGGAGTTCTCGCGAGCCGTCGTATTTCTCGGCGCGTCCGACCAAGTCGTCGCTGAGACACGACGTGATGGCCACGGGGCCTTGCGGATCCGTCATGCTCGTCTCCAGAGCGCGAATCGCCGTGAAGTGGGCGTCGAGTTTGTCGCGGTCGCTCTTGGTCAGCGGTGCGGCCTCGAGCGACTTCATGTGCTCGTTCACGAGATCGAGGACACTTTGACGTCGTCGCGCGATGCGGTCGGTCGCCTCCGACGGGTTTGCGCTGGTGCCGCCCAGGTTCATGAAGTTGGAGTACGCGTTCCAGGGATTGTTGATGCCCGCGACGGCTTGAGCAGGACCCGTGTAAGAGATGTAGTCGAAGCCCAAGTAGTTCGAGAGCTGACCGACACGCAAGGTCAGCGGCGGCGTTCGTGAGCCATCGCTCCCAGGGTTGATCTGGCTAGCGATAACCTGATCCACGGACGGGCCCATGGCCAACCAGTCTTCGTTGGCAAACTGAGCGGTGAGCTTGTGGGCCATGCCTTTGCCGTGATCGTCGGCTTCACCGCCGTCGAGATCCCAGCCTCGGGGGCTCATGTGAACGCCGCGCGGAAATATCAACTTCCCGGCGAGCGGAGCCAGGGCCTCGTTCGAGGTTCCCATCAGCTGCTCGGCGGTCAGCGTCCCATAGTTGCCCTGCGGGAACCAGCGAGACATGTTCACGCCGTTGCAACAGAAGAAGACGGCAAAGCGTTTGGTCACCTCCGATTGCGCCTGGGCGCCGCGTGGCGCCAGACCCTCGAGAAAAGGCAAGCCGACCGAAACGGCTCCCAGACCCTGTAGAAAGTGGCGGCGGCGTAGTGGCGGACGTTTGAACGGGATCATGGTGACACCTGCGTCGTCGGGCGAGTGAGGAACGGTGCATCCGTCGCGATCAGAGTTACCAACTCGCGGGTGGACATCGGCCCTCGGAAGCGGTCCGGGTCCTCGATTTCGTCGCGTTCAAGGGTGCGGCCATGAGCGAAAGTGAGCCATTTGTCGGCATAGCAGGCGTGCACTTCGCCGCTCTCGGCCAGATGTTGCACGAGTTCGACCGCGCCCGACACCTCGAGCTCGACTCCGTCGAGCAAGATGGTCGTCGCCGTATCCACCGGCGTCCCGTCCTCCTCGTCGCGGATTTGTCCCACCGCGTCGAAGCCTTCGAACGCGAACCCAGGCGGGTTGATGAGCCGGTGGCACTCGACGCATCCCGACGGTGCGGTGAGCAGCGTCACCTCTTCACGGGTCGTTTTCGGCGTCGGACTCCCTTCTGGCAAGGTGGCCATGGAGGCCCCCGCCGGCGGCGCGCCGATCGAGCGACACAACAAGTCGCGGGTCACGAACAAGCCACGATGGATCGGGTCGGTCTTGCGCGCGTGAGCGTGAGACGCGAGGAACCCCGGTTGAGACAACAAGCCGAGACGCGACCCCGAGTCGAGCTCGATGCGCTGCAACTGACCCTCTACCTCGATCCCGTAGAGGCGCCCGAGCTCCGTGTCCGCGTAGGCGAACGGCGCGGTCAGGAGCTCACTCACGCCGCCACCCGACTCGATGACGTCGGTCACGAAGGCGCGCGAGGCGTCCAGCAACCGACTCGACAGATCGTCGGCGAGGTCGGGGAACACGGCGGGATCCGGTGAGACTTTGGAGTAGCGGTCGAAGTGCCAAGCTTGCTCGTGGAAAGACACGAGTTGAGCCGTCGCGGCGTCGGTCTGGAGCATGCGCTCGACCTGCGCCTCCACGTTCGAGACGTTGGTGAGCTCTCCGGCTGCGGCAGCGGCGAACAACTCTGCGTCCGGCATCGAGTCGTACAAGAAGTACGACAGCCGCGAAGCGACCTCGTAGTTGGAGAGCGGAACCGTGGCGTCCTCGGTCGTGTTGCTGAGCTCGGTTCGATACAAGAAGTAAGGCGACTGCATCAGTGCTTCGACCACCACCTGGACGCCGTCGCGGAACGGGCTACTCCCGCCGACGAGTTCGGCGCCAGCGTCGAACAGTTCGGCGATGCGCATCTGCTCGGAGTCGCTGAGCGGTCTGCGGAAGCTGCGTAAACCGAACTCCGCGATGAAGCTATCGCGGCACGTCTGGGTCTCGTCGCTGCACGGCACGACCTTCGCGAAGACGGCATCGTCGGTAACGACCGTGCTGGCTATCGTCTCGGCTGCCGTTTGGTACTGAGGCGCCATGCGACCGTCGACCACGAAGTCCAGGCTCGAGCTGAACTCGAACCCATTACGAGCGTCCGGAGGGAAAGTTGCCGTTATGTCCTCGATGCCGAACAGGTCCGAGACGGTGTTGGCGTATTGGGCATGGGTGAGACGAGCCATGCGCGTAACCTCGCCTGGTGCTGGCGGCGTGGGGGCGACGGGGCTCGGTAGCTCGCTCGGCGGCGTGTTCACCGTTGGCGTTACAGGCGTCGGGTTGTTGGTGGCGCCCGCGTCTCCCGAACCATGTTGGCCCGGCGTGTCGTCCGGGCCCTCGAGTACGTCTTCGGACACAGCGCCGGAGCAGGCGGGCAACACCCACATCAGGAGCCAACCAGTGGCAAGGTATCGAGGGCGGAGCATGGGACTAGGCCTTGGTGAAATGCCAGCTTGTCATCGTCGGAGGATTGTGACGCGCCTTCGACGACGCGTCATGGACGGAGTACCTTGGCAACAGTTTGTGGCTCATGCAAAGTGAACATCTGCGACGGCAACACCGTAGAGCCTTACAGCAAACGGCAGCGTTGCGATGGAATGGAGCGCGCCTTTCGGACATGTGGGGGCGAGCCTGCGACGAGGCTGCAAACATCGTGCGTGGCGGAATCGAGTGCTCATTTGAACTGCTGAAACGATTCCACCAAGGCGCCCGCCTCGAAGCCACTGGACTCTTCCGTGATCACCTGTCCGTCACTTGCCGTGAGCCGCAGGGTAAACGGCCCTTCTCCGAATCCGGTGTCGTCGTTGAAGGTGCCGTCGGCCTCTCGCCTGAGCTCGAAGAAGGCGTCGTGATTGGCGCTCAGGACTTCGATCTTATCGATCGGAAGTCGCGAGTTACGAACCCAAAGACTAGTCCACCAAGGGTTGGCCTCCGTCTGGAACTCGTAACGGAGCGGACCCGTGTCGGGACACTTGGCGAGCTGCCAAGTCATGGTTCGTGGATATTCGTCGGTGTCGAGAGCCTCGTAGACGGCGGGGCTCACGTCGATGTCGCCCGGCGCCTGTTCTATGCCGTAGGTAACCACACGAGCCACGAGCGAACGCCCGGTTGCCGTCTCGATCAGGATGCAAGCGTCACATGTCCCACCGTTGGCCGCTAGCTCGTTCGACAGTCCCGCGAGATACTCTCCTCCGAGACCGGTCTCGGTCCGGAGCTCGGCACGATAACCCGTCGCGGGCGCGCAGGCGTTGTGCCATTCGGTCTCGTCGAAATCGACCGGGCCCAGATGGTATTGGCCCGTGTGCTTCTCTCCGAAGGTTCGCTCCGACGTGGCTGGAGGTCGAGTGTCGACGCCGGCCACCGGAGCGGCGTGGTGGTCTTCGTTCGAGGCGTCACCGCACGCCACGGCCGTGGTGCCGCTGCACGTGATCGCAACGCGAACCGCAAAAAGCGTCCTCGCCCTCACCATTGCCAACATCGACGCATGAGCGTAGCACGCTTGGGGTGGCGCGCCCCGTGCGGTTAAAGTAAGCCCACGCCATGATTGCAGAATGGATCAGCATGGCCGTAGTGGTGTTCGCCTGGGGGATTTACCCTTTGGTGATCCGTCCAACGGGGGTTTCCGGGCCGCTCGGAGCACTGATTCTCACCGTCAGCGCGTTGCTCCCGATCGGTATCGCGCTGGGCATTCAGGGCGGCGTGTCTCGCCCTTCGACGCCGGATCTGGTCCGACTGGCGCTGGGAGGCGTAATCATGGGCGTTGGAACCACAGCGTTCAACTTCCTCGTCAACAGCCGCAAGGTCGACGCCTCCGTCGCTATCCCGGTCGTGGACACCGGGATGCTGCTCGTCACGACGCTGGGCGCGATCTGGTTCTATTCGGAACCGATCACCGTTCGAAAGGTCGTCGGTATCGCGCTGTTGGTGGTGGGGATTGGCGTATTGCGCCCCAGCTGAAGGCTTCGGTGAGCCCGACGCAAGGGAGCGAGGTTTGAGTTCCAATCCAGCTGGCGTGTGATAGAGGGGCGTCGGTCAAAATGATCTCGAAGTCCTCCGAACCGACGGCTACCGCGCGTGTGACGCTCCCCCTGGCGTCGAGTGCAGCGCCGGCGCCGATCGCGCTTCAAAGCATCCTGCCCGAAGAGCTGATCGAGCGACTTCCACAGCTGCAGATCGGCGAGGCGCGTCGAATCACGGCCACCGTCCACAGCGGCGGCGACTTCACCGCGCCGAACTCGGGCGTGCGTCGCACCAGCCGCGCCGCCATCTGCGCCGTGGGTCATGTCCCGACGCTACACGTCGAACGCAGAGTGAACAGCAGCTTCGACAAGTTCGTGAAGTTGGCGTTCCGAACCCAAGACGATCGACTGATCGAGGCGGTTCGGATCCCGCTCGAGAACCCCGGCCGGTTCTCCGTCTGCGTCAGCTCTCAAGTCGGGTGCGCCTTGGCGTGCAGCTTCTGTGCGACCGGACGCCTCGGCTTGTCGCGCAACCTGGAGGTGTGGGAGATCATCGAGCAGGTGCGGCTGGTCAAAGCGACGTTGGAACCAGGACAGCGGATCCACGGCGTGGTGTTCCAAGGCATGGGTGAACCAATGGCCAACTTCGAGCGCGTCAGGGCGGCGATCGAAGTCCTGCGACATCCCTGCGGGATGGCGGTAGATGCTCGCAACATCACCGTCAGCACCGCCGGGTTGCCCAACGGAATTCGCCGACTTGCCAAGGAGTTACCAAACGTGCGCCTGGCGTGGTCAATCGGGAGCGCTCGCAGTGAGGTGCGTTCGTCGCTGATGCCGATCAACGACGCTCATCCCCTGGAAGAGACGTACCGCGCCTGCGTCGAGCACGCGAAGCTGACCAACATGTCACCGTTGTGGGCGGTGACACTCCTAGCCGGCAAGAACGATGCCGTCGAAGATGCGATCGCATTGGGCGAACTGGCCCGCCGCTTCCGCAGTGACAGCGGTCATTCACCACGCGTCAGCTTGATACCGTACAACGCCATCGATGCCGACGCTGATCCCTACCAACGCGTCGCCGACGAGGCGGAGGATCGCTTCCGGTCGTGGCTACGTGAAAATGGCGTATACGCGCACAAGCGGTACAGCGGTGGCGGCGACGTGGCGGCGGCGTGCGGCCAGCTCGCTGCTCGTTAGGTGCCTGGCTTTGGGTTCGCAGGGTTTGGGGTCGCAGCCTTCGGCTCGGGCTCCGTACGCCCGGGCCATGCCAGGTCGGCCTCGACACGGAGTGCGTTCACTTGTGGGCTGCTTCCGAACCAAGCCGTGGTTGGTCGCACGCGAGCGCGAGCGTCGTTGGCGAGCTGGCGGGCGGACGACGCGCCGCGGCGCGTCCCCCACGGCGATATGCAAAGGAAATTCTGAAGAAACACTCAGGAAATAATCCGGCGCGCAAAACGTCGGCGAAACGCCAAAGAAACTGGATGGCCTCTGCTGGGACCACCAGTCGAAACATTTCGGAAGGACCCGACGTGCCCGCCAAACGTGTGTTCGCGCTGTTTTTGCTCTCGATGATGGTGTGTCTGCTGCCCGGACGGGCGTGGGCCGCCGAGGTCACCTCGATCGACACTGGTGATACCGCGTGGATCCTCGTGTCCACGGCCCTGGTTCTGTTCATGAACATCCCCGGGCTGTTCATGTTCTACTCCGGTCTCGTCAGCCGAAAGAACGCCTTGTCGCTGATGATGCAGTGCCTAGCACTGACGGCCGGCGTGACGTTGCTCTGGTTGGTCTGTGGGTACAGCCTGGCCTTCGACTCGACGGGTATGGAAGAGGGGGTCACGACGTTGAACTCCTTCATCGGCGGGTTCGACAAGTCGTTCCTGGCTGGAATGGAGCGCACTGCCGTCGTGGGCACGATCCCCGAGTCGCTGTTCTTCGCGTTTCAGATGACGTTCGCGATCATCACTCCAGCGTTGATGCTGGGTGCGTTCGCGGAGCGCATGCGATTCGCTGCCGTAGTTTTGTTCTCCCTACTGTGGGTGGTATGCGTGTACCTGCCGATCTGCCACATGGTTTGGGGTGGTAAAGGCGCGTTTTTCGCCGACATGGGCGTCATCGACTTCGCGGGGGGGATCGTCGTGCACATCACGGCGGGCATCGGCGCCCTGGTCGCGTGTATTGTCGTAGGTAAGCGCTCCGGTTATCCGGAGCAGGTGCGGAGACCTCACAACTTGACGATGACCGTGACGGGGACGGCGATGTTGTGGGTCGGTTGGTTCGGCTTCAACGGGGGGAGCGCCCTCGCCGCTGGCGCGGACGCCGCCATGGCGGTGGTCGTCACCCACGTATCGGCCTCGGTCGGGACACTGGTGTGGATCGCGATCGAATGGCGTCGCAACGGACAGCCCAGCGTCCTCGGCGCTGCAACTGGGGCGATCGCCGGGTTGGCCGCGATTACTCCGGCTGCCGGAGTTGCAGGCCCGGTGGGCGCGGTCGCGATCGGCCTCGTGTCGGGCGTCGTCTGTTATTGGGCCTCGGTCGTCATCAAGCCGCGTCTCGGTTACGATGACTCCTTGGACGTGTTCGGCGTGCACGGCGTGGGCGGGTTCGTGGGGACGATCCTGCTCGGTGTTTTCGGGAGCACCAGCTTCGGTGGCGCGCGCGAAGACTTCGACATCGGTCGTCAACTCGCCGTTCAGACCGCTGCGGCGGTCGGCACCGCGCTGTTCTCGGCGGCTGTCTCCTACGTGCTGCTACTGCTGGTCAAAGCCATCGTGGGCTCGCTGCGCGTCGGTGAACAGCAAGAGCGCGAGGGTTTGGACATCAGCGAACACGAGGAGCTCGGCTACGATTGGTAGTCGCGCTGCGGGCGATCCCGCTTGCGCCCGGGGGCGGTGGTCGCTAGAAGCCGCCCGTGCTCGTTTCGACCCTCACCGCCCTGTGCGTCGCGTTGCTCGCGTCGGTCGCCGTGGATCTCGGCTTCGGGCCGGGGTTCATCGACGACGTGGTCGCGTATCCCGCCGTCGTGTACGCGGCTTGGGTTAGCGGCGCGGTGGTGCGCTTGCGACTCGGGGGAGCTGGCGGAGCGCGGGTTTGGCTCCTCAACTTGATGTCGAATGGTTCCGTGGCGGCGATCGTCTTGGTCCTGTTGCGTACGGTGGCGCGCTTCGAGTTGCCGGTTGGCAAGTACACGACGACCGGCCACTACCCGTACGTCGCGATCCCCGTCGCGTGCGTCACCGCTCAACTGGTTTGGGAGCTCGTGGGTAAACGCAGCACGAACCGAGCACCCGCCGTGAACGTCTGATCGAGCTCGAGGGTGACGGCGGACACGCCAGTCGTCGCCGCGATTTGGTCGACCAGGTTCCGGCACACGCTGAGGCCGAGCCCGGTGCCTTCGCCGACGTCTTTGCCGCTGACGAAAGGTTCGAACAGCGTCTCGCGCAGCTCTTCGGGGACGCCCGGTCCGGTGTCTTCGACCCGGACTTCGAGCAATCCAGGGTGGCCGCGTTCACCCTCGCTCGCGGACGTGGCGGAGAGCTTGGCCTCCACTCGCACGACACCGGCCGCGCCACAGGCGTGCGCTGCGTTCAGCAGCAGGTTGAGGAAGATCTGAACCAACGCTTCATGAGAGGCCGCCACGGGGGGCAGCTCGTTCGCGAGCTCGATTTGGACGTCGATGTCGCGCCACGAGGGCTGGGGTTGGAGTAGCCCGAGGGTTTCGTCGAGCGCGCTGCGCAGACTGGCGGAGGGGACTCCTTCGCCGAGCGTCTCCGGCTTGGGACGCGCGAAGTGCAGCAGATCGCGCACGATTCGGTGAATGCGCTGTGTCTCCTTGCGCATGCGTCGGACGAACTCGTCTTGCTCTTCGGGCGTGAGGCCACCCTGCAGGATCAAGTCCTGCAGACCCATCAGCGCCGCTATCGGGTTGCCGACTTCGTGGGCGACGCCGGCCGCCAATTGGCCCACCGAAGCCAGTCGTTCGGAGCGCACGAGCTGCGCTTGCGCGGCGCGAAGTTGCTGAGTGCGCGTCTCGACTTCCGTCACCTTGTTGCGTAACGCGGCTTCTTCTCGGAGCAATCGGTCGGTCATCGCCTGCAGGGAGCGATTGAGCTCCGAGAACTCCCGCGAGCCCGCGTGTGGGAGTACCAGCGGTCGGTCCGTCTCCGTGACGCGTCGCGCCGCGTGAGACAGCTCATCGAGCGGTCGAATGATGCGGTGGGTGATCAGCGTGTAGGTGCCCGCCAACAACACGAAGCCGCTCATCCCCATATAGGCGAGCAGCAGTAGGTCGAGGCGACCGAGGATCGAAGGTTGGGCTTTGACCAGCACCCACAACGTGTCCCCCAGGGCCAACGGCACGCCCACCCACGTGCCGTCGAGCGAGCTCACCAACGCGGGCGATTGCTCTGCCGTTACGGGTTCGAGGCGAGGCGGCGATTGGATTGGAACCGAGCTGACGAGAGGAATTCGAGCGCCGTGCGCGGCGTTGGTGCGGTGCAGCGCTATCACGCGCCCCTGCAGTAGGTGAGACAACTCGTGTTGGCCTTGCGGTCGTCGATGGTCGAGCGCCGCGACTACCGTCTGCGCGAGCTCCACGGCCTGCTGGCGTTGCGCCACCGTGTGAGCTGTCTTGGTGTACGTGGAAACCGCGAAGTAGAGCGGCACGAACGACACCCCTAGGACGACCGCCAAGAGCAGCACGATTTGAGGTCTTAGCCCGGGCCGCACTGGCCATGATCTGCCACAGAACGCCCACGGGAAAGTGAGGAAATTCGCCCATTCGAAGCTTGCCTACCCTTGCACACAAACCCGCGTCACAAAGTAGGCCCCCGAACACCATCGATGCTAGCCGCTGGCCCATGGATCCCCTGGTGCGGGTAGCAATTGGGATGCAGCGAGTTTTGGCGGCGACCAACGGAACCGTCTTGGCCCTTGGCGCGGGCGCAGTGTTGGCGCGGTACCGGCTCGAATACCCCGGGGTGTATGCCGGCCTGTGCGCGCTGGTCCTCGTGTCGTTCATCGCGAGGCTGCGCGGACGATTGCGCGCAGCAAGCGAGCGCGACTCGCGACGCGACGTGGAGCTCGGGCTTCACGCGAGTGTGCTCGCGTACGCGGTCGTCGTGGGGGCGCCTGGTGGGGTAACGGGTCCTTATCACGCGCTCGTGTACGCGGTGTTGTGCGTCACTGCCGGCGTCGGGACGTTGCCTGCCGTGGTCGCGGCGGTCGGCATGATGGTAGGGCTCGAACTCGGGCTCGCCGCATGGTCGGTCGTTGCCAGGGAACAAACCATCGCTCACCTGGTGGTTCTGCCGCTCTTTGCCGTGCTCAACTGGATCGTGTTCCGTGGTGAGGTGGCTCGGGTGCGAAGGGCGTCGGCGGAGAAGGTGCGGTCTGAGCTCTCGCGCATGCGAGAGGCGGCGCGGTCTTACCGGTTTGGTGACGCGGTGCGCAGCCCGGCGGCAGAGGGGGAGTGGCAAGGTTCGACCGACCCCATCGACGAACGCTTGCTCCAATCGAGCGTGGAGCAGTTGCATGTTTCACTGCGGCTGGTGCTGACGTTGTTGAGGGGCGCCCTCGGCTTGCGCACGGCAGCGTTGATGTGGCGCGCCGACCAGCAGCTCCTGGTGCGTGAGGTGTCGACCGACCACCAAGCGCTCGTCTCGGGACCGTTCGAACTCGACCGTGGGATCGTGGCGGCAGCGTTCACCACTGCAAAGCCGGTCTGGGTTGCGGCGGCCAAGTCGCTCGGTCGCATGCCGATCTACCCGCACGACTTGCCGAGCGGAGATCTCGCGGTGCTGCCGATCTTCGACGGCAAGAACCCGCTCGGGGCGCTTCTGCTCGACGCCATCCCCGGTCGGACGCTCGACGCCACCATCCTGCCGTTGGTTGAAGAGACGGCGCGTTTCGCGCAGAGGGCAATCGAGAACGAGCGCTTGTTCCTCGCCGTACAGCGGACGAAGGAGGAGCAGGGCAAGCTGTACCGCGCCGCCAACCTGCTCGCCAAGGCGCGGACGGAAGCCGAGGTCATCCGTGCCGGCGTCGACGCGGCGCGCAGCTTCACGCACTTCGAGTTCGCAGCGGTTACGCTCTACCACGAAGCCAATCACACTCACGAGATCTGTGCGGTCAGCGGTCACGGCACCGAGCACCTGGTGGGCGGCAAGTTCGAGGGCAACCACGGCCTGGTGTCGATGGTGGTCGCCAATCGCGTGGTGTTGCCTTACCGCGGTGAATACAACCCCGAGCGCCAGGTCGTCTTCAGCAACGAACTGCCGATGCCGGACGTCGCGAGTCTGATCATTCTCCCGCTGTACGTCCACGACACGGACCTCGGCGCGTTGCTGCTCGGTAGTCGGGAGCCGGGCGCCTTCGGCGACGAGGTACTGCCCCTGCTCGAGGTTTTGTCTCGCCACGTGTCGGTGTCGCTCGCCAACGCGCGCATGGTCGAGCGCCTCGAAGATCTGGCCACCACTGACGGCCTCACTGGCTTGCTCAACAAACGCGCGCTGACCGAGATGGCGCACCACAAGATCCGCTCGTCTCAGCGTTTCTCCAAGCCGCTCAGCGTCATCGTCGGCGACATCGATCATTTCAAGAAGGTCAACGACACGTATGGCCACGACATCGGTGACGTCGTGATCAAGGGCTTCGGCAACATCCTCAAGCGCACCAAGCGCGAGACGGACGCCGTGGGACGTTTCGGTGGCGAGGAGTTCGTGTTGGTCTGCGAGGAGACCGACGCGACCGGAGCGCGCCTGCTCGCCGAGCGTATCCGTCAAGAGCTGGAGGCCACGCAGTTCCACACCCCGCAGGGGACGCTGCAGGTCACGTGTTCACTCGGGGTGGCGACGTTCCCGCTCGCTGGACAAGACTGGACCGCGTTGTTCAAGGCTACCGACGAAGCGTTGTACGTGTCGAAGCGCAAGGGTCGCAATCGCGTCTCGGTATGGGCTCCGGGCATGTCCGAGGCCGCGTGAGACATCCCTTCAGGCGATCAACCTGAACCCCATACCTGCGGCCGCGGCCGCCTTGCCGTCCGCGTCGGCGCGGTCGCCGATCACGAGGCAGACGCCCGGATTCGAACCTACGAGGGATGCCGCTGCGAGGTAGCCATCGGGGGCAGGTTTGAGGAGCTGCGGACCGCCCGGTTCACCGCTGGCCACGACCGCGTCGAACTCGAGCTCGGTTGCCAACGCCTGCATCTTGACTTGCAGGGGGTAGTCGCTCACCAACGCGAGCTTACCGCCTCCGGCGCGAAAGCGCCGTAGTTCGGCGATCAACTCCTTGCGACGAAACAACCGGATCCAGCGGCGGGGACGTTCCATCATCCAATGCTGGATCACGCGGTGCACTTCCTCGCGGGGTCGCCCGAGGTCGGCGGCCGTTATCGCGATTTGCTGTTCGAAGGGCGACAGCGCGACGTCGCGAGCGGGGTGAGTATCCAGAGAGCCGCGCCGGAGCTGCTCGTGAGACTTTCTGAAGCGTCTGAGCACACGGAGCGCGCCCCAACCGAACAGCGCCAACTCGAGGGCCATCAGAGCCTGCACTGGTTTGGCACGATACAGAGTGCCGTCGAAATCAACCAACCACGCCCGGTATTCGTTCATGCGTAGCCCCATCATGCTCGACGTGTCCGCCGCACAAAACAAGAAAGGACGCTGAAGTCAGCGTCCTTTCTCGTTGCTAAGTGGCCCGCGTGGGGTCACCTAGATCTGGCAATCAGCCTGCGTCGCCGCCAGCGTCGACAACCGGTGCCGGAGCGCTGGTGTCCACGGGAGCCTCGGCATCGCCGCCAGCGTCGCCGGAGGTCGGAGCCTCAGCGTCGCCACCAGCGTCGCCGGATGTCGGAGCCTCCGCGTCGCCACCAGCGTCGCCGGAGGTCGGAGCTTCAGCGTCGCCACCAGCGTCGCCGGAGGTCGGAGCTTCAGCGTCGCTCTCGGACGTGGTGTCGGTGCCGCTGTCCGTAGCAACCGGAGCCGAGGTCTCGTCCACGGGGGCCGAGGTCTCGTCCACGGGGGTCGTATCGCCGCCGTCGGGGCCAGCATCCGCCTCGGGGACGGGGTTGCTGCCGTTGTCGTCGTCACCGCAACCAACCAAGGTCAGTGCGCTGCCGAGTGCCATCAAAGCGAATAAGTTCTTAGTCTTCAACATAGGGTGGTCTCTTGATGCTTCCCAGTGACCTGGGAAAGGGTCGGGGAATGGGTCCGGAACGGCTGTAAGCACAGGCCGTGCCAGGGCGGGGCTTTTGCCACCGAACCGACACAAAGTCTAGAGTTCCCAGGAGTAAACTCCTCGATTTCGCGCATCGATCTTCCAGGCGCCGCGACCCGCCGCGAACAAACCAGGATCTTCGAGTCATACCTGGCAGAGCCGTGCCGTACGGATGTGAGCTGGGGAGGCTACGGAGAGCTCAACGCCGTTGGCGACCCCGAGCCCCGCGGTGGGCGGGAGCCGCCGACTGTCTCACTTTGCTGGGCCCAACCGACTTGACGAGTGACGCGTGCCATCTCGCTGAGCTAGAAGCGTTGCGGTGAAGCCGAGTTCGGAGTTGCCCCCCATTCCGCGGATCGAGTTGCAGCGGGTCGAGCGAGAGCGGGATCCTGCGCCGTTTCTCCGGGTGGATCGAGCTTGGCTGGTAGCGCGCTTCCCGGATGGTGTCGAAAGCGCGCCGTTTGGTTACGATGCGGTGAGTCGTCGAGCGTTGGACGCGGTGGTCATCGCCGCCTGGAGGCGCGTCGCAGGCGAGGTGGCGGTCTACCTGAGGACGGCGGTGCGACCGCCCATCGCCGAGCGGGCTTACCACCCGGGCGCGGTGGAACAAGAGGCTACGACCGGGATGTGGGAACTTCCGGCAGGACTCATCGAACCCGAGGACCTGACGGCCGCGGACGTTCGTTACGCCGGCGTGTGTCTCGCCGCCGCCCGCGAGACCGAGGAAGAGCTCGGCTTCCGCATCCCGGCGTCTCGTTTTCGGATGTTGGGTGCGGGCGTTTACCCGGTATGACGGCGGAGCGACAATACTTCGTTCACGTCGAGATCGTGGACGAAGTCGCCTGCGCGCCGAGCCTGGACGGTTCTCCTCTCGAGGAGCACGCGGCGATCGCGTTGGTCAGCTTGGAGCGCGCCTTGGAGTATTGTGCCCAGGGCACGATCCCTGACTCCAAGACCGAGCTCGCGTTACGTCGCCTGCAACAAGAGCTAGGGTGAAGGATACGAAAACCTGGTGCCAACTTCGAAGTCATCGAGCAAACGGTCCCCGCCGCGCGTCATAGTCGTCGCAAAACGCACAGCGTACTCGCGCTATTTCGACGAAGGGCAGGACCCTCGCATAAACGAGCTCTTGGGCCGCGGGGATCCCTCGGTCAGGCGTTGGCAGAAAGCGCACGACGATCACACGCGAACAGTGGAGCGCGTGCGACAGATCTTGGAGCGCCACGGCGTCGAGAGCTGGGTGTTGTATGGGCCCCAGTCCGAGTTCGACGCGACGGGCGCCGAGCTCGTCGTGACGGTTGGCGGTGATGGCACTTTGTTAGCGGCGTCTCACCATGTGCTCAACACGCCAATCTTGGGTGTGAACAGCGCGCCCGAACACAGCGTGGGTTTCTTTTGCGCGGGCCGTTACGGCAACATCGCGCGGCTCATCGACGACGCGTTGTCGGGTAAGCTCAGCCCGATCGAGCTGGGTCGGATGGCGGTGGACGTCGACGGCCAGAAGGTTTCGTCCCGCGTCCTGAACGAAGCCCTGTTCTGTCACGCGAGCCCCGCGGCAACGTCGCGTTACATCTTGAAGGCCATGCGCCGCACCGAGGAACATCGTTCGAGCGGGATTTGGATCGGCACGGCAGCTGGCTCGACGGGAGCGTTACGTTCAGCCGGTGGACGCATCATGCCGTTGCTCTCCAAGAAGCTGCAAGTCGTGGTACGCGAGCCCTACCAGGGCGAACGTAAACCTTACGGCCTCCAACGATTCATCGTGGACGGCGCGGTAACGGTCCAGAGTAAGATGCAGGACGCCTATTTGTTCCTCGACGGCCCCTACCGTCGCGTGCGCGTCGAAATCGGCGAAACGCTCACTTTTGCACCATCGGACCAGCCGCTGCGCGTCTTGGGCCTGAGCGCGAACCGCAAGAAACTGCGCTAAACGGTCACCAAACGGAGAGCGCCTCGCACTCCGCGCGATTGGATGAGGCGCGGTGTTGCCGCTCGGGTGAGCGGCAACACCGACGCCAACACTACTACCAGCGCTCGAACGGGGTCTTGCCGGCGTAGACGGCTGCCTCGCCGAGTTCCTCGGAGATGCGCAACAGTTGGTTGTATTTCGCGATGCGGTCGCTGCGGCTCAAGCTTCCCGTCTTGATCTGACCGGCGTTGGTGGCAACGGCGAGGTCGGCGATGAAGGCGTCCTCGGTCTCACCGGAGCGGTGCGAGATGACCGAGTTGTAGCTGTGGAGACCACCGACGCGGATGGTGTCGAGCGTCTCGGTCAAGGTGCCGATCTGGTTCAGCTTGATCAGAATGGCGTTCGCACAGCCCTTGGCGATACCCTCTTCGAGGCGAGCGCGGTTGGTGACGAACAGGTCGTCGCCGACCAACTGAACGCGCGAGCCGAGCTTGTTGGTGAGCTGCTTCCAGCCGTCCCAGTCATTCTGGTCGAGGCCATCTTCGATCGAACGGATGGGGTACTTCTCGGCGTACTGAGCGTAGATGTCGACGAGCTCGGCGGAGGTAACCTGCTTCTTGTCGAAGGTGTACTTGCCGTTGCTGTAGAACTCGCTGATGGCGCAGTCGAGCGCGATGCCGACCTGCTTGCCCGGCTCGTAGCCGGCAGCGACGATCGAATCCATGATGCGCTTGAGTGCCTCTTCGTTGTTGGCGAGGCGGGGAGCAAAGCCACCTTCGTCGCCCACGGCGGTCGTCAGGTTGTCCTTCTTGAGGTTGGACTTGAGGGAGTGGAAGATCTCGGCGCCGCAGCGGAGCGCCTCGGCGAACGTCTCGAACCCGTACGGGATGACCATGAACTCCTGGATTTCCAGGCCGTTGTCGGCGTGCGTGCCACCGTTGAGGATGTTCATCATCGGGGTGGGCAACACGCGTGCCTGCGCACCACCGAGGTAACGCCACAGCGGGAGGCCAACGGTATCTGCAGCAGCGCGAGCGACCGCCATCGAGACGGCCAGGATGGCGTTTGCGCCCATCTTGCCCTTGTTCGGAGTGCCGTCGAGCTCGATCAAACGCTGGTCGATCGCGACCTGATCCAAGGCAACCATGCCTTCGAGGGCTGGTCCGAGCTTCTCGTTGATGTTGGCAACGGCGTTTTGCACGCCTTTGCCGAGGTAGCGACGCTTGTCGCCGTCACGGAGCTCCACTGCCTCGTGTTCGCCCGTGGAAGCACCGCTCGGCACACAGGCACGGCCGTGACCGCTGCTCGTGTGGACTTCGCACTCAACCGTTGGATTTCCGCGAGAATCGAGGATCTCGCGCGCACTGACGTCAATGATATCCGGCATAACGCGCCTCCGATAACATGAAGAAAACCCGCAAAGCGAGCGCCGGATTGGGCCGCCGCCATTTTGTTGGACTGGGCCCAGCCTGCGGGTTTCAACACCACTCGACCGGCCGCCGTTGGCGGACCGGGGCGGTGCCTCAGCTTCCGCGCGTTTGGCGTCGGGGCGCCCGGCTGGGCGCCGACGTTTCCGGAGAGTCCGGATCGTGTTGCGAGTCCTTTTCGTGGTGTACTTCGTCACCGGACCGGGCGTTTCGCTGCGCTTCCCTGCGGCGGTCCTCCGCTTCGTAGGCCACGACGATCCGCTGCACGAGTGGGTGCCGTACCACGTCTTGGTCTCCGAAGCGCACGAACGCGATGCCTTCTACGCCGGTGAGCAGCCGTTCGGCCTCCAGTAGCCCGCTGCGTGAACCGCGCGGTAAGTCGGTCTGGGTCGCGTCGCCGGTAACCACCGCTTTGGAGTTGAACCCGAGCCGCGTGAGGAACATCCGCATCTGTTCACTCGTGGCGTTCTGAGCTTCGTCGAGGATGACGAAGGCGTCGCTCAGCGTACGGCCGCGCATGAACGCCAACGGTGCCACTTCGATCTGTCCGCGAGCGCGCATCTGCTCGACCTTCTCGAAGTCGAGCATGTCGTGGAGCGCGTCATACAGCGGGCGCAGATAGGGGTTGATCTTCTCGATCAGGTCGCCCGGCAGAAAACCGAGCCGTTCACCTGCCTCGACTGCGGGGCGGGTGAGCACGATTCGTTTGACCTCGCGTTGCAGGAGCGCGCGCGCGGCCATCGCCATGGCGAGGTACGTCTTGCCGGTGCCCGCC